>NZ_JBHWXB010000009.1:0-239821 GCF_042729855.1 Rhodococcus sp. NPDC060090 | reverse complement strand
GTGCCGGTCACAGACCGGCACCGCCCGACTCGCTCGATGGGAACTCATTTTCTGGGAGCCGGCGCTCTGTCGATACCGGCGCCCGCGACCCGTTCGGCGATGACTGTTCCCGACCGGGGCGATTCGGTGATCAGCTGTTCACCCAACCCGTGATCAGGCCGCGCGCGATCGAGATCGAACCGGGCAGCAACAGCGGCGCCTCCTCCGAGGACGCCCAGTCGCCCGCCTCGAGTGCAGCACGGACGTCGTCGCGCGTGAACCATCGCGCCTCCGAGATCTCGCCGTCCAGGAACTCCACATTCTGTTCGGGATCCGCCACAGCGGAAAAACCGAGCATCAGCGAACGAGGAAACGGCCACGGCTGACTCCCGAGGTACTGCACGTCGCGGACGTCGACACCGACCTCTTCGCGGATCTCGCGCACCACACAGGCCTCGAGCGACTCCCCGGCCTCGACGAATCCTGCCAGCACGGAGAAGCGGCGTTCGGGCCACGACGGTTGGCGGGCAAGCAGAACGCGGTCGCCACCGTCGTGCACCAAACAGATGATGGCCGGATCGGTTCGGGGGAATTCCTCGTGGCCGCTCACGGTGCTGATCCGCGACCATCCCGCGACGGTGGGTTCGGTGGGTGAACCGTCGACGGCGCTGAACGCGGCCTGGTCGTGCCAATTGAGCAGCGCCACCGCACTGACCATCAGATCGGCGTCGGCATCACCGAGATCTTCGCCGACACGGCGAAGGTCGGCGACCGTTCCGGTCTGTGCGAGCACGCGGACCGCCCACAGGTGCCGACCGTCGCGAATCCCGAGGAACACCGCGCCGGATACCGGTTCGGGCCCCAATTCGGTGGCATCGGCGAGGACGAGAATCGATCCGTCGACAGGCGCCTGGCCTCGGCGATCGATCCGCAGAAGCTTCGCGGTGACCCATCCGGCACGCAGTGCGTCGACGTCGGATCGCAGCTCTTCGGCACGCTCGACGACGGTGCGCGACAACAGCGGTGTCTCACCCAATGCGAAGGTCGTCACATCGTGCAGACTAACCGCGCATCGCTCCGGAAGCCGAACCGGACACCAGGCGGATGTACAAAAGCTTGTCGCCGGGCTCGATCGCATCGATCTCCGGAGAACCGATCCTCCACATGCGGCCGTCGCGCACCACCGCGAGAACGATGTCTTTGAGGTGCCGGGGCGAACCACCGACCTCGCTGTCGTCCACGTCGCGTTCCGCGATCGAGAAGCCCGCCTCGGGCGTCAGCAGATCTTCGATCATCTCGACGACGTTCGGGGTGGTGGTGGCGATGCCGAGGAGCCGGCCAGCTGTCTCGGACGAGATCACCACGGAGTCGGCACCCGACTGCCGCAGCAGATTGGTGTTCTCCGATTCACGGATCGCCGCAACGATCTTCGCCTTCGGTGCGATCTCGCGTGCACTGAGAGTCACCAGAACGGCGGTATCGTCCCGGTTCGCCGCGACGATCACCGCAGCAGCATGCTGGACGCCCGCGAGCCGCAGCACGTCGGATTTGGTGGCCGAGCCCTGCACCGTGACGAGCCCTTGACGCTCCGCGGCTTCGAGCACGTGAGGATCGGTGTCCACCACCACGATCTCGGACGGGGGAACTCCGTCGCCGAGCATCGCGTCGACGGCTGTATGACCCTTGGTGCCGTAGCCGATGACGACGGTGTGATTACGCACGCGGCGCCTCCATCGCTGAATCTCGAATGCCTGTCGCGGAGTATTCGGCCGGACGGCATGTCGCACCGGCCAGAACGGCAGCATACGCGCAGAACCTTTAGTGTGACGCCATGTCCACACAACGTTCCCGCGGCCCGGCGCTGCGTCTCGCCGCACTCCTCGCAGGCGCAGGCGCCATGCACTTCGTCCGGCCCGCACCATTCGACAGCATCGTCCCGAAACAGTTGCCAGGCGAAGCGCGTACCTATACCTATGCGTCGGGTGTCGCCGAACTGGCGGTCGCAACGACACTTGCACTTCCCCGCACCCGCCGACTCGGCGGCACGCTGGCTGCCGCGTTGTTCATCGCTGTATTTCCTGCGAATGTGCAGATGGCGGTGAGCTGGCTTCGTAGCGACAAGGTCTCCTCCGCGGCGAAGGCCGTGGCCGCGGCCCGCCTTCCCCTGCAGATACCGCTCGTCACCGAAGCGTTGAAGGTGCGGCGCACAGCGCAGCGTTGAGGGCGCACAGCGCAGCGTTGAGGTTGTCCATGGCCCGCCGACATCACTCTCGACCGTTCTCGGCACCAGCCGACCGCACGAGCCGTTCGAGGAACTCGGCACCCGGCAGGTCGTCGGGCGCGACGGTCCGGCCCGTCCGCACATAGTGGAATGCCGCACGGACCTTGTCGAGCGGAAGCTCGGCGGTGCGCCCGGTGATCCGCGCGGTGCGCGCCGCCATCAACCTCGCCCATGCCAACCGGTAGGCAGCGAGCTGCATACCCACCGATGCAAGTTTGTCTGCGTCGGGTTCGGCACCGGTCTTCCAGTCGATCACCGTCCAGCCCCCATCCGGATCCTCGAACACCGCGTCGATCCGGCCGCGGATCACGGTGCCCGCCAAGGACGTTTCGAAGGGCACCTCCACCTCGGCCGGATTCCGGGTGGCCCACGGCGACCGCAGGAACGCTTCCTGCAACCTGTCGAAGTCGGATTCGTCGCCGCCGTCGTCGTCGGCGCCGGGCAGTTCGTCGAGGTCGAGGAGCCGAGTCGCTCCGAAGCGGCGTTCGAGCCACGCGTGGAACGCGGTGCCGCGGCGCGCGAGCGGGTTGGGCCGGAACGGCAAGGGCCGGCGCAGACGCGCGGCCAGGGCATCGGGATCGGCGGCGAGGTCCACGAGCTGGCTGACCGACAGCTGCGCGGGCAACACCACTTCGGCGCCGAGCTCGGCGCGCTGGTCGCGTTCCGCCAGGAGGGCGTCGACGTCGGCGGCCCATTCGTCGGGGTCGGCGTCGGGGTCGGCGTCGGGATCATCGAGTGGGGCGGGTTCACCGGCGGCAACCGCGTCGAGGACGAGTGCGGCACCGCGTTCGACGTCGGCGCGGCGCGACCCGAGGGGGTCGCGCGGCCACGCGGCGCTGCGGGGTGTCTCGGTCATCGGATTGGCGGTGCCCGGCTCGGGTGCGGGTGCCCACTGCTCGATCACGCCGAGTTCGGGGCGGGCTGTCAGCAGTGCGTGTAGTTCCGTGAGGAACTCCGAAGGGCCCTTGGGTTCCGATCCCGTATCGGCCCAGTGGTGTCCGGAGACGTACGCGGCCCGCTCGGTTCGGGTCAGCGCAACATAGAACAGCCTCCTGTCCTCATCGAGCTTGCGCCGTTTGAGGGCGTCCTTGTGTGCGCCGATCGCGTTCTCGAGTTCCTTGCGGTCGAACAGATCGTCGAGTTCGAGCACGGGCACACCGTCGGTGCTCCCGCCCGGTTCGTCGCCCGGCTGCGCACGATCGCCGCGGAGTTGCGGCGGGAGTTCGGCGAGCGCGCCGAGCCATGTCGAGATTCCGGTGGTCGACGGGAAGACGCCTGTGCTCACATGCGGGACGGCCACGACCTGCCATTCGAGGCCCTTCGCCGAGTGCACCGTCAGGATCTGTACTCGTTCAGGATCGACCTCGACCTCCCCCGGTGTGAGTCCCTGCTCGATCTCCTCGGCCGCCGACAGGTAGGCGAGCAGACCCGGCAGTGTCGCGTGGCCACGACCGGTGTAGGACGCGACCACGTCGGCGAATGCGTCGAGGTGCTCGCGACCGGCCACCCCGCTGCGGCTGCCGACCCGGGCCTGCGCCTCGATGCCGATGCCGAGTACGCGTTCGACCTCGGCCACGAGTTCGGTCAAGGGCTGCCCCAGCCGCTCACGCAACGATGCGAGCTCGCGGGCGAGCGCCGTGATCCGTGCGAATCCGAACTTCGAATAGTGCTCTGGTCTACCAGGATCGGAGATCGCGTCGGCGAGGCCGGCCTGATCGGCGTACTCGCCGGGCAGAGCCGAATCGAGGGCGTCGTCGAGTGCATCGAGATCGGTGACGGCGCCGGTGACACCGTGCCGGCCGGTGATCGCCAATTCCTGCGCCCGCCGCCATAGCGCACGCAGGTCGGCCGCGCCGAGCTGCCATCTGGCGCCGGTCAGAACTCGCACCGCGGCGCTACCTGCCATCGGGTCGGCGGCGAGACGCAGCATCGCAAGCACGTCCGCGACCTCGGGAGTGTGCAGGAGACCACCGAGGCCGACCACCTCGACGGGCAACCCGCGGGCGCGTAGTGCCTCTGCGATCGGGGCTGCATCGGCGTTGCGGCGCACCAGGACCGCGGCAGTGGGCGGCGGTACGCCTTCGGCGCGCGCGGCCGCGTACTCGGCGGCGATCCGGTCGGCCACCCAGCCGCGCTCGGCGTCGACGTCGTTGTGCAGTGCGATCCGTACGTCGCCGGGAACCGCATCGGGGCGCGGCCGCAGCCTGCTCACGGCGACACCCCGTTCGCGCAGTGGCTCGGACGACACGTTGGCGAGTTCGAGGGCTTCGGGAGGGTTACGCCAGCTGGTCAGGAGTTCCAGCGTAGGTGCGGGTTCACCGTCGGGGAGCCTGAAGTCGGTGGCGAAGCGCGGAAGGTTCGCTGCTGAGGCACCGCGCCACCCGTAGATCGACTGCATCGGATCTCCCACGGCGGTGACCGCGAGGCCGCCGTCCCGGCCGCCGCCGAACAGTGCGGACAGCAAGATCCGCTGGGCGTGCCCGGTGTCCTGGTACTCGTCGAGCAGAACCACGCGGAACCGCTCGCGTTCGCCTGCCCCGACTTCGGGGTGATCTCGGGCAACACGCGCCGCCAGCGACATCTGGCTACCGAAGTCGAGCGCGCCTTCACGGCGCAGAGTGTCGGCGAGTCGTTGCACCAGCGGGAGCAGTTGCACGCGGGCGTCCTGCGTCCCGAGGTAGCCGAGGAGAGTTTTCGAGGGCCCGCCGCGCTGTCCCGGTCCGCCCGGCAGCGTGTGAATCAGCTTGTCGAGATCGGTATGGGCTTCGACCAGTTGTTCGGGGTCGATGAGGTGCTCGGCGAGCTGACCGGACAGTGCGAGGACCGTCTCGGTGACCGACGCGGGGTTCCGGTCGGTGTCGAGTTCGCCGTCCCACGCGCTGACCACCCGATGCGCAACCTGCCACAGTTCCGTTTCGGAGAGCAATGCCGCGGACGGTTCGATCGGCAGCAGCAGCCCGTGCTCGCCGAGCAGACGCCCGGCGTACGCGTGGTACGTCCCGACCTCGGGTTCGCTGCCCAGGATCCGAGTACGGAGACCACCGGTGGGGTCGAGGTCGCGGATCAGCGACGACCCCGCGAGCTTCGCGAGTCGCCGACGGATCCTGGTGGTCAACTGCTGTGCGGCCTTGCGCGTGAAGGTCAGGCCGAGCACCTGTTCCGGCTGTACGAACCCGTTCGCGACGAGCCACACCACCCGCGCGGCCATGGTCTCGGTCTTGCCCGCGCCTGCACCTGCCACGACGAGGGCCGGCCCCATCGACGCCTCGATGACCGCGGTCTGTTCGGTGGTCGGGCGCGGTTGGCCGAGTGCCTCGGCGAGTTGCTCCGCGCTCACCCGGCTCATCCGGTCACCTGCCGTCCTTCATCGTGCGCGGGACAACTCGATCGGACCGGGCAGTGCCGGCATCCGTCGTTGACCTGCGCCAGGAACCGCGGGCCGCGGGTCGCGGCCGCCGCTTCGTGAATGACCTCGCGCCAGTGCTCGAGTCCCTCCTCGTCGAGGGGAGGCTGGACCCGCTGGGTGGCCCCTTCCTTGTTGTGCGGCTTGGCGACGAAGACCAACCGCGCACCGCCCGGGGTCGCGGCGGGTTCACCCTCGACGGCGCCCTCTGCGATCGCCACCTGATAGGCGGCCAGCTGCGCATGGTCGCGGGCGGCGTCTTTCGACACAGGGTTCTTCGCGGTCTTGACGTCGACCACGACGGGCCGCCCGACCGAGTCGCGTTCGAGCCGGTCGATGCGGCCGCGCAGCCGTATCCTGGGGCCGCCCTCGTCGCGGGGTTCGATCGTGCCGTCGACGGTGACCTCCACGCCCACTTCCTCGAGTTCGCCGCGAGTGCCCTGCAACCACGTCGAGAAGGTGTCGAGCATTTTGCGCGTCCGTTCGAGCTCACGTCGCGCATACCATTCGGAACCGAGATCCACTGAACCCCAGGCATTCTCGAGCGCTTGATCGATTCGATCCGGGGGGATACGCCCCGCGAGCGCCTGCACGAGGGTGTGTACCAGGGTGCCGGTCACCGCGTGCGAGTTCGCACCGTCGGATCCGCCGTGTCGCTCGAACATCCAGCGCAGCGGGCAGGTGACGAGCTGTTCGACGGTGGACGGCGACAGACGGACCAGATCGTCGTCGGGCTCCCACAGCGGCAGCGCCGTACTCGGGTCGGCTGTGCCGTACCACTTGTCGGGGTGTGCGCCCTGCACCCCTGCGCGGGCGAGCCTCGCGAGTTGCACGGCAGCTCGATGCACCCGGTCGGGCTCATGCTCGACGAGTACCGGATCGCACACGACGGAACGCAATTCCGCGACGAGCGCGGGCAAGGCGAGCACGCGGGTACGTACCTCGTCCGGCACTGCCGGCTGCTCGGAATCGTTCTCGCCATGGGATCCGAGGAGCTCGTCGACGAACCGCGACCGCACGAGTTCGGTGTCGCCACCGACCGAGTCGACCGCAGTGACGAGCAGGCGGGTACGGGCGCGACTGCAGGCGACGAGGAACAGCCGTCGCTCGTCGGCGAGGAGCGGTGCCGTCCGCGAGAGCCGCGTCGTGGTGTCGTCGCCTCCGTCGGCTCCGGACACTGCGTCGATGAGCGCTTCGATACCGAGCAGGGTGCCACGCGCCCGCAAGCTCGGCCACAGCCCTTCTTGCACGCCGGCAACCACGACCACATCCCACTCCCGACCCGCCGCCGAGTGGGCGCTGAGGACCGTCACGGCCTCGGATTCGGCGGCGGCGCGGCTACGCACCGTGCCGGGGATCTCCTGTTCGGTGAGATAGTCGACGAATCCGGCGATCTGGGCGCGTGGCAGCCGATCGACGTAGTCGGCCGCCGCGTCGAACAGCGCGACCACTGCGTCGAGATCGCGGTCGGCCTGCGCACCGACCGGGCCACCGCGAGCGGAGGCCGCCACCCAGCGACGTTCGAGGCCGGTCGCCTGCCACGCCGCCCACAGCACATCCTCGAGACCGCCGCCGCGCAACGACGCCGATCGTGCCTTGGCCACCACCGACAACGCCCGTTTCAGCGGCGCCGCCTCCACGTCGGTCAGGCCTCGCATCATCGGGTCGGACTCGGCCGAGTCCTCGATGAGCAACGTCCGGAGGATTTCCGCCGAGTCGCGGTCGCCGTCGGATGCCAGCTCCACACGGCGCACACCGCGTCGCAGCCGGCGCAGCGCTACCGGCTCGGCGCCACCGACCGGGCCCGACAGCAACGCGAGGGCTTCCTCGGGACCGAACCGGCGCTCGGACACCGCCCGCAGCACCAGGAGTATCCCGGCGACGCTGTGCTGCCGTGCCAGGGGCAGCTCGGACGCGGCAGTGGTCATCGGCACACCGGCTGCGAGGAGTGCCCGACGAAGCGGCGCGAGCACCCGCGGGACGGATCGGACGATCACGGCCATCTTCGACCACGGCACCTCGTCGATCAGATGAGCGCGGCGCAGGGTATCTGCGACGACGGCGGCTTCCTTCGCCTGCGACGACATGACCGCCACGCGCACGTGTCCGGTCTCGTCCGGGACGGTGGACACGGCAGCCGCGTCCTCGGAGACCGGAGACTCGGGAACCGCAGCACCGCGGTGGGGAGGCAGTCCGGGAAGTCGTCCGGCGATCGCGCCGGTGACGGAGACGATCTCCGCTGCCGCGCGGAAGTCGGTTCCGAGGATGACGCGTCGCTGCGGGTCGTGCGAGGCCAGCCCGGTGAGGAACTCGGGATCGGCTCCGCGGAAGGTGAACACGCTCTGATCGGGGTCGCCCGCCACCGTGCTCGTGCGCGTACCCGCGCCGATGACCCGCACGAGGTGCGCGGCCTGCGGATCGAGATGCTGAGCGTCGTCGACGAGGAGGTGCCGTATGCGCGCGCGCTCAGCCGCCAACAGCTCCGGGTCGGTCGCGAACGCCGCGAGTGCTGCACCGACCAGTTCTGCGGCGTCGAGCGCCGGGGCGGTGGCTTCGGGAGCCTCGAGCCCCACAGCTCCGCGCAGAAGCATCACCTGCTCGTACCGTTGCGCGAACAACCCGGCAGCCACCCATTCGGGGCGCTCACGGCGCTCACCGAGTTCGATGAGGTCTTCGGGCCCCAGACCGCGCTCGTTGGCCCGCAACATCAGATCGCGCAGTTCCACGGCGAAACCGGTCATGCCGAGGGCGGGGCGGAGGCGTTCCGGCCACATCGTCGCACCGTCATCGATGTCGCCGCGCAACAGTTCACGCAGGACCGCGTCCTGCTCGGCACCCGTGATCAGCCGCGGCGGAGGGTTCCCGTGTGCGGACGCCTGCAGGCGCAGCACGGCGAACGCATACGAATGCACCGTGCGGACGAGCGGCTCGCGGGTGGCCCGCGGGTCGGTCGCGGCACCTGCGCTCAGCAGCCCCGCGGTGATCTCCTCGCGCACCGCGGTGGCCGCACGCCGGGAGTGTGTGAGCACTAGCACCGAGTCGGGTTGGGCACCGGACGCGATGCGATGCACCGCGAGGTCCACGAGCAGGGAGGACTTCCCGGTGCCCGGACCGCCGAGGATCTGCCACGGCCGCCACTGCGGGGCGGGTGGGGCATCGGCGAAGACCTGCTGTACCTCGTGCGGCCACTCCCGGGTCGCGGACGCTTCTTCCGGCCGTCGGACGAGTCGCGCGGCGGTGCGCCGCGGGCGCTCGGGAGCGCCCCTCGGCCCCGTACGGAGATCGGCGTCGGTCATACCGGTATCCCAGCAGACGGGTCCGACAACTCCGTGCACGGCCTGCCCTCGCACGCTGTCGTCCCCAGCTGCCATAGTGAGCGAGGTGAGCGCCTCTGCACCGCCCCTCCACACGCACTTGTTCGGACCTGTCGACGGCCCGCCGGTGCTGGCTCTGCACGGCCTGACCGGCCACGGCAGGCGCTGGCAGAACCTGGCCGATCGCTACCTCCCCGACCTCCGCGTGATCGCGCCGGATCTACGGGGACACGGCCGGTCTCCGTGGGCGCCCCCGTGGAGTTTCGAATCCCACGTTCAGGACCTGCTGGGTGTCCTCGACGCACACACCCGCGAACCGGTCACTGTGGTGGGGCATTCGTTCGGCGGTGCACTGGCGCTGCACCTCGCCGCCGCAGCACCCGGCCGGGTCCGCGCGCTGGTTCTGCTCGATCCCGCGATCTCGCTGCCGTCCGACCGCCTGCTCGAGGTCGCCGATCTCACCGTGCGCTTCCCCGACTACACCGACGAGGCCGAGGCCCGCTCCGAGAAGGTGCACGGCGATTGGGGTGAGGTGGCCTCGGAACTTCTCGACGCGGAGATCACCGAGCATCTCGTCGCACTCGACTCCGGCCGGGTGAATTGGCGTTACTGCGTGCCGGCTCTGGTGGCGTCGTGGGGCGAACTGGCACGCGAGTTCGTGCTGCCGCCCGGCCACGTCCCGACAGTCCTGGCACGCGCAGGCAAGGTCCATCCCGCCTACACGTCGGATGCGTTCCGCGCGGCACTGGCCGAACGGCTCGGCTCCCACCTGACGATGCTCGAACTCGACTGCGACCACATGATCGACCAGGCGATGCCCGCGACCGCGGCAGAACTGGTCAGGAAGGTGCTGTAGGCATGGTCACCACGGACGCTCAGATCGAGCATGTGCGCGCACTCGTCGCATCGATTCCCGCCGGGTCCGTGGCGACCTACGGAGACATCGCCGATGCGGCGGGCCTGTCCAGTCCACGCACCGTGGGATGGATCATGCGGACCGACAGTTCCGACCTGCCATGGCACCGGGTGGTCCCGGCGTCGGGCAAACCTGTCGCCCATCTGGCCCGTCGCCAGCTGGCCGGGCTCGAGCTCGAAGGCACACCGATCACCGGTGATCGGATCGACATGTCGCGTGCGCGCCACCGTTTCTGACGGGCACCCTCACGTTGTCAGGGGATGTCGGGCAGCATGAGGGCATGTCCACGCTGACCGAATCCGAGGCCGTCATCGTCGCGGGAGGGCGAGCCACCCGCATGGGTGGTATCGACAAGCCCGCACTCGTCGTTGCGGGCCGATCGATGCTCGACGCTGCGATCGCCGCGGTGGAAGGATTCGCCCGCATCACGGTAGTGGGCCCACGCCGCGACGATCTCGATCCCGCTGTCGTCCAGGTTCAGGAGTCGCCGGCAGGCGGCGGGCCGGTCGCTGCCCTCGCCGCTGCCCGTCCCACGGCGGAGGTCGTCGTGACTCTCGCAGCCGACCTCCCGTTCGTCTCCGCCGAATCGATCGTTGCTCTGATCGGCACGCTCGATACTGCACCCGACGCGGATGCGGCCTTCGCCGTCGACAGCAGCGGGAGGGTTCAGTTCCTCCTCGCCGTGTGGCGCGGGCCCGCGCTCGCCGCACGGCTGTCGGCACTCGGACCCGATCCCTCCGATCAGCCGATGAAAGCGCTGCTGCCGGAGCATTACGTCACGGCGGTCGTACCCGGGACCGCGGACTGCGACACACCCGACGATCTACATCGAGCCCGCGCCGCTGCGAACTCGTCGGTGGACCCGAACGAAGCGCGCAGGATCGTTCGAGAGGCTCAGCACCCGTTACCGGTTCGCAGTATTGCACCCCACGAGGCCTTCGGGACCACGCTCGCTGCCCCACTCGTCGCCGCGGCGCCGCTGCCACCGGCTGCGACGTCCGCCATGGACGGATACGCGGTGTCCGGAAGCAGCCCGTGGACACTGCGGACGGAGATTCGATACGCAGGCGCCGTCGGTGAATTCGCACTGAAGTCCGGGGAGGCCGCCCGCATCGCCACCGGCGCACACCTACCGTCGGGTGCGACGTCGGTGGTGCGCGACGAGTATGTCGTCGTCGAGGACGGGATCGTCACACGTCTCGAGAATGCTCCGGTGCGTGACGACTTCCGCCGTATCGGCGAGGAATGGGAGTCCGGAGTCGTGCTGGCGGAAGCAGGCTCGGCCGTCACGCCCGCGGTTGTCTCCACGGCAGCGAGCGGTGAGGTGTCGCGCATCGACGTGCGTGGCCCCGCGCGGGTCCATGTCGTGCTCACCGGCGACGAGATCCGTCGCAGCGGCCCGCTACGCGAGGGACAGACCCGCGATTCGCTCGGGCCGATCCTTCCCCAGTTCGTGTCGTGGTGCGGTGCGGACGTGGCCGGAGGTGGGCATCTTCGCGACACAGCAGACGCGTTCGACGTCCTGCTGCGTACGACCACCGACGCCGACGTGATCGTGATCGTCGGTGCAACCGGTCGTGGGGCGGCGGATCAGCTGCGCGGTGCGCTCGCGCGCGCGGACGCCTCGGTCGTCGTCGAACGAGTGCGGTGCAAGCCGGGGGGATCCCAGGTCGCGGCAGTGCTTTCGGATGGTCGAGCGGTTCTCGGGCTTCCGGGTAATCCTGTGGCGGCGCTGTCGACCCTGCTCGTGATGTTGCCCTCGATCGTCGACGGGCGAACGCTCCGCACATCGGCAACACCGCTGACGGCACCGTTGGAGAACGCATCGGACGTGACCGGCGACATCACCCGCTTCCTCCCTGCCCGACAACTATCCGATGGGAAGTGGGTGTGCGACAACACTGTTCGGACTTCACACCTCGCCGGCCTCATCGGCCGTTCCGCGATTGCCCTGGTACCGCCGAATGCCGCCGACGGCGACTCGGTCGAGCTGTTGCCACTCCCCCGCTGACTGTCACTGTCACCGTTCAGGAAACGTGTAAAAACGTGTCCCGAGTCGACGCCTCACGATGTCGACGTTGGCCCGCGCCGGTGGGTGCGGGTCTTCCCGTGGCAGTACCCGTTGCCCGCGCAGTGCGGGTCTTACGTGGGTTTCCATCGGGCTCGTTTTCCGTCGCCCCGCAACTCGGGGAGGACGCCTCGGTCAGCGCCGCGAGGTTGCGGGCCGCGTTGAGGTCACGATCGATGCGCAGTCCGCACCCATCGCAGATGTAGATCCGTTCGGACAGGCGCAGTTTGGCTTTCACCACGCCACAGGCCGAACACGTTTTAGAGCTGGGGTACCAGCGGTCCGCCACCAGGATGCTTCCCCCATGCCGGTCGGCCTTGTATGCGAGCTGCCGACGAAACTCGCCCATCCCGACACCCGCGATATGCCGGGCGAGCCGCCGGTTGCGGACCATCCCGGCCACGTTGAGATCCTCGACCACCACCGTGGTGTGCTCGGCGACGAGTCGGGTGGAGAGTTTGTGCAGACCATCTTGTCGGGCGTTCGCCACGGATGCGTGCAGACGTGCGATCCTCGACTGGGTTTTGCGCCACCGGTTCGACGGCTCCTGCCGGGTGCGGCGGTCCGGGCCTACCCGCCGCGCGCCCTGGCGACCGAGGCGCCGCAACTCCTTCTGCGCCCGCTCCAGGTGTCGCGGGTTCGCGATGACTTCACCGGTGGACAGGACCGCGAGGGACTTGATCCCCAGGTCCACCCCCACCACCGACGTCGATCCGGCCGGACTCGGGGCGGGCCGTTCGACGTCGACGGAGAACGAGACGAACCATCGGCCGCGGGTGAACGACACGGTGGCCGACCGGATCCGCGCGGTCCCGGACTCGACCCGCCGCGCGAGTTTCCGTGTCGATTCGTGGGTGCGGACGATCCCGATTCGGGGCAACTTCACATGCCGGCGATCGCCGTCGGCGAGCCCGAACGCCCCGGTGGTGAACCGGCACGAGAGCGTGCCGCGCTTGCCTTTGAACCGGGGGAAGTGGACCTTCGGGCCCTTCCTCTTCCCCGACCGCGAACCCGACCAGTTCGACAATGCGGTCGCGAGGTTCGCCAACCCCGACGAGTACGCCTCCTTCGAGTTCTCCCCCCACCACGGTGCAGATTCGCCTTTGGCCTGGTTCCAGTCCTTGCGGAGGCTGTAGGCGGACCAACCCACCGACGGAGTCACGTCAGTGTCGTCGATCCCGTAGGAGCGTTCCGCGGCCCGCTGGTCGAGGTTCGCCTTCACCCGTGCCAAACCCCAGTTGAACGCGAAACGCTGCCCACCGCAATGGGACCGAAGGTCGTGCTCTTGTCCGGTGGTAGGGTCCAGTGCGAACCGGTAGGCCTGGATGACAGTGCTCATCCGGCGGCGGCATCTTCCGCGGCGGCGCGAACTCCCGCCTCAGCGCGGCGCCGCGCGGACCGACGTCCGTACAGGCGTGCACACATCGAGGTCAGTACGTCGACCATGTCCGCCGCCAGATCGTCGTTCACCTCGGAATCGTCGAGGACGATGATCCGGCGGCCGGACGCTGCTAGCGCGGCCTCGAGGTGCTCGACACCGAACCGGGCCAGCCGGTCCCGATGTTCAACCACGATCGTCGTCACAGTCGGATCCGAGAGCAGCTTCCGCAGCTTTGCGCGATGAGCGTTGAGGCCGGACCCGACCTCGGTCACCGTCTCGGCGAGCATGATGCCCCGTACTCCGCATGTCTCGGCAACCCGGCCGGCTTGCCGTTCCAGATCGGCACGCTGAACCGACGACGACACCCGGCAGTACGCCACAGTCCGCCCTAGCGAAGCCGCGGGAGGGTCGATGAGGATCGTCCCGGTTGGGAGCTGACGAGCAGGCACCGGCAACGTTCCGGCGTGAAACCAGCTCAACGCAGTCCGGTACGAAACCCCTTGCCTATTGGCCCACTCCTTCAACTTCACCACCGCAGCATGACATAAAACAGCACAGATTTACTCAGAATAATGAACAGTTGACGCCCCCGCTCATAGCCGAACGTCACGTTCGGTCACTCGGAGTGCATGAATGTCGCCTTCGGCCATTGCGCGGTGGCGACTGCGGTCCGGTAGCGCCGCACGACCAATTCGACGATCGAGTCGGTCACCCCCAGCGGCGCGGAGACACCGTCGGCTCCGCATTCGAGCAGGCGACCATGGAACAGGCCCTCGGCGAGCAGGTACGACGCGATGAACACCCTGCGAGCCCCCTGCTCCCGCAGATCGTCCACGACCTCGGCCACCCGGGGAGCTCCCGTGGCGACATATCCGATCCTGACCGTGGTTCGGGTCAGCGACTCCAGCATCCGGGCCGCGGAGCCGACGTCGCACAGGGCGCGCGGGTCGGACGATCCCGCTGCCGCGAGAACCACGGCGTCGCCGGGGCACCATCCCGCATCCTGCAAGCGCCTCATCAGCACTCGTGCCAGCACAGGATCCGGCCCGAGGGCGTCCGTCACCACAACCCCGCGGTGACCACTGTCGGCAACCTCACGGGGAACATCGGTGTGCACGTGGTAGCCCGAGGCAAGAAACGCAGGCACGAGCACGGCCGGGCGCTCACTGTCGCGCAGAACCTCGGCGGGGGACGGTCCGAGTACGTCGACGAATGCCACGCGTGTCGGGCCCGCCGTCCGCGACACCTCGCTCGCGAGCTCGGCGACCATCTCGACACCCCGGGGATTCCGAGTGCCATGGGCGACGAGGAGCAGCGCTGGATCAGCCCCGTTCATCATTCCTCCAGCTCCACTGCCAGTCGGTATCCACGTTTGACGACGGTCTGTACCAGCGCGGGCACACCGAGCGCCGAACGCAGGCGTGCCACCGCGGTCTCGACAGCGTGGGTGTCGCCACCACCGCCGGGCAGGGCGGTCAGCAGTTCTTCACGGGAGACCACGTTGCCGGGCTTCGCTGCCAGCGCCCGGATCAGTGCCATACCTGCGGGGGCGAGGCAGCGCACCTCGTCGTCGACGACGACGCACCTGCCGCGCAGCCCGAGGACATGGGCACCGATGTTGATACGGACGGCACGCCGGGGCAGGTCCTCCGCGATGTGGCGTGCGAGCGATCCGAGGCGTGCCCGCGTCGGCATCGTCACGGGCACATCGAGTTCGATCAACGGTGCGGCGGTGACCGGGCCGACGCACACGGCGGTGACTCCGGTGCGCAGTCCCTGCAGCATCGTTTCGAGCATTCCGGTTGCCTTGGCCCTCATCAGCATCGACGCGACCGCCGGTGCGCTGGTGTAGGTCACGGCGTCGAGTGCGCGGTCGCTGATCTGCTCGATCATCCGGTCCAGCGAGGTCGAATCCTCCGGTGGCGTCCAGCGGTACACGGGCACCGCTACGACGTCGGCCCCGGCGGCGCGCAGGACGTCGCACAGGTCGTCACCCGGTTCCCACTCGGTCCGCTCGCCGTGGAGTTGCACGGCGATCCGCTTCCCCGCGACACCTTCCGCGAGGAGGTGCTCGAGGACCTCGCTGGAGGACTCGGACTCCGGCGACCATTCCTCCCGCAGTTCTGCGGCCCGAATCGCCCCCGTCACCTTCGGCCCACGCGCAAGGATGCGGCTCGCGCTCAGCGCCCTCGACAGGCTGTCCGCGAGCCCCCATCCGTCCGCCGCACCCATCCAGCCGCGGAACCCGATCGCGGTGGTCGCTATGGTCACGGCCGGCGGGTCGGCGACGATGGCACGCGTGGCGCGCTCGAGTTCGGCGTCGTCTGAGAGCGGGATGATCCGGATCGCGGGAGCGAGGACGACGTCGGAGCCTCGCCTCGTGAGCAGCGTCGCGAACTCATCCGCGCGCCGCGACGCAGTCACTCCGATGGTGAACCCGCGCAGTGGCGTGTTCTCGGAGCTCACGAAACGACGCCGGTGTCCACGGCCTCGACGCCGACACCACCGCGGAGCTTGCTGTGGACCTGCACGACCCCTGCCCACACACGGACGTCGTATACCGGCAGGCTCACGGTGGGACCGTCGAGGCAACGGCCGTCGTCGAGCGAGTAGACCTGTTTGAGAAGCGGCGACGCCACGGTCGGTTCACCGGCACGGTCGCCGACGATTCCCCTCGACATCACGGCGGCGCGACCGACCGGGTCGATGTTGCCGACAGCACGCAACGTACCGTCGTCGAGCAGGAACAACGCCACCTGCTCGCCCCCGCGCAGCAACACGGCCACGCCCCGCCCGGGGATGAGGTGGCTCAGCGGGCAGGCCGATGTCCATTCCAGCCGGCCGTTCAGCACGCTGTCGCGTGTCGTGGTCTCCGTGGTCGGCATCGCGGTGACGGTCATGGGTCCTCACCTTTCTTTCATGGGGTTCGAGCTGGCTACCCGGAATTCTGGTCCTCCGGTGTTTCTACTGCGTTACCCGGCGGTTCCCGCCCGGTAATCACGCCCTAGTTCGACTCGTCGGCCCTGACTCCGGGCATTCCCATCAGAACAGGTACCTTGCGTGCGCCGGAATCGTCGAACTGCACGGTGGGGTCGGCCTCGTCGGGAGCGTTGACGAACGAGACGAAGCGTGCCAGCTTCTCCGGGTCCTCGAGCACGCCGGCCCACTCGTCCTTGTATCCGGCGACGTGCTTGGTCATCGCTGCTTCGAGTTCTTCGCCGATGCCGAGGCTGTCCTCGCACACGACAGCCCTGAGGTGATCGAGCCCGCCGTCGAGTGCATCGAGCCACGGCGCGGTGCGCTGGAGACGATCGGCGGTCCTCACGTAGAACATGAGGAACCGGTCGATGTACTTGACGAGGGTCTCGTCGTCGAGACCTCCGGCGAGCAACTGCGCGTGTGTGGGCGACTGACCGCCGTTGCCGCACACGTATAGGTTCCAGCCGCCGTCGGTGGCGATGATCCCGACGTCCTTGCCGCGGGCCTCGGCGCATTCACGCGCACATCCGGACACACCGAACTTGAGCTTGTGCGGAGACCGCAGCCCCCGGTAGCGGTTCTCGAGGTCGACTGCCATGCCCACCGAGTCCTGCACGCCGTAGCGGCACCAGGTCGAGCCGACGCAACTCTTGACTGTCCGCAGTGACTTTCCGTAGGCCTGACCGGACTCCATCCCCGCGTCGACCAGCCGCTTCCAGATCTGGGGCAGCTGCTCGACCCGGGCACCGAACAGGTCGACGCGCTGACCACCGGTCATCTTCACGTAGAGCCCGAAGTCTCGGGCCACCTCACCGATGACGATGAGCTGCTCGGCGGTGCATTCACCGCCGGGCATCCGCGGCACCACGGAGTAGGTGCCGTTCTTCTGGATGTTGGCGAGGAAATGGTCGTTGGTGTCCTGCAGACCGGCCTGGCTGCGGTGCAGGATGTGGTCGGAGTCCGTCGAGGCGAGGATCGATGCAGCGACCGGCTTGCAGATGTCGCAGCCGCGACCGGTGCCGTGGCGCTCGATCAGAGTGGAGAAGGTCCGGATCCCTGTGGCCTGCACGATCTGGAAGAGCTCGGCGCGGGACTGCTCGAAGTGCTCGCACAGCGCCTTCGACATCTCCACACCCGAGGATGCCAGGAGTTGCTTGACGGTGGGAAGGCAGCCGCCACAGGTGGTGCCTGCACCCGTGCATCCCTTGATCTGCGCGATATCGCATGCACCATCGGCGATCGCCCCGCAGATTGCACCTTTCGTGACGCCGTTGCACGAGCACACTTCGGCGTCGTCGGGCAGCGACCCCGCTCCCGGCTTCTCCCCCGCCGGCGAGATCAGCGACGCCGGATCGCCGGGCAGTTCACGTCCCACCAGGGGCCGCAGCGACCCGTACGCGGAGGCATCGCCGACGAGAATGCCCCCGAGAAGGATTTTGGCGTCGTCCGAGACGACGAGCTTGGCGTAGTTACCCTTCGCCGAGTCCGACAGCACGACCTCGAGCGCACCTGGGGTCCGTGCGTGTGCGTCGCCGAAGCTGGCGACGTCGACACCGAGAAGCTTGAGTTTCGTCGACATGTCGGCACCCGGGAACTCGGCGTCGCCACCGAGCAGCCGATCGGCGACGACCTCGGCGGTGCTGTACCCGGGTGCGACGAGGCCGTAGCAGACCCCGTCGACCGCGGCGACCTCTCCGATCGCGTAGACGGCTTCGTCGTTGGTGCTGCGGCACGAGAGGTCCGTGAGCACACCACCGCGGCCGGCAAGGTCGAGTCCTGCCTCTCGCGCAAGATCGTCGCGGGGCCGGACACCCGCCGAGAACACGACCAGGCCCGCATCGATCGTGCTGCCGTCCGACAACGACACCTGCAGACCCGCAGGCCCCGGTTCGATCTTCTCGGTGGCGACCCCGGTGTGTGTGACGAGACCGAGCCCGGTGACGAGCCGGTCGAGGACCTTGCCTCCACCCTCGTCGACCTGGGCGGGCATGAGCCGGTCGTTGTACTCGACGACGTGTGCGGTCAGACCCATTCCGCGCAAGGCGTTCGCGGCCTCGAGACCCAGCAGGCCGCCACCGACCACGATGCCGTCCGCGCTCCGCCCGGCGGTCTGCGCATCGGCCACGGTCCGTGCTGCGGCGTCGCGGATACCGTCGAGGTCGTCGAGCGTGCGGTAGACGAAACAGCCTGGCAGGTCGTGCCCGGGCACCGGCGGCACGAACGCGAAGGAACCGGTCGCGAGAACGAGCGCGTCATAGGGCAGGACCTCCCCGTCGCCGGTGGTGACGGTGCGCGCCGACCGGTCGATCGATGCCACGCGCGTCCCGATCCGAAGTTCGACGAGGTCGTCGCCGCGGTAGTCGTTGCCTGCGAGCGCGAGTTCCTTGCGGTCCCACGAGCCGACGTACGAGGACAGGCCGACACGGTCGTAGGCGGGGTCCCCCTCTTCGCACAGCACCGTGACCGACCATGCGTCCTGAGCGTCGCGGGCGCGCAGCGCCTCGACGAAACGGTGTCCGACCATGCCGTGACCGGCGACGACTACGTTCTTGCGGCTCATGGTTCTTCCTTCTCTTCGTGCAGGTGGTGCTGGTACTGGTGTGGCGATCAGGCGGACGCGGCCGGGGTCTGCTCGATTTCTGCGTCCTGCCGCGGGGCCCGCAAGAAGACCGCCCAGGTCACGGCGATGCAGGCCAGGTAGAAGGCTGCGAAGACCCAGAAGGCCATGGTCGCGGACTGTGCCTCACCGGAGTAGGAGGCGCGGAGCACCAAGTTGATGCCGACTCCACCGAGACCGCCGATGGCACCGGCGAACCCGATGAGCGCACCCGACATGCTGCGCGACCACGCTGCCTTCTCGGCTCGATCGAAATCGTCGAGGCCTTGTGCTTTCGCCTCGAAGATCGACGGGATCATCTTGTACACCGAGCCGTTGCCGAGTCCGGACAGCAGGAACAGAGCGACGAATCCGAGAACCAGCGCGACCATGATCCCGCCGGATGCGGCTCCCTCTGTCGCGTCGTCCAGCGTTCCCGCGACGATGAGGACCCCCGCGGCGAGTGCCATTGCGACGAACGTCCAGAGGGTGATGCGTCCACCGCCGATCCGGTCGGCGAGTTTGCCGCCGAGGGGCCGTGCCACCGAGCCGAGCAGCGGTCCGATGAAGGCGATCTGCGCGGCGTGGAGCGCGGCCTGCGCGGGGGTGTCGCCACCGGCGAGGAAGTTGATCTGCAGCACCTGGCCGAATGCGAAGCTGAATCCGATGAACGAGCCGAATGTGCCGATGTAGAGGAAGGAGATGACCCACGAGTCGCTGAATCTCAGGCTCTCGCCCATCGCTCGAAGATCGGCACGCTGGTCGCCGAGGTTGTCCATGAACAGGGCCGCACCGAGGGCCGCACCCGAGCAGAGGACCAAGTAGATTGCGCAGACGATCCAGGGTGCGGTGTTCCCTACGGTCGCGATGACCAGCAGACCGATCAGCTGGATCACGGGGACGCCGATGTTGCCGCCGCCGGCGTTCAGCCCGAGCGCCCACCCCTTGAGCCGCTGCGGATAGAACGCGTTGATGTTGGTCATCGACGACGCGAAGTTGCCGCCGCCGACACCTGCGAGTGCCGCGACCAGCATGAACGTGGTATACGAGTGGCCTGGGTTCAGCATCAGGTAGAGCGTGGCCACGGTCGGAACGAGCAGGATGAGGGCGCTGAAGATCGTCCAATTGCGCCCGCCGAATTTCGCGGTCGCAACCGTGTACGGGATGCGCAGGATCGCGCCCACGAGGGTAGGCACTGCGACGAGGAAGAATTTGCCTGCGGCGTCGATGCCGTAGATCTCGGTGGGCATGAACAACACCATCACCGACCAGATCGACCACACCGAGAAGCCGACGTGTTCAGCGATCACCGACCAGATCAGGTTGCGCTTGGCGATGTCCTTGCCGCCCGCCTCCCACGCGTCGACATCCTCCGCATCCCACTTGTCGATGTAGTGTTTGCGCGCGAATTTGCTTCGCAGCGGCTCTTTTTCGAGTGCAACACTCACGCCCGTCCACCCCTCTCAGGTTTCTGATGGTCCTAAGGTATGGAGCGGGTGTTGCCGCGGTGCTGCCCGCGGTGACTGGAAAGTCAAGAGTTCCTCACCGGATGCAGCGCCCCGGTGTGAGCACGCCGCAGTACCCGAAATACAGCGGTACCCGAAATACAGCAGTACCGGAAGTACGGCAGTGTCAGAGGAGTAGCCGCACCAGGTCGGTGGTGTGCGCGAGGCCGGGAAACGCTTCCTCGGTGGACCGCGGATGCAAGGCGTGGACCGCGAGCCGAAACATCGCCGCGCGCAGGAGCATCTGCGACCATTCCGGCAGGTCTTCCCACCTGCCGATCAATGCATCGTCGGCACCGCCCCACGACAGAGCGTCGACGACAGCCACTGCTGCTGCCCACGACGCCGGCCGCCAGTAGGGAGTGATGTCGGTCAGCCCCGGAGCCGCACGACCCGCGAACAGCACCGTGCCGAAGAGGTCGCCGTGGACGAGTTGGTCGGGAAGGTGCACGGGCTTGCGGAACGTGGCGAGTTGCGCAATCAGGTCGAGGCTCTTCCGTCCGTCGGGGGTGACCGTTTCGGGCGCACCGGCCGCCCGCGCCGAGCGCAGCGGCACCGTCTCCCACGCGGCACGGTCCGCGGCGACGAACACGTCGACATCCGCCCAGGGCGCGACGGGAGGCTGCATCAGGAATCGGGGACGTTCGAGCTGGGAGGTGGCTGCGTGGAGTCGCAGCGACAGGGACACCACTTCGTCGTGCCGAGGTTCGGAGGTACCGACGATGTAGGTGTCGGCGCGCCAACCGGACACCACGTACCGCCCGTCGGTCGCCCGGACCGGCCGGGCCAGTCGGACCCCGTCGACGGTGAGGGTTTCCCGAACTTTCGCCGACCACGCGGCACGCGCATGGTCGGCCACCCTGGACAGGACCACATCGCCACAGCGGTAGCCGCCGTCCCAGTCGGCCCCGAGCGGGACCGGCTGGACGTCGCGAAGACCGAACGTGGAGCACACGTGTTGCGGGGGTTCGAGCGGACTCACGGGGCCCACGGTACCGCCGGTATGCAGCGGAGCAGGGATGGCACCCCGCGCGGCCAGGTCACAAGTTGACACCGATGCGCCCGGAGCTCTTGCGTCCGCCGTCCTGCCACACGAAGTCTTTTCCGGTCGAGCGCCGGTGTCAGTACAGCGGCAGCGATGTGTCGACCTGCTGCGCCCAGGCCACGACACCACCCTGTAGGTGGGTTGCGTCGGCGAACCCGGCGCGCCGGAGTACGGCGAGGGCCTCCGCCGACCGGATGCCCGTCTTGCAGTACAGAACGATCGGCGTGTTCTGAGGCAGCTCGGCGAGTGCGTCGCCCGACACGATCCGGTCCTTCGGCACGAGTCGCGCCCCGTCGATACGGACGATGTCCCATTCGACCGGGTCACGGACGTCGATCATTGCGATGTCGCGACCTGAGTCGATCATCGTCCGCAGCTCGGTTGCGGTGATCGTCGCATCAGCTCCCTCGGCAGCCACGTTCTCCGGCACGATTCCGCAGAACGCCTCGTAGTCGACGAGCTCGGTCACCGGCGATCGCGCCGGGTCGCGTCGCAGCGTGACGGTGCGGAAGGTCATGGCGAGTGCGTCGTAGATCATCAGACGGCCCAGCAACGGGTCGCCGATCCCGGTGATCAGCTTGAGTGCTTCGGTGGCCATGATCGTGCCGACCGTGCCCGGAAGCACACCGAGTACTCCGCCTTCCGCGCACGACGGCACCATGCCCGGTGGCGGAGCCTCGGGGTAGAGATCGCGGTAGTTGAGCCCGCGCCCATTCGGTGCGTCTTCCCAGAACACCGAGATCTGGCCTTCGAACCGGAAGATCGACCCCCACACGTACGGCTTGCGGGCAAGGATCGCGGCGTCGTTGACGAGATACCGGGTCGCGAAGTTGTCGGTGCCGTCCAGAATCAGGTCGTACTGTTCGAACAGCGCCACAGCGTTGCGCGAATCCAGCCTCACCGGGTGCAGACGCACGGTGAGGTTGTCGTTGAGTGCACGGACGCTGTCACGAGCGCTCTCCCCCTTCGACCGCGCGATATCCGCCTGTCCGTGGATGATCTGCCGTTGCAGGTTCGATGATTCGACATGGTCGTCCTCGACGATGCCGATGGTGCCGACGCCGGCGGCGGCGAGATACAGCAACGCGGGTGATCCGAGACCACCGGCACCGATGAACAGCACTTTTGCGTTCTTCAGCCGCTTCTGACCCACGACACCGACATTCGGGATGATCAGGTGCCTGCTGTATCGGGCGATTTCCTCGCGGGTGAGCTCACCTGCGGGCTCGACCAGCGGCGGTAGGGCAGGAGTCGGTTCCACCGACGGCAGTACGGTCACGATCTACTCCTCTGCGGGGGACACCGCCGATTGTCCCACCGTCGACGACCGTTGTCCGAGGCGGTCACGCTCCGCGGGGAAACGGCCAGGGGTTGAAGCGGCAGACCTTTCCGTCTGCGGGAACGATCCCCTCGGGATCGAGTCGAGCGATATCGTCGTTCGCGGTGCCGTAGGACTGCTGCATCATGATCGGCGCGAGTCCACCATCGGTGGTACATCCTTCGTGCGCGGCATAGCCCACCGCGTGCCCGACCTCGTGGTTGACCAGGTACTGGCGGTACGAACCGATGTCACCGTCGAACGCGACCGCGCCCCGAACCCAGCGCGGCTCGTTCACGAGCACCCGTTCGACGCCGGGGTTGAAGCACGAACCTTCGAGTTCGATGTCGTATCCGCAGTATTGCCGGATCGTCATCTGCGAGGTGAGCGAGACCCGGAAGTCGGGTTCCTCGTTGTCGACCCGCCGGAACGCGAATGCCCGGTCGGCGGTCCAACTCCTCGGGTCGGCGAGGGTCTCGTCGACCATCTTGGCGAACGCGGCGTCTCCGCCGTACGCGGTGGTATCGACCCCGTCCTCGATCTCCACCGTGTAGGTGAACGTCTGCCGCTCGCCGTATCCGGCTTGCTCGGTGCTGCCGGGAAGCACCCTCCAGGTACCGGCGCCGCTCTCCACGAACGATCCGCCCTCGGGCAGCGCACCGGACTCGAAATCGGCCGGAAAGTTACCGTCGGCGACGGGCGCCTCCGCGGCGACGGCGTCGTCCACAGCCCCTGCCGTGCCGTCATCGTTCGCAAGCGCAGGCGTTGTGTCGCCCTGCACCGCATCCCACACCACGAACACAGTCACTGCGGCGAGCACGGGCACCGCGTAGGCGCGCCACCCGTACCGGGCGACGAAGCGCCCGACGCGGGTCTGCTTGCGCACATCTCGCGTCGGTCGCGGCCGACGCGGCGGACGACGGTCGCCTCCGACCGGATCCCATTGTGCCCGGAGCGGTTGCCTGACCCCTGAACGCGGGCCCGATTCGTCCAGTGGCCGACGCGCGCGAAGACGGGAGTCCTGTGATTGCTGCGAGTCCCGTGATTGCAGGGCCGAGCCGTGCGGTTGCCGGGTCGTACGTGCTCCTCCTCGGTCGATCACGTTGCCAGAATGTCACATTGCGGTGGATCGGACGGGGTGTCCGTGATGGGTCCTGACTTCTCGTACAAGGACCCACCGCGCCACTCGAAAAGGCGGATACTCGACGGTAGGGCTATCCGCCTGCACCGACACCGACCTGTAACCTGCAGAGATGATTCGCGTCGACGTAGCAATGCTCACGATCGTCGCTTGTTCAGATTGGGAGTCAGCATGACCGAAGTCGCCGCCCGAGCCTCGGGACGAGGCAACACCACCGGCACGAAGCGCGGATCGCGAATGCCGAGGGACGAGCGACGCGCTCAGCTGCTCGAGGCAGCCAGCGAGGTGTTCGTCACGCGTGGCTACCACGCCGCCGGTATGGACGAGATCGCCGACTGCGCGGGGGTCAGCAAGCCGGTCTTGTACCAGCATTTCCCCGGCAAGCTCGAGTTGTATTGTGCAGTCCTCCAGAACTATGTCGACATCCTGATCAACGGGGTGCGACAGGCTCTGCGTTCGACCACCGACAACAAGCAGCGCGTCCGCGCCGCCGTCCAGGCGTTCTTCGATTTCGTCGACAACGACAGTCAAGGTTTCCGGCTGGTGTTCGAGTCCGACCTCATGGGCGAGCCTCAGGTCGCGCGCCGCGTCGAGCAGGCCACCGAGGCATGCGTGGACGCCGTGTTCGATCTCGTCGCCCACGATTCAGGTCTCGATCCGTACCGCGCCCGCATCCTCGCGGTCGGACTCGTCGGTACGAGCCAGTTCACAGCGCGCTACTGGCTCGACGCGGCCCGGCCGATTTCCAAAGAGGACGCCGTCGACACCACCGTGGCCCTTGCGTGGGGCGGTCTCAAGCACGTCCCGCTGCAGCCCGAGTTGCAGAAGCGCTGACCGCCACTCGGACGGTCCACCGACGACGAAGGCCGGGATGCACTCGAGTGCGTCCCGGCCTCTCGTCGTGTGCGACGTCAGCTCGCTGCGAAGCCCACCTTGCCCGCGGTACCGGGGCCGATGTCCACGTACGTGATCTTGTCGGCCTGCACGAGAACCTTGCGGCCCTTCTCGTCCACGAGGGCGAGTACGCCCTTGTTTCCGCCGTTCAGGGCATCGGTCACGAGCGCTTCCACCTCATCGGGTGTCTGTTCGCTGACGATGACGATTTCGCGCGGGCTGTCCGCGACACCGATCTTGACCTCCACGAAAGACCTCCGAGATTCTCAGGCTGAATTGCTTGTCCTCGCCAGGCTAATGCAACCCGAGCACTGCCATCCGCTTGGCGTGCTCGACCTGCATGCGATCGATGAGCGCGGCGATGTTCGACAGGTCGCCCGACGCGAGAATGACGAGTTCGGCCAGGTCTTCACGTTGTGCGAGCACGTACTGTGCCTGCGTGATCGCCTCACCGAGCAGGCGCCGGCCCCACAGCATGAGCCGATCCTTCTGCGTGCTGCTGCGTTCGACGACCGCCCTGACCTCCTGCACCACGAACTCGGAGTGTCGCGTCTCGGCGAGCACTCCATGTACAACGGTGGCAACCTGCGGATCGAGCATGTCGGCGATCTCACAATAGAAATCGGCCGCGATTCCGTCACCTACATACGCCTTGACCAACGACTCGAGCCACGTGGAGGGAGTCGTCGATTCGTGGTACGCCTCGAGCACCTGGTTGTAGGGCTCCATGGCTGTGTAGACATCCACACCTCGCTCCTCGAGCGCGGTGCGCAAGATCTCGAAGTGGCGCATCTCGGAGGCTGCCATCTGCGCGAACGCAACTTTTCCCTGAAGCGACGGCGAGAAGGCGGCTTCGGCCGCGAGACGGTAGAACGCGGCGATCTCACCGGATGCGAGCACGGAGAACAGTTCCGAGACACCCGGATGATCGGCCGGTACCGGGGTCGCAGAGAGCGACGGGTGGAGTTCTGCTGCGGACGGCGATGTTTCGGCTCCCATGACGACAAAGCGTAGTACTACCTCGTCGAATGCGCCGCTCACGGTACAATGATGTGAGAAGACCGCGCATCGAGCCGCTCACCGTGGCCCGCGGTCTTCGACGATAATGTGCGCGCACCCGTTTGAGGATCGCTGCCGCGCTCGCGGGCCCCATCTTTCAGGCTCGCGTGAAGACGCAGGCCGGTCGCCTTGTCCACCTCGTGCGTGCGTGCCGAGACCAGGAAGGCCAGACCCCTGAGCAAGATCACCATCGACCACGAAGACGACGCGAGCGAAACCACCGTCTCCGCACAACTCGACGACACTCACGTTGCCCCCACCTTCGCCGAACTCGGCGTTCGCGACGAAATCGTCCGCGCACTGTCCGACGTGGGCATCGAGCGTACGTTCGCCATCCAGGAACTGACACTGCCGCTCGCCCTCGCCGGCGACGACCTCATCGGCCAGGCTCGCACCGGAATGGGCAAGACCTTCGGTTTCGGCGTGCCCCTGCTGCATCGCATCACCACCGCCACCGGCACCGCGCCGCTCGACGGCACCCCGCGCGCGCTGATCATCGTCCCGACCCGCGAATTGTGTGTCCAGGTCACGCAAGACCTCGAGAACGCGTCGAAGTATCTGCCCGGCAGCGGTAAGAAGGGCCTCGAAGTCCTCGCCATCTACGGCGGCCGCCCGTACGAGCAGCAGATCGACCAGCTGAAGAAGGGCGTCGACGTCATCGTCGGTACCCCGGGCCGCCTGCTCGACCTCGCCAATCAGTCGCACCTGATCCTCGGCAAAGTCGGCGTGCTCGTGATGGACGAGGCCGACGAGATGCTCGACCTCGGGTTTCTGCCCGACATCGAGCGGATCCTCGGGATGGTCCCCGACAAGCGCCAGACGATGCTGTTCTCGGCCACGATGCCCGGCCCGATCATCACGCTGGCCCGCACCTTCCTCACCCAGCCGACGCACATCCGTGCCGAGGAGGCCCAGTCCTCCGCGGTCCACGAGCGCACCAACCAGCTCGTCTACCGAGCTCACGCGCTCGACAAGGTCGAACTCGTCACTCGCATCCTCCAGGCCGAGGGCCGCGGCGCGACGATGATCTTCACCCGCACCAAGCGCACCGCACAGAAGGTCGCCGACGAACTCGCCGAACGTGGCTTCGCCGTCGGTGCCGTCCACGGCGACCTCGGGCAGATCGCTCGCGAGAAGTCGCTCGGACGTTTCCGGGAGGGCAAGATCGACGTTCTCGTCGCCACCGATGTCGCCGCGCGCGGCATCGACATCGACGATGTCACCCACGTCATCAACTACCAGTGCCCCGAGGACGAGAAGACGTACGTGCACCGGATCGGCCGCACGGGCCGTGCCGGTCGTACGGGCATCGCCGTCACACTCGTCGACTGGGACGACGTCCCTCGCTGGCAACTCATCGACAAGGCTCTCGGCCTCGACATGCCGGACCCTGTCGAAACGTACTCGAGCTCGCCCCACCTGTTCGAGGAGCTCAGCATCCCCGAGGGCATCACAGGCCATGTCCGCAAGCCCGCGACAACCCGCGTCGATTCCGAGGGCGGTTCGGGTGAACGCCCTGCGCGTAGCGAGGGTCCGACGAGACCCAAGCGCACCCGGGCCCGTCGTCGCACCGTGCGCGGCAAAGCGGTGGACGCGACCACCACGAGCCCCGACACCGCGGATGCTTCCGCGACCACAGGCCCGGCACCGACGGGCGGTGCCGACGGTAACGACGGCGACACCACGTCCGACGACACCGCGTCGAGCTCACGCCGACGTCGCCGCCGTCGCCGCAAGCCTGCAGAGGGCGACGCTGCCTCGAACAACACAGCTGCTTCGAACAACGCCGCTTCCTCGAACAACACAGCATCGAACGACGCCGGCGTGAAGGACGCAGTGTCGAGCACCTCGGCCGGCTAGAGCCACGTGCTCGCGCCCGAACGTCGCACGCGGGCCGATCTGATCGTTGCAGCGGTACTCGTCGTCGCCGTCCTGGTGGCGGCGTGTGTCGTGTGGCTGCGATCAGACGCACGCGGCACCACGTCGATCACATGGGATGGTGCGGCCACCACCCCGCCCGTCGCAGAGTCGGTGCCCGGCACCCTCATGGAGTCGTGGCGCGCTCCGAGCTCGGCGACGGCGCAGGCCGTCGTGATCGGTGACACTGCGGCCACGGCCGACGGCGATACCGTCGTCGGCCGTGATCTACGAACGGGCGCCGAGCGGTGGAGCTATCAACGCGACCGGCCGCTGTGCACGGCGATCGGCGCCTGGGGCTCCGTCGTGTCGGTCTACAACGATCCGCGCGGATGCGGTCAGGTGACTGCGCTCGACGCCGAGTCCGGCGTACGTGGCGCGCAACGTTCGAGCGATGCGGACAGCGAGGTGCATCTCGTGGACACCGGGACGCACTTGATCGCACTCGGCGACACCCGTTTGGAGATGTGGCGTTCGGATCTGGTGCGCACGATCGAATACGGCCGGGTCGACGCCCCGGTCAATCCGAATGCGCAACCCCGTAGTGGATGCGTGTTCCGTTCGGCGGATGCCGACGACAGCCACCTCGCGGTGCTCGAACAGTGTGCCGGGGAACCTGCCGAGCGGCTGACTCTGCTCGATACCACTCCGGAGGACAGCCAGAAGCCCGAAACCATTGCCTCCTCGATCATGCCTGCCGCGGTACCCGACGGAGACGCACAGATCGTTGCGGTGGTCGACGATCACACCGCTGTCTATCTGCCACCCGGCCCCGACGGTGGTGCACGCCTCGAAGTGTTCGATGCCTCGGGATCGCTCGTCGACCGGCACGAGCTGCCGCGAGAGGCTGGATCCGGCGTGTACACCGGTCCGGCGGAGAAGTTCGACGATCTGCTCCTGTGGTGGACGGGCACCGACACCATTGCACTCGACACCGATGATTTCACGCCACTCTGGACCGTCGAGGGCACACTCGGACACGGTTCCGAGATGGCCGGATCGGTGCTGCTACCCGTCGACGACGCGATCGCCGTGGTCGATCCGTCGACGGGCGGTATCGCTCGCACCATCGAGGTCGAACGCAACACGGACGCCACGGTCTCGTTGTCCGTCGCGGGCGACACCGTCCTCGAACAACGGGGCGACGACATGGTTGCGCTGACGGAATCCGGTCGGCGATGAACCGGTCCGGTGGGCAACTGCTCGCCGGATCTCTGCTCGCCGGATCTCTGCTCGCCCGACTCTGCGGCTATACCTCTGTCCGGACTTCGAGCGTGACCGGCTCTGCACCGTCGGTCCAGCACGCCAGCAGGTTCTCGGCGAGTTCCCGATAGGCCTGCGCACCCTTGTTCTTGCGGCCCGACAGGACTGTCGCACCCGACGCGGATGCCTCGGCGAACCGCACGGTCCGCGGAATCGGCGGAGCAAGGACAGGCAGGTCGTACCGATCGGACACATCGGCGAGCACGTCGCGGCTGTGCGTGGTCCGCGCGTCGTACAGGGTCGGTAGCGCGCCCAGCATCTCCAGGTCCGGATTGGTGATCTGCTTGACTTCGTCGACCGTGCGCAGCAGTTGCCCGACCCCTCGGTGCGCGAGGGTCTCGCATTGCAACGGTACGAGGACCGAACGGGCTGCGGTCAGGCCGTTGAGGGTGAGCACACCGAGCGAGGGCGGGCAATCCACGATGACGATGTCGTAGTCGTCCTCGACCCCCGCGAGAGCGCGTTTGAGGGCGTACTCCCGTCCGGGGCGCATCAGGAGCAGCGCTTCCGCCCCGGCGAGGTCGATCGTCGCCGGAAGCAGGGCGAGGCCCTCCCCCGTCTCGAGAAGCACGTCCGCGATCTCCGCGTCACCCATGAGCACGTCGTGCACGGACTTTTCGAGTCGATCCGGGTTGTGCCCCAGGGAGAAGGTCAGGCAGCCCTGCGGGTCGAGATCGACCACCAGGACGCGTTGCCCGAGCCCCACCAAGGCAGCGCCCAGTGACGCGACAGTGGTCGTCTTCGCGACGCCACCCTTCTGATTTGCCACCGCAAGTACTGTTGCCACGCGTCGATCCTCGCTCATAGCGGCACCGCGCGCGAGACTTGACGCGTCCGCTGCTGTCCGGTGGGTCGCGTGGAGCGCAATTACACATGTCCGAGTCGGTCTGTACGGGACCCGACGAGGTTCTTACCCATCCCCCGTGAGGCCGAGCCTCAGCGCGAGGCACCCGACCGGGATGTCACGCGCCGCGCTCCGAATCCGTGCCGGTGTTCGAGTCGGTGTCGGTGTTCGGGTCGGTATTCGCATCGATCGGTGAGTCGGGCGCGTAGTCCTGCGCGAGCCATCGAGATGTGGCCGGGGCGAACAACAGCACGAGTGCCGGCACCACGATCACTGCCATCAGCGTCCCGAGAATCGGCTGATGCGAATCGGTGAGCAACGACCACGCCACCGGAAGCAGCAGTATCTGCGCCACGACCGCAACCGACCTGCCCCACCGCGCACCCCGCAGCAACGCGATCCCTGCCGCAAGGACGCCGCCGAACAGCAGTCCCAGCCACAGCGCGAAGCCGTATCCGTTGGTCACCGTCTGGTCGTGATCGCCCGATGCGGCGCGGAAGATCGAGTACACCGCGAACCCCATGGCCACGAGACCCTCGATGACGACGAGGATGCCGGCGATACGGACCGTCGACGGAATGGCTCTGCGCGAAGATTCGGTGGTCACCCGGCCAGCGTAGTGGACCCGCGAAAGACCACTTAGGCTGATGTTCCGTGCGTGCACTGCTGATCGTGAACCCCAACGCGACTACGACCACACCGGTCGGTCGCGACCGGCTCGCTCACGCTCTGGCGGGCCGGGTCGCGCTCACCGTGGCGCACACGACGCACCGCGGGCACGCCGCGGAGCTGGCTCGCTCCGCACACACCGACGGAATGGACGTGATCATCGCGCACGGCGGTGACGGCACGGTCAACGAGATCGTCAACGGGATTCTCGGCGCACCGTCCCCGCGTGCCGCAGATCCGTCCTTGCCGATGCTCGCCGTGGTTCCTGGTGGTTCGGCGAATGTCTTCGCGCGCTCGCTGGGGATCGCAGCCGATCCGATGGAGGCCACCGAACAGCTGCTGACGCTGCTCGCCGAGCGGTCCCGCCGCCGGATCGGGCTCGGATTCTGTGAGGGCCGCTGGTTCGTGTTCAACGCGGGCCTCGGACTCGATGCCCAGGTGTGCGAAGCCATCGACCTGTCCCGTGCCTCCGGGAAGAAGGTCACCACCGCGCGGTACGTGCGGCACGCCGTCAAACTGTTCTTCGAATCGAAGCGGGCGGACCCCGCGCTGACCCTCGAGCTTCCCGGCCGGGAACCCGTCGGCGGTGTCCACTACGCATTCGTGTCGAACTCGAGTCCGTGGACCTTCCTCGACGACCGGCCGGTACACACCAACCCCGGCACTTCGTTCGACACCGGCCTGGGTGTATTCGCGATGACCACCACTCGGGTCGCCGCGACTCTTCGGGTGGTGCGGCAGTTGCTGGCACGACGGGGTGACCCCGGGTCCCCACATCTGATTCGTGTCGACGACACCCCGCGAGTCCGGGCAGTATCGACACGACCGATCGGACTTCAGGTCGACGGAGATTACTTGGGAATGCGAACGGAAGTCGTATTCGTATCCGTTCCGGACTTACTGGACGTAGTGGCTCCCGAATCAAAATCCAAGCGCGCAAATCTGTGATTCGTCTTACATCGCCGCTGGCCAGGGTGTAGAAATGTACTTTGAGAACAACGCGGCTTCAATGCCTGCGTGAGCTTCCCCACGGTCGTGGCCGATTCTATTGACTTCGCGCTCGTTCGTGAAAGCATTCACAAGTAACTCCGCGGAAATACTTCGCGACTCCAGCATGAACTCGACAAGACCATCATCCGGTGCGCGCAGCACCATCGAAGGAGAGTAGAAGCATGGACTGGCGCCACAAGGCCATCTGCCGCGACGAGGATCCGGAACTGTTCTTCCCTGTGGGAAACAGCGGCCCGGCGCTCGCGCAGATCGCTGATGCCAAGCTCGTGTGCAACCGCTGCCCGGTCACCACCGAGTGCCTGTCGTGGGCTCTCGAGTCGGGCCAGGACGCCGGCGTGTGGGGCGGCATGAGCGAGGACGAACGTCGCGCACTCAAGCGCCGCAATGCCCGGACCCGGGCACGCACCGCTGTGTGACATAGCTCCTGTGAGGCATTGCAATTCGACGCACTGCCCGGCACCACTTCGGGTGCCGGGCTTTTGTGTGTCCGGTGACGGTGTGTCCGGTGACGTCCGGATGCGAGGCGCCCGCGCACGCTTTCTCGTCAGGAAGGCCGCTTGCCAAGCGGCAGACTGAGTCTTGCCTCCGTTCCGCCGGAACTGCTCGTCTCGAGTTTTATGGAGCCTCCCAATTCGGCCGCGACGAGAGTCCGGACGATCTGCAGGCCGAGACGATCCGACTCCGCGAGACTGAAGCCTTCGGGCAGACCCTTGCCCTCGTCGTGCACGACCACATCGAGCACACGAGCCGAACGGTGCGCCCGCACGGTCACCGTGCCGTGCGCACCCGGATCGAACGCATGCTCCACCGCGTTCTGCACGAGTTCGGTCAGCACCATCACGAGCGGGGTCGCTCGGTCTGCCGGAAACACCCCCAGGTTGCCTTCACGATGCACCCGCACCTGGCTCCCGACAGCCGATACGTCGACGACGATCGGAATCAGCCGGTCGAAGACGTCGTCGAGATCGACTTCCTCATCGACCGACATCGACAGCGCCTCGTGCACCAGCGCGATCGACGTCACGCGCCGGACTGCTTCGCCGAGCGCCTGCTGCGCCTCCACATTGCCTGTGCGGCGTGCCTGCAGCCGCAGCAGCGCCGCAACGGTCTGCAGGTTGTTCTTGACCCGGTGGTGGATCTCACGGATCGTCGCGTCCTTGCTCATCAGTGCGCGGTCGCGTCGCTTGACTTCGGTGACGTCGCGGATGACGACCGCCGCACCGTCGATCCGGCCCCCCGGCGTCAGGACGAGGGCACGGATCAGCACCGTCGCGCCGCGCGCCTCGACCTCCATACGTTGCCCGTTGCGGCCCTCGACCGCACCCCGCAGATAGTCGGAGACATCACGACTCTCGAAGGGGTCGGTGACCAATGCCCGAGTCGTCTCGATCAGATCCTGCCCACGAAGATCCGAATTGAAGCCCATACGATGATAGGCCGACAGGGCATTCGGACTCGCGTAGACCACACAGCCTTCCCGATCGAGCCGGATGAAGCCGTCGCCGGCGCGCGGGCTCGACTTCGTGTCGGAACGTGCCTCGGCGGTCGGGAAGCTTCCCTCGCTGATCATCCGGTAGAGCGCGTCCGCGCATTCCAGATAGGCGGTTTCCAGTGCGCTCGCCGACCGTCTCGATACGCGCGCGGCGTCGCGGCTGAGGACCGCGACGATGTCGTCGCCCCATCGGACGGGCACTGCCTGCCGCATGTTGATCGCATCGCCGGACCCGGGCTGCGCCGTGGCGATCCGCCCGGTTTCGAACGCTTCGCGGACGTACGGGTGTTCGTCGTCCGAGACGACGGTGCCCACCGCGTCTTCGGGCAGCACCGTCGAGGTCGTGGTCGGGCGGCACTGGGCCACACACACGATGTCTCCGGGGTCCGCACTCACCCACAGCAGTACATCGGCGAACGACAGATCTGCAAGCAACTGCCATTCCCCCACCACCCTCTGGAGGTGGTCCACGGCCGCACCCGGCAGATCGGTATGAGTTGCGAGAAGCGCGCTGAGCGTCGACACCGTCCGAAGTTCCGTGCTCAGGAGATGACCGCGATGAGGTCACCCTGTTGGATGACGTCGCCTATTACAACGTCGACCGAGGTCACGGTGCCCGCACTTTCGGCGAGCACCGGAATCTCCATTTTCATCGATTCCAGGATGACCAGGGTGTCTCCTTCCGAAACCACATCGCCTTCACTGACCACCACCTCGAAGACGGTGGAGACCATTTCGGCGCGCACATCCTCTGCCATCGGACACCTCGATTCGCTGCTCAGGTAGCCCGGACGGTGGACCTGCCGACAGGGCCACTCGACCGCACGTGGAACACTGTAATGAACGAGAAAGGAGATCCCACCATGGGCAAGCGAGGTCGGAAGAAGCGCAGCCGTAAGGGTAGTGCCGCAAACCACGGCAAGCGTCCCAACGCCTGACGCGTCGACAGACGTCGCGGGGGCCGGAAAGCATTGCTTTCCGGCCCCCGCGACGTCTACAGCCTTCGAATTCGCAGGCGGTGTCGCAGTCCTATTCGTACTCCCTGACGTTCACCACGACCGTCCTGCGGATCTCGATCATCAAGCGTTCTCGCAGTCCTTCCGGCGCGTGTTCACCCCCGCACTTGCGGCTGAGCAACGCCTTGACCTTCTCCTCGATGCCATAGGCCTCGAGGCACGAACCGCAGTCGTCGAGATGCTGCTGGAGTCGAGTCCTCGACGCCTCGTCGCACTCCGAATCGAGGAGCAGGTACACGTCCGCGATGACCGCGGAGCAGTCGAGTCGCTCGTAATCTGCCTGCTCGCTCACTGCGAGACTCCCTTCTGGCCCTCGGTGCTGATGGTCCCGTCGCTACTGACAGTCGCTGCCTCGCCCGTCGTGCGGCCGCGGAAGAACCCACGTTCGTGTGCGACATCGGCGAGGAGACCTCGAAGTTGTTTGCGTCCACGGTGGAGCCTGGACATCACCGTGCCGATCGGCGTGCCCATGATCTCGGCGATCTCCTTGTAGGGGAAACCCTCGACATCCGCGTAGTACACCGCCATCCGGAAGTCCTCGGGCAGCTCCTGCAGAGCCGCCTTGATGTCGTCGTCGGGCAGCGCGTCGAGCGCTTCCACCTCGGCGGAGCGCAGACCGATCGACGAATGCTCGGCGGAGGCAGCGAGCTGCCAGTCGGTGATCTCGTCCGTCGGGTACTGGGCAGGTTGGCGCTGCCGCTTCCGGTACGTGTTGATGTACGTGTTCGTCAGAATCCGGTACATCCACGCCTTGAGGTTGGTGCCCTCCCGGAACGACCGGAACGCCGAGAAGGCCTTGATGTAGGTCTCCTGCACCAGGTCTTCTGCGTCGGCGGGATTGCGGGTCATCCGCAATGCGGCGCCGTAGAGCTGGTCGAGCAGGGGCATGGCATCCCGCTCGAACCGCTCGGCCAGTTGTTCTGCAGACTCCTCGACCACACCGATCCCTTCACTCATCCCCTTGGTGAAGGCTACCGGGCAGCCGGGGTCCGGACGGGGAGGGCTCAGTACCGGCACCGGTGCTCCGATCTTCTCGCTCGACGTTCCTGCTCGACGCGGCCGAAGTTCTCGACGCGCGACCCACCGGGGATCAACAACCTCTCGGTGCGACTTGTTCCCGCACGTCCACTTTCGGATCCTTGGTTTCGGCCGGGCCGACACACTGTCCATTCGACCGGCCGACACTCCTTACACTCACGATCATGGCCTCGACCTCCACACCTGCGACCACTCTGCTGAAGCGTGAGAAGGTCGACCACCGGATCCACGAGTATTCACACGACCCGAAATCGGGGTCGTACGGCACAGAAGCGGCGGACATCCTCGGTGAGCGTCTCGACGTCGCCGCAGCACAGATCTTCAAGACCCTGGTGATCTCATTGTCCGGCGGTGCGCTCGCCGTCGCAGTGATTCCCGTACCCGACACGCTGTCGCTGAAGGGCGCGGCGGGAGCGCTCGGCGGCAGCAGGGCAACCATGGCGGAACGCAAGGCCGCCGAACGCACCACCGGGTATGTGCTGGGTGGAATCTCGCCGCTCGGTCAGCGCAAGCGCTTGCGCACCGTCGTCGACGCCTCCGCGCTGATGTGGGACCGCGTGTTGTGCAGCGCCGGCCGACGGGGCCTCGAGATCGAATTGGCTCCTGCCGATCTGATCCGCCTCACCGGCGCCGTGGTCGCGCCCGTCACCGTCGGACGCTGACGATCGGTCGCCTCCCACGAGGGTCTAGAGGAAGGCCAACTGGTCGCCGCTGCCGTCGTCGGGCTCCAGGAGTTCCGGACCCTTGTTCCGGACGCTGTTGACCTTGTCGGACACACGCCGGACTTCGATCCCGGCGACGGCTTCTGTGCTGGGCACGATCAGATCCGGGTGTCCGAGACTGTCGGGATCGAGCCAGTCGTCCCATCGTTCGGGCGGCATGATCAGCGGCATCCGGTGATGCACGTTGCTCAGCTGCGCAATCGAATCCGCGGTGAGAATGGTGGTGCTGAGCAGTGGCGGCTCGTCCGGGGTGCGCGGGTCGTGCCACACCGCCCACAGGCCTGCCATGTAGATGCGTGAGCCGTCACCCTGCGACATGAAGTACGGAACCTTGCGGGTCTTGCCGCCGGCGGCGGGTTCGACCTGCCATTCGTACCAACCGTCCATCGGGACGAGGCAACGCTTGTAGCGGAGCGATTGCGCGAAGGACGGTTTGGTCGCGACCGACTCGGATCGCGCGTTGAACAGCGGCGCGCTCTTGCCGATCTCCTTGGCGAAGGACGGCACCAGCCCCCAGCGCATGCGCCGTATCCGACGTCGTGCCGCGCTCTCCGGATCTTCACGATCGTGCCGCGCCACGACAGTGAGCACACCGGTCGTGGGCGCCACGTTGTACTCGGGCACGATCTCGGCATCGCCCGTCTCGTCGAGCGCATCGAGTTCGGCTGCCAACGTCGCCGGATCCACCGTGGTCGCATACCTACCGCACATGCCACGAGTGTGGCAGCCGCGACCGACACCGCGCCATCCACTTCGCGCCTATTCACCGTGCAGGACCATCCGCAGTCGAGGTCCGACCCCCGATGGGCGAAGATGGACGGGTGAGCCTGTGGAGAGCACCCCGAGCCGTGACCGCCGTCGACGCGTCCGTTACCCTGCCCGGATCGAAGTCGATCACCAATCGCGCCCTGATCCTCGCCGCGCTGGCCGACGGGCCGTCGACGATCACCGGTGCACTGCGCAGCCGCGACACCGACCTGATGATCGGTGCGCTACGCGCCGTCGGAGCCGCGATCGCCGACCGCGACGGTGGCACAACCCTCGACGTCGCGCCCGGCACAGTGCGCGCCGGCACGGTGGACTGTGGTCTGGCAGGCACCGTCATGCGGTTCGTCCCGCCGTTGGCGGCTCTTGCGGAGGGCGATGTGCACTTCGACGGCGACGAACAGGCGCGGGTCCGTCCGATGGGCACGGTCCTGGAGGCACTGCGCGGCCTCGGCGCCGAGATCGACGGTGACGGACTTCCTTTCACTGTGCGAGGCAAGGGCGCTGTTCGCGGCGGCAGTGTCACGATCGATGCCTCCGGGTCATCGCAGTTCGTCTCGGGTCTGTTGCTGTCGGCCGCGGCATTCGACGAGGGCATCGTCGTGCACCACGACGGCAAGCCGGTCCCGTCCATGCCACACATCGAGATGACCGTCGAAATGCTTCGGGCAGCAGGGGTTTCCGTCGACACGTCGGAACCGAACACGTGGCGAGTCGCACCGGGCACGATCGAGGCGCACGATGTGACGGTCGAACCCGACCTGTCGAACGCCACACCCTTCCTCGCCGCCGCGGCCGTCACCGGCGGAACTGTCTCGGTGCCACAGTGGCCCGCAACGACCACGCAGGCCGGGGATGCCATCCGTGACATTCTCGAGCGCATGGGCGCCGAAGTGTCACTGACCGACGATGCCCTCATCGTCCGCGGGCCGGAGCGCCTCGTCGGAATCGACGTCGACCTGCACGACGTCGGTGAGTTGACCCCGACCGTCGCAGCGGTCGCAGCGTTCGCAACCACTCCGTCGCACCTGCGCGGGATCGCCCACCTGCGCGGTCACGAAACCGACCGGCTCGCCGCTCTTGCCACCGAGATCAACGGGCTCGGCGGATCGGTCACCGAGACCGACGACGGCCTGCGGATCGAACCGACGCCGCTGCACGGCGGGGTATGGCGTTCCTACGCCGACCACCGGATGGCGACTGCAGGCGCGATCATCGGTCTCGTGATCGACGGGGTCGAGGTCGAGGACATCGGTACGACAGCCAAGACATTGCCCGGTTTCGAATCTCTGTGGGAATCGATGTTGACGGGAGTCCGCTCCTGAAACGGCGACAGTACGACGAGTCCGATGTTCGGGTCCGTCCGGGCAGAGGAACGCGCCCGCGGACCAAGGATCGACCCGCTCACCTCGACGCGATGGACGGCATGGTCGTCTCCGTCGACCGGGGACGCTGGGGTGTGGTCCTGGACGGCGATCCGGATCGGTCCGTCACCACCATGCGCGCCCGAGAACTGGGCCGGACTCCCATCGTCGTCGGCGATCAGGTCGGTGTGGTCGGTGACCTGTCGGGACGTCCCGACACACTCGCCCGGATCGTGCGCGTGGACGACCGCGCCACCGTGCTCCGGCGCACCGCGGACGACACCGACCCGTACGAACGGGTCGTGGTGGCCAACGCTTCGCACCTGTTGATCGTGGTCGCGCTGGCCGACCCCCCACCGCGTACCGGGCTGGTCGAGCGCGCGCTGGTGGCGGCGTACACAGGCGGGTTGACCCCGGTGCTGTGCCTGACGAAGAGCGACCTGGCCGATCCCGACGAGTTCGCCGCGCACTTCGCAGACCTCGCCGTTCCGGTGATGCTCGCCGGGCAGGACGACGACCTCATCGAATTGACTGCACTGTTGCACAATCGGGTGACTGCGCTGATCGGCCATTCCGGGGTCGGTAAATCGACGTTGGTGAATCGACTCGTCCCCGACGCCGCACGCGCCACCGGCGTCGTATCCGGGGTCGGCAAGGGGCGTCATACGTCCACGCAGTCGGTAGCCCTGCCGCTCCCCCACGGCGGCTGGGTCGTCGACACACCCGGCATCCGATCGTTCGGACTTGCGCATATCGGATCCGACGACGTCATCGGCGCCTTCTCCGATCTCGCGGTGGCAGTCGAGCGGTGTCCTCGAGGATGCACCCATCTCGGTCCGCCGGCAGATCCCGAGTGCGCACTCGACACCCTCGAAGGCCAGTCGTTACGCCGCGCGATGGCCGTGCGGGAGCTGCTGGCCGCACTGGCCACCAACGACTCCTGGTAGACCATGTACGCGAAGAGCCCGACCTCGTCGAAACGAGGTCGGGCTCTTCCGTCTGTGACGTGGTTCAGCCTGTGACGTGCAGGTTCAGCGCATACCGAGCACACGGCGGACGAGACCACGCTTACGCGTCTTCTCGATGGCGGATGCCAGGCCCACCCTGCGCCCCGTGATCGGATCCACTTCGGCCGGCCCGCCGAAACCGAGCTCTGATGCGGTTTCGGGCGCGGCATCGCGCGTGTCCTTGAGGTACTTGTCGGGCAACGACAGCTTGGCGATGGTGCGCCACGACTTCCAGTACTGCACCGCGAGCGGACCGGTCGTGTACGGCAGGTCGTACTTGTCGCACAATTGACGCACGCGCACAGCGATCTCCGCGTACCGGTTCGACGGCAGGTCAGGGTAGATGTGGTGCTCGATCTGGTAGCTCAGATTGCCGGTCATGAAGTCCATGACCTTGCCGCCCGAGATGTTCGCCGAGCCCAGCATCTGCCGCAGGTACCACTCGGCGCGGGTTTCGTTCTCGATGTCCTGCTTGGTGAACTTCTCGGCACCGTCCGGGAAGTGACCACAGAAGATCACCGCGTTGGTCCACAGGTTGCGAACGAAGTTGGCGGTGGCGTTCGCCTTGATCGTGGACTTCCATGCCTTGCCGGTCAGCGCCGGGTAGACGACGTAGTCGCGGAGGTTCTGCTTACCGATCTTGGCGAGCACCTCCCTGCCACGTACCTTCGTCAGTTCGCGATCGTCGCGGCCCTGGATGACCTTGCCGAGTTCGAGCAACTGAATCGCGATGCCGTACTGGAACAGCGAGGCGAGGATCGCGTTGTAAGCGACGTTGCCGAGGTAGAACGGCTTCCATCGCTGATCACGCGTGACGCGGAGCAAACCGTATCCGACATCGTCGTCCATACCCAGGATGTTGGTGTACTTGTGGTGGAGGTAATTGTGAGTGACCTTCCAGTGCGCCGACGGGTCGGCGTTGTCCCACTCCCAGCTCGCCGAGTGCACCTCCGGGTCGTTCATCCAATCCCACTGCCCGTGCATCACATTGTGACCGAGCTCCATGTTCTCGATGATCTTCGACAGAGACAGCATGGTCGTCCCCAGAATCCAGAGGGGACGCTTCCTCGAGCCGAGGAGGACGACGCGTCCGCCGATCTCGAGGCCACGCTGCAGCCGGATGGTGTTGCGAATGTATCGGGCGTCGCGCTCACCGCGCGACTCTTCCACATCGCGCCTGATCGCTTCGAGCTCACGGCCGATGGCCTCGACGTCGGCCTCCGTGAGGTGCGCGTACTCCTTGACATCCGAAATCGCCATGCACTTACCCTACCGTAGGTTACGATCCCGTAGGTTGATGGATTCTCGGCTGTGATCAGAATCACGCGCTGCTGGAAACGGCCGTCTTCCCGTGTCGCACAGCAGCCTTCGTGCGCCGTGCCGCGACTGCGTGCTCGGCGTGTGCCCGCAGAGCAGTGAGCAGACCCCGCCGCCGACCTGTGATCGGATCCGTAGTGATGGCGGGGAAACTCGTGTTCGCCCGCTCGTTCCGGAACTTGCGCTCGGACGACGTCTCGGGTGCGTCGTCGGACGTCGCCTTCAGGAACCGGTCCGGAAGCGCAAGCTTGTGAATCGTGCGCAGCGCAAGCCAGTACTGACGCCCCAGAGATCCGGTCGTGTACGGCAGATCGTACTTCCCACACAACGCACGGACGCGGGCCGCAATCTCGGGATACCGATTGCTCGGCAGATCCGGGAACAGGTGATGCTCGATCTGGTAGCTCAGGTTGCCGGTCATGAATCCCATGATCTTGCCGCCCGAGATGTTCGCGCTGCCGAGCAACTGACGCAGATACCACTGAGCTCGCGTCTCCCGCTCGAATTCGTCGGGCGTGAACTTCTCCGCGCCGTCCGGGAAGTGTCCGCAGAAGATCACCGCATACGCCCAGAGATTACGAACGAGATTCGCAGTGAGGTTCGCAGTGAGGGTCGAGCGCCATGCACGGGCGGTGATCGCGGGGAACAGCACCCCGTCTTTGAGGACCTGCTTGCCCGCCTTGACGACGAACTCCTTGTTCGGCCCCGAATTCCATTGCGCCGGCGGCATACCCGGGAGGTCTTTCGCCGCCGACAGATCGTGCAGCGCGATGCCCCACTCGAAGGTCGCAGCAAGGATCACGTTGGCCACCGGCTGCAGCAGATTGATCGGACGCCACTTCTCGTCGCGCGTCATCCGGAGAATGCCGAATCCGACGTCCTCGTCCATCCCCACGATGTTCGTGTAGGTGTGGTGCGCGTAATTGTGGGCACGCTTCCAATGTTCGGACGGGCCCGTCTGGTCCCATTCCCAGGATGTCGAGTGGATTTCGGGATCGTTCATCCAATCCCACTGCCCGTGCATCACATTGTGCCCGAGCTCCATGTTCTCGATGATCTTCGCCAACGACAGCGAGGTGGCGCCGAGCAACCACCACGCCCGGTCCCGTGATCGGAACAGCGCCAGACGCCCGACGACTTCGAGCGTCCGTTGCAGCCGAATGGTGTTGTGGATGTACCGCGCATCACGCACCCCGCGCGAACGCTCGATATCACTTCGAATGGTGTCGAACTCACGTCCGAGCGCCTCGACATCGGCGTCGGTCAGATGAGCGAACTCCCGAATATCGCTGATAGCCAAACGGGGCCCTTCCCCCTGTATTGATCTGTTCTGATCTGTTTGATCGACGCAGTCAGGCGTCGAGCGTGCAGTCGCCTGCGGCCGCGGAGATGCAGGTCTGGACACGTTCGCCCTCTACATGTTCCTTGCCCGACCGGAGGTCGACGATGTGCCCCTTGTGCAGCGGCACCACACAAGTCTGACAGATTCCCATGCGACAACCGAAGGGCATGAGAGCACCGACACTCTCGCCCGCCTCGAGCAAGGTGGTTGCGCCGTCGACGGTAACCGTCTTACCGGACTTCGCGAAGGTGACCGTGCCGCCGGATCCCGACGTGTCGGCGCGGGTGACCGCAAAACGCTCGAGGTGCAGCTTCTCATCGATGCCTGCGCCCTTCCAGAACGCAGCGATATCGTCGAGCATCGCCTGGGGCCCACACGCCCAGACGGTACGGTCACGCCAGTCCGAACACACCTCGTCGAGGCTCGACAGGGCGAACTTTCCCTGTTCGCGTGTGAACTGGAGGTGCGAATGGAACTGCTCGTGCTTCTCGTCGAACCCCTCCAGCTCGGAACGGAACATCACGCTGTCGAGGGTCGGCGCCGAGTGGATGTGTACTACATCGGAAATTGCCGTACCTCGTTCGGTCGCGCGTCGGTCGAGCGTGCGAAGCATCGACATGATGGGCGTGATGCCACTGCCTGCGGTGAGGAAGAGGACCTTCTCGGGGGGCGGATCGGGCAGGACGAAATCTCCCTGCGGCGCCGCCAGCCGAATGACGGTCCCGGCCGGGACCCCGTTGACGAGATGGCTGGAGAGAAGTCCCTCCGGCATCGCTTTCACAGCGATCGAGATGATTTTGTCTTCGTGAACCGGCGTGGACGTCAGCGAGTACGAACGCCAGTGCCAGCGTCCTTCTATGTGCAGACCGATACCGATGTACTGACCCGGCTCGTACGCGAAGTCGAAACCCCACCCCGGGCGGATGACGATGGTGGCGGAGTCGGGCGTCTCCGAACGAACCTCGACGATACGGCCACGAAGCTCACGTGCCGACCACAGCGGGTTGATCAGATGAAGGTAGTCGTCGGGCAACAGCGGCGTGGTCACGCGAGCCACGGCGCCGCGCACCACATTGGACAGGGACCGCTCCGAGGAAACGACATGCGCTGCCGGCTTCTCGATCCATTCCTTCAAACCCATCCGACACCTTCTCCTCGCCGATTCCTACGCCACCGTAGGTTAACAGAAGTTACGGTGGCGTAGGTTACCGGTTCGTCAGAGGAGCTCGAGCAGGAATGGTAGTTCCTGAGCGGCGTACCACGCGAGTTCGTGGTCCTCCGCGTCACCGAGCACGAACTCCGCTTCTTCGTCCCCGAGGTCGGCCGCATCGATCACAGCCACGGCACGCTCGACATCGCTCGACGCCTCACCCAGGTCGACGTGGACCGACGCGACAGCCGACATCGGCACCGCCGCGTCGAGCCTGACCACCGCGTCGTCGAGATCGGGGCGGGGCCTCGCGCCATCGACGTCGGCCGCGACAACGACCCGCCTGGTTCCGAGCGTCCCGTCGGCATCCTCTGCCGCGAGCAGCCGCAGCGAAGCGCGCGCGGCCTCTGCCATCGCAACCTCGGCCAGCTCGTCGTCGTCGCCTGCCGTGTACGCCTCACGCAGAGCCGCAGTGACAGCGAAAGCCGTCCCGCTCACCGCATCGATCTCCCCTTCGGCCACGAGCCGCTGCAACATCGCGAGCGTCGCAGGCACATAGACGCGCGTCACTTCTCACCTACTGGCATCCAACAACTCCTCGAGTGATTCGTGCAGCAACGATGCGAGGACATCCACATCGGGCATGGCATCGCGGTCTGCGTTCAAACCGTAGTAGATGTTGCCGTCGTACGACGTGAGGGCAACGCTGAGCGCCTGTGTCTTGAGCAACGGCGACACCGGGTACATCGCGAGAACGCGTGCCCCCGCGAGGTACAGCGCGTGCTGAGGCCCCGGGGCATTGGTGATCATGAGATTGAACATCCGCTGCGAGAACCCCGACGCGACCCGTGCCCCCACCGCGTGCATCGTGGCGGGAGCGAAGCCGGACAACCGGATCATCGTCTGCGCCGCGATACGTCTCCGCTGTCGCGAATAGGCCTCACCCGCATGCGAGATGTGCGACAGACGCACCACCGCATTCGGTTCACCCACAGGCAGGTCCACGAGGAACGACGACACCTCGCCCTGAGGATGGACCTGGATGGTGTCGCCGTCGCCGACGGCTCCTTCCGGCTCCTGTGTGTACACCGACATCGGCACCATCGCACGCACCGTGGTCGCCTCCGTGACCGGCTCTCCACGCGACAACAGCCAGTACCGCAAGGCACCCGCGATGACGGCGAGGACCACGTCGTTGATCGTGCATCCGTAGCGCGCGTGGATCGTTCGGTAGGGCCCGAGTCCGGACTGCACGACCGTGAACCTGCGGCTGCGTGAGATCGACGCGTTCAACGGTGATTCCGGCGCGGACTGCGCAGCCGTTCTCGCGAGCCTGCCCACCACATCGACGGTCTCCCCGACGGTGGACGCGAGATCGCCGAGCGCCGTACGCACGGCGGCCACTCCCTCACCGGGTCGCGCCACCGAACCCGCGAATGCACCCACCAACAGCGCGGTGTCCGATGGCTCCTGCTCGGGCATCCAGAGTTCTTCGGGGACCTCGCGCGGTTCGGGGGTGCGGTCGAACAGCACTTGGCCGATCTCGAGGGAGTCCTCGCCGTCCACGAGGGCGGAATGGGATTTGGTGAACAATGCGGCCCGGCCGTCGGCGAGGCCTTCGACGAGATACATCTCCCACAGGGGGCGGGTGCGATCGAGGGGACGGGAAATCAGACGTGCGATCAGGTCGAACAGCTGCTCGTCCGATCCGGGCCGGGGCAGCGCCGAGCGTCGTACGTGGTAGGTGATGTCGAAATCCCGGTCGTCGACCCAGACCGGACGCGCCATACCGAAGGCCACTTCGCGTACCTTCTGCCGGTACCGCGCGACTTCGGGGAGACGCTTCTCGACGAGGCGGACGACGCTCTCGTACTCGAGTCCGCCTTCCGGGGGTTCGAGGATGGCCAGCGATCCGATGTGCATCGGAGTGTTACTCGTCTCCAGGTAGTAGAACGATGCGTCCTGGGCCGTCATACGGCTCGTCATAGCGAAGCGTCCCCCTCGATCCCGTCGGCAACTTCCGATGCCTCGTCGATACTGAAGAGTACGGCCAACCCTGCCCTCATCGCGCGCGGAACGTCATGGTGGACACCGACCATCCCCGCCGCGGCAGCGCCGCGCACGTTCACGACGAGATCGTCGATGAACACGCATGGCGACGGTTCCGGAGCCAACCGCTGTGCAGCCGGGAGATAACTTCCTTCGTCCGGTTTCGCCACGCCGACGTCACCGAGCTCCTTGCAGGACGATATGTCACGATGTGTCTGGTTCCGTCCTCTCCCGGAGCCCACCACCGACCGGCATCCGCCGGCCGGTAGAGATCGATGCTCCGGGGGTTTCGCGCATGTCACGTCCGCAGTCGGGCCGCTTCATCCGACCCATTCCACTTTTCGAGCCTCCGGTGCAGGAATCCTGCACCGCGCACCGGCCACACTCCCTACGCAGGACCACACCACACTCCGGCCGGTCCGGACGCACCCGTGTGGCCGCGGATCGGATTCGCTCGCGGATCCCACTGGGAACGCCGCTGAGTCCGGACATCGATCCGAGTGCGCATCGGTTCGCAGATCTCGCGGTGAGGCTCGTCCTCGAAGTCGTGGACGGCCGCCGACCGGATACTCAACTCTCGACGGTGCTCACACCGGCGCTGGTCACGACGTTCAGCGCCGCACGTCATGCCCGGTCCGACGCGGACTCGGCCGTCGTTCTGCGCGCACGCCTACAGACGCGCGATGCCCGCACGGCAGAACTGTTCGGATCCTACGCACGCGGGCATCGTGTGTTCGCGATGGCCGGACGGGTCGTGCGCGCCCCGGCACGCGGACACAACCGTCACGGTTGGGTCATCACGACCCTGTGGCTCGGCTGAGAGTGCTCGATCGTGGGGTGATCAGCCCTGCCGATTTGCCTTGGTGTCCTTGCGGGCAGCGGCCCGACGTTCCCGCCGCGTGCCACCCTGCTGTGGTCCCGACGCCTCGCTCGGACCCGAGCTGCTCCGGGCAACGTGGGCGCGACCGTCCTCTGCCGGTCCCGTGTACGTCAGCCGACGCTCGGTCTCGTCGAGCCCTTTCGCTCGCAGCGCTGCCGGAGCGGGCGCAGGAGCGGGCTGCCTCGGCGGCATGGGCTGCCTGCCCGCCTGCTGCTGAGGCTGCTGGGCAGGCTTGGTCAGCGACGGCGCGTTGCGGGCAGCCGCGGCTGCGGACGAAGGCGTGACCGCAACCCCACCGCCGGCTGCCTGTGCCTGGGGAGCGTTCGCCTCGACCTGCAGATTGAACAGGAAGCCGACCGATTCCTCTTTGAGGCCCTCGAGCATGCCCGTGAACATGTCGAAGCCTTCACGCTGATATTCGACGAGGGGGTCGCGCTGTGCCATTGCCCGCAGGCCGATGCCCTCCTTGAGGTAGTCCATCTCGTAGAGGTGCTCACGCCACTTCCGGTCGAGGACGGAGAGCAATACCCGCCGTTCGAGTTCGCGCATCGCGCCGTCACCGGCGATGCCCTCGATCTCGGCCTCGCGACGCGCGTATGCCTCGCGCCCATCCTGCAGCAAGATCTCGCGCAGCTCGTCGCGGTCGATGTCCTCGTTCTCCTCGACGAGTGACTTGTAATCCACGGTGACCGGGTAGAGCGTCTTGAGCGCGGTCCACAGCTGCTCGAGGTCCCAGTCCTCGACATAACCTTCGGCAGCCGCACCGTCGACGTATGCGGTGACCACATCCGTGAGCATGCGCTCGACCTGGCCTTCGAGGTCCTCGCCACGCAGGATCCGGCGACGCTCCTCGTAGATGACGGTGCGCTGCTGGTTCATCACCTCGTCGTACTTGAGCACGTTCTTGCGGATCTCGTAGTTCTGCTGCTCGACCTGTGTCTGTGCACTCTTGATGGCTTTCGACACCATCTTCGCCTCGATCGGGACATCGTCGGGCAGGTTGAGGCGGGTCATGATCGACTCGAGTGCCGCGCCGTTGAAGCGCCTCATCAACTCATCGCCGAGTGAGAGGTAGAACCGCGACTCACCCGGGTCGCCCTGTCGACCGGACCGGCCACGCAACTGGTTGTCGATACGCCGCGACTCGTGCCGCTCGGTGCCGAGGACATACAGTCCGCCCGCCTCACGCACCCGGTCGGCGTCCACCTTGACGTCGGCCTTGATCTGCTCGAGGGTCGGGTCCCACGCGGCCTCGTACTCCTCCGGCGTGTTGACCGGATCCAGGCCGCGCTTGCGCAATGCGATGTCCGCAAGGATGTCGGGGTTGCCACCGAGCACGACGTCGGTACCGCGACCGGCCATGTTGGTCGCCACAGTGACCGCGCCCGACCGGCCGGCCTCCGCGATGATCTGCGCCTCCTGCTCGTGGAACTTCGCGTTGAGGACGCTGTGCGGAACACCCTTCTTGGTGAACTGCTTCGACAGGTACTCCGAGCGTTCGACGCTGGTCGTGCCGATCAGGACCGGCTGGCCCTTATGGTGCCGCTCGACGACGTCGTCCACCACGGCAGCGAACTTCGCTTCCTCGGATTTGTAGATGAGATCGCCCTGGTCGACGCGGACCATCGGACGGTTCGTCGGGATCGGGATGACACCGAGGTCGTAGATCTGGTGGAGCTCGGCTGCCTCGGTCTCGGCCGTGCCGGTCATGCCCGAGAGCTTGTCGTAGAGGCGGAAGTAGTTCTGCAGCGTGATGGTGGCGAGGGTCTGGTTCTCCGCCTTGATCTCGACCCTTTCCTTGGCCTCGATCGCCTGGTGCATGCCCTCGTTGTAGCGGCGGCCGGAGAGCACACGCCCGGTGAACTCGTCGACGATGACGACCTCGCCGTCACGGACGATGTAGTCCTTGTCCTTGGTGTAGAGCTCTTTCGCCTTGATCGCGTTGTTGAGGTAGCTGACCAGCGGGGAGTTCGCCGCCTCGTACAGGTTGTCGATGCCGAGCTGGTCTTCGACGAATTCGACGCCTGCCTCGTGCACACCGATGGTGCGCTTCTTGATGTCCACCTCGTAGTGGACATCGAGCTTCAGCATCGGCACGATCCTCGAGAACTCCGCGTACCACTTGCTCGACGCATCTGCCGGTCCCGAGATGATCAGCGGCGTACGGGCCTCGTCGATGAGGATCGAGTCGACCTCGTCGACGACCGCGAAGTTGTGTCCGCGCTGTACCAGGTCGTCGAGGGAGTGCGTCATGTTGTCGCGCAGATAGTCGAAGCCGAACTCGTTGTTCGTGCCGTACGTGATGTCGGACGCATATGCAGCGCGACGCTGGGCGGGGGTGAGACCGGACAGGATCACGTCGGTTTCGAGACCGAGGAACCGGTGGACACGACCCATCCATTCGGAGTCTCGCTTGGCGAGGTAGTCGTTGACGGTGACCACGTGCACGCCGTCACCGGACAGAGCATTGAGGTAGGCCGGAAGAACGCAGGTCAGGGTCTTGCCCTCACCGGTCTTCATCTCGGCGATGTTGCCGAAGTGCAGCGCCGCGCCACCCATGATCTGGACGGTGTAGTGCTTCTGACCGATGACACGCCACGATGCTTCCCGCGCCGCGGCGAACGCCTCGGGCAGCAGGTCGTCGAGGGTTTCCCCGTCCTGAATACGACCACGGAACTCGGCGGTCTTGGCCTGCAGCTCCGCATCGGTCAGGGTCTCGAACTCCGGGGCAATGGATTCGACGTGCTCTGCGATGTGCTTGAGCCGCTTGACCATGCGACCTTCACCGAATCGGAGCAGCTTCGTCAGCGACAGCACTGGTGTGTTCGTCCTCAATCTCGGGTACCTGCACGGACAAGAAAATCCGGCCGAGGCCTTTCGGACCCCGGCCGGATTCCATGGTAGGCGTTCACTCGAACGAACGGCGATGGCCACTACCTCATCGCCATCTCACACGGGCATCATCCGAGTCGGAGCAACCCGTAGTCGAACGCGTGACGGCGGTACACCACCGATGGCTTGTCGCTCTCCTTGTCGTAGAAAAGGTAGAAGTCGTGGCCCACGAGTTCCATCTCGTACAGTGCGTCGTCGACCGACATCGGATCTGCCTTGTGTTCCTTCGTGCGGACGATCCGGCCGGGCCCGTCGGGCTCCTGCTCGTATCCGTCGAAGTGGAGATCAGGCGAGATCCCGAGGGAGTCGTCCTGCGCGAGCTCTGCCGTCGCTTCCGCAACCGACACCGGGGTCTTGTCCCCGTAGGACACCTTGCGGCGGTCCTTCGTGCGACGCAGTCGAGATTCGAGCTTGGCCGTCACCGATTCGAATGCGGCGTAGAAACTGTCGGCCGCAGCTTCAGCGCGGACGACGGGCCCTTTACCTCGAGCGGTGATCTCGACCCTCTGACAACTCTTCATCTGACGACGATTGCGCTCGTGCTGAAGTTCGACGTCGAACAGGAAGATCGTGGGGTCGAATCGTTCGAGCCGAGCTAGCTTCTCCGACACGTAGATCCGGAAATGATCAGGGACCTCGACGTTGCGGCCTTTCACCACGACATCGGCGTTCGCGGTCTGCGGAGCGGATTCGCCGGTGTCGGCGACCGCGACGGTGGACTTCGAAGGGGTCGTCACTCGTACCTCCCGAGTACGGCCGGTGCAGCACGCGCACCGGCAGATCGATGAGCGCCTGGGCGCTCCGCCCGGAACGAGAAGATCGAGTATTTCTACCCGTCTACCTTGTTGTTTCCGGGTCTGTGGCCGACGGTAGTACGTAACCGGAAGGTCCGCCACTGTTCCGATCGAATTCACTTTTCCGGCGATTACCCGCGTATCACACAGGCGCACTCAGGCACGTGCGATCACCAGAATTCCGGACGTCCGAAACCCCGCTTTCCGGAGGACTCGGACAGCTTCCGCCGTGGTCGCTCCGGTGGTGACGATGTCGTCGATCACCAACACCGGAAGTCCCCGAGGTACGGAGTCTGCACGAATCGAGATCCTGCCCGCGAGATTGATCTGTCGCTGAGCCGCCGACAGGCCCACCGAATCGCGCACCCTCGCGCCCGTGACCAACACCGGATGTACGTGAAGCGACGGATCGTGGGACGCCGCGCACCGGGCCATCCTCGTGACCGGGTCTCCCCCACGCGCACGCGCCACTCGGATACGAGTGGGGGCCGGCACCACGATCAGCGGCCCGGCCGGTAACTCACCCCACCGCCGCAGACGAGCAATCGCGACCGCCGACGCCAACCCGAGCGGTGCCGCGAGGTCGCGGCGACCACGCTCCTTCGCGGCCACGACGGCACTGCGACGGGCACCGGAGTACGCCCCGAGCGTCCACACCGGCACCGTCGGATCCACGCGCGGACGCACCTGCGCCGGCGGGTCGTTCAACGTTCGCGCACACTCACGACACCATGGCGTACCGGGCGCATCGCAGCCACCGCAGCGGACGGGAAGCACCAGATCGAGCAACTCCGACAGCATCCGCACAGTGTGCCCACCAGGTACGACAGCTCAGTGTCGTCAGCCCGGTAGCACCGGCACCGCGGTCAATCCTGCCAGGCCGGGAACCTCCCGCCAGTAACGGTCACCTGCAGGGTCGCTGTTGTTGAGCTGGAACACCGCTCGTGTGTCGGCGACGAACTCGGTGGTGGTCGACGCCTCGACCGCAACGACGGGCGGGGTGAGATTGCGGCTCGGGAGCGCGTCCATCCTCGATCCGTCGATCGCGATCTGCACGACCGGGATGTCGGAGGCCGACCGCGACACCACGACGGTATCGGCGGTGCTCCAGTCCAACGACAGTGCCGGGCCACCCAGATCGAAGGCGATCTCGCGTGGACTCGTGAGAGAGAACTCTCCGTTCGGAGTCTGCACGACGATCGCGACATAGACACGACCGTCGATGATCATCGCGGCGCGCACGCCGTCGCGGGACAGACGCAGTTCGCTGACCCGGCCGCCGAGTGCGCGGATCGCTCCGGCCTCGACCCCCACGACGGTCACTCGCCCGCTCCCGGGCTCCCTGACGGCCCGCACGACGGCTGTGCCGTTGACCACCGCCCACACGGAATTGCCGTTGGGCGACCACGACGGTCGGGTGATCGATTCCCCTTCGACGGCAGGCTCGGGGGAGCCGTCGTTGTAGGCGCCGACCACGAGTTCGGCGGCGGGCTCCGGCGCCGGCCGGCCGGTGTCTGCGACTGCAGCGAGGAGCGCGCCGTCCCGCGACATCCCGACCGACCGAAGATTGTCCGTAGACCCGAAGTAGCCCTGGACCGGGGTGACTCCGGTCTCCGCGACACTGACGAAGGCACCGCTGAGCAGCGCGTGCAACCCGATCGGCGTGCCCGACGTCGCGAGCGGGTTCATCGACGCCACGTCCGCGGTGGTCCACCCGTTCGGGAAGCGCTCGTCGAGTGGCTGTCCGTCGGAGAGCAGGATGTAGGGTCCGCCGATCTCGGCATTGGCGAGAGTCCAGATCACCTGGGCGGCGAGGAGTTCCCGGGCCGGTTCCTCCAACGACGAGAGCCCACCGAAATCCACCCGGATCCCGCCCAGACCCACACCGACCTGAGTGGTCCTACCGTCTGCCTTGGTGATCGCCCCGAGGATTGTTGCGCCGGCCAACTCGTTGTGGACCGCGGGCGCGAGCGAGGGTTTGGGACCCTCGATGAGAAGTCCGATCAATTGCGTGGCCGCTTGCTCGGGTGTTCCGGAGATCCACCGGGGATCGGGCACCACGGTGTTGCCGTCAGGGGTGACGAAATACAACGACCGGCGCTGATAACTGTTGAGGAAGCGGGGCTTGTCCATGATCACGCCCGGCGGCATCTCATCGATCCGCCATTCGCCGTCATTGCGGACCAGCGTGAATTTCGCTTCCAGATCACCGTCGTCGGCGCGGTAGAGGCCGCCTTCTTCAAGGTGTCCGACGATGTTCGCGCGCACGACGTACTTCGCGGTGTTGTCGTCGCGTTCCTCGGCCAGCACGTCGACCTTGTCGACGATGGTGGCGCTGGCGGCGTCGTCCCACCGAGCCGACATCTCCGATGTGAGGAACTGCCGGGCGGCGACATGCCGGTTGGTGGGGTCGGTATTCGCCTGGAGGAAGTCGCGCAGGAGCAGGTCCGGTTCGCGTCCGGGTTCGGGTTCGGGGACCTCCGTCGTCGCAGGGCCGCGGTCGATCGTCCCGATGGCCTGAGGCGACGACGAATCGGGCAGGCTCGCGCAGCCCGACACCACCAACGCGAGCGCTGAGAGCAACACGATCATCGGGCCGAGCACACGTGAACATGGGCGGCTCATGTCGCGGCTCCTTCCGATGGGACATGCTCGTTCGCTCCGGCGCTGTCGTTCGCTCCGGCGCTGTCGTTCGCTCCGGTGTGTTCGGAGCCTGAGGTATTCTCGACGACCCTGTCGGTCTCGGGCACTGCCGGCGGTGGTTTGCCCTGGACCGCGTGAACCGCCGTGGGCACGAGCGGGAGCGGGCTACGGCCCGACTTGCGTCCCCGTACGCGTGGCAACGTCAACCGGAAGCTAGCACCTCGACCCGGTTCGCCCCAGGCCTCGAGTTTGCCGTTGTGCAGATTCGCATCCTCGACGCTGATCGCCAGACCCAGCCCGGTGCCACCCGAACGTCGCACCCGCGACGGGTCGGAGCGCCAGAACCGGTTGAAGACGAGTTTCTCTTCACCGGGGCGCAGTCCGACGCCCTGGTCCCGCACGACGAATGCGGCGGCGTTGTCATCGGCGCGCAAGCGCAGCAGGATCGGTTTGCCTTCGCTGTGGTCGATGGCGTTGGCGAGCAGATTGCGCAGGATTCGCTCGACCCGGCGTGGATCGACGTCCGCGTTCACGGCTTCGTCCGGCAGGTCGACGATCAATTCGGTGGAGGTCTCACGCGCGAGGTGACGGACCGTGCCGATCGCCGCCCGCGCGCACATGCGCAGGTCGAGTTGCTCGGAGGCGAGTTCCGCTACACCGGCGTCGTGACGACTGATCTCCAGGAGGTCGTTCAGCAGAGACTCGAACCTGTCGAGTTCGGCGACGAGCAGTTCGGACGCGCGCTTGAGCGAGGGGTCCAGTTCGTCGCTGCCGTCGTGGATGAGATCGGCCGCCATCCGGACTGTGGTCAACGGAGTTCGGAGTTCATGACTGACGTCGGACGTGAACCGCTTCTGCAGGTTTCCGTATTCCTCGAGCTGAGTGATCTGCCGCGACAGGCTCTCTGCCATCTCGTTGAACGACATCGCCAGGCGTGCGATGTCGTCTTCGCCTCGCACCGGCATGCGCTCCTTGAGTCTGCCGTCGGCGAAGCGCACCGCGATGCGCGACGCCGACCGAATGGGCAGCACGACCTGCCGCGCCACGATCATGGAGATCGCCGCCAGCAGTACCAGGAGCACACCGGCACCGACGAGGAGTGTTCCCCGGACGAGCGCGAGGGTGCGCTCCTCGCCGCCGAGGGGAAACACAAGATACAACTCGAGGGTCGAGATATCGGACTCCGTCGGGCTGCCCACGATCAGCGCCGGTCCGGAATATCCGTCCGGATCGTCGACCGTCGCGAACTGGTACGCGATCTGATCGTTCTGGACGAAGGCGCGCAGGTTCTGGGGGATCTGCTCGTCCGGTCCACTCGACGTAGGTTCCCGCGGACCGTCGCCGGGGACGATGAGGACAGGATCGAAAGTTCCGGCGACACCGGTGTCCTGTCCCGCGTCGCTCCCCCGGTTGGTCAGCGTCGCCGCGGCCCCGTCGAGCCGGACGGTCAGCGAACCGGAGTCGTCGGCTCCTGCAAGCTGCGCTTCGACCAGCGCGCGGGAGCGCTCCATCTCCTCGGTGGCCGCATCGATCTTGACCTCGAGAAGACGGTCGGTGATCTGGCTGGTGAGCACTACGCCCAGCACGAGCATCACGATCAGCGACAACGACAGGGTCGACGCAACGACCCTCAGCTGAAGTGATCGACGCCAGGTATGTGCGAGCCCACTGCTCAGCGTGCGTGACCACCTCAGCAGCGGCAGAGTTCTCCGTGTGATCCTCCGCCGCAGACGGTAACCACGGATCACGGCGGTCCGGCCTTGTAGCCGACCCCCCCGGACAGTCAGCACGACCTCGGGGTTCTCGGGATCCTTCTCCACCTTCGCGCGCAGACGCTGCACATGAACGTTCACCAGGCGGGTATCAGCGGCGTGGCGGTATCCCCACACCTGTTCGAGCAACACCTCACGCGTGAACACCTGCCGCGGCTTCCGCGCGAGCGCCACGAGGAGGTCGAATTCGAGGGGAGTGAGGGAGATCTGTTCCTCTCCACGGCTGACCTTGTGCGCGGGGACGTCGATCGAGATCTCCCCGATGGACAGCATCTCGGCGGGTTCCTGCTCGGTGCGACGCAGCCGCGCCCGTACACGGGCGACGAGTTCCTTCGGCTTGAACGGCTTGACGATGTAGTCGTCGGCGCCCGATTCGAGGCCGAGTACGACATCGACGGTGTCCGACTTCGCCGTGAGCATGACGATGGGTACACCCGAATCCGACCGGAGCACCCTGCACACGTCGATCCCGTTCATTCCGGGCAACATCAGGTCGAGCAGGACGAGATCGGGGCGGATCTCACGCACGGCGCCCAGAGCCTGAGTCCCGTCGCCCACCACGAAGGGCTCGAACCCTTCACCGCGCAGGACGATCGTGAGCATCTCGGCGAGTGCGGAATCGTCGTCGACAACCAGAATCCTCGGCTTCATAACCTCTATCGTGTCACTCCTTGACCGTTGTGAAGCAGATTTGAGATCTGAACGGCGAGTTGGTGCGGGTCGGAATCCGGTCCGGCCACAATCCACTCCGACACCCACCGGTCTGCGGCGAGCCCGTCGTACACCTCACCGGTGCGTGCCTGCAGGCCCCCATCGCGCTCGTAGGCATCGCGATCGCGCGTGGAGTCGGTGGCCTCCCGGTTGCGTGCGCGTTCGGCCGCGAGATCCACAGGGACCCGCAGCAGCACTTGCAGATCCGGCGAGGGAAGCCCGAACCTGCCGAATTCGAGTTCGCGCACCCACTCGACCGACGGTCCTGATGCCGACTCGTGATGCCGCGCAGCGGTGTACGCGGCGTTCGAAGCCACATAGCGATCGAGCAACACGATATCGTTGTCCGCGAGGAACTTTCGGAGGTCGCCCGCCGCATCGCGGCGATCCAGCGCCCACAACAGGGCCATGGCCTCGACGCTTGCGGCGGTATCTCCGTGCCCGCCCCGCAGGGCTTCGGCTCCCAGGTCGGCATGCACGGACTGCCCGTATCGCGGGAACGCGAGCGTCGCCACCGATGCACCGTGCGCACGCCAGGTCTCGACGAGGCCGGCGGACAACGTCCGTTTACCGGCTCCGTCGAGACCTTCGACGACGATCAGAACACCCATGCGGCTGCGTTTCTCGGGCTCTCGGGTCGGGCCGGATCAGTACCGGTAGTGCTCGGGCTTGTACGGGCCCTCGACGTCGACACCGATGTACTCGGCCTGGTCCTTGGTGAGCTTGGTGAGCGTGCCACCGAGCGCCTCGACGTGAATCCGCGCGACCTTCTCGTCGAGGTGCTTGGGCAGGCGGTAGACCTCGTTGTCGTACTCGTCGGGCTTCGTCCACAGCTCGACCTGTGCGATGACCTGGTTCGCGAAGGAGTTGGACATGACGAAGGACGGGTGACCCGTGGCATTGCCGAGGTTCAGCAGCCGTCCCTCGGACAGCACGATGATCGTGTGGCCGTCGGCGAAACGGAACTCGTCGACCTGCGGCTTGATGTTGACCCGCGTGACGTCGGCGGCCCGCTCGAGACCCGCCATGTCGATCTCGTTGTCGAAGTGCCCGATGTTGCCCAGAATCGCCTGGTGCTTCATCGCCTTCATGTGCTCGAAGGTGATGATGTCCTTGTTGCCGGTCGAGGTGATCACGATGTCGGCCCGGCCGATGAAGTCCTCGACGGTGACCACGTCGAAGCCGTCCATCATGGCCTGCAGCGCGTTGATGGGGTCGACCTCGGTGACCGACACGCGTGCGCCCTGGCCGCGTAGAGCCTCGGCGCAACCCTTGCCGACGTCGCCGTAGCCGCAGACCAGCGCTGCCTTGCCGCCGATCAGGACGTCGGTGCCGCGGTTGATGCCGTCGAGCAGCGAATGCCTGGTTCCGTACTTGTTGTCGAACTTGCTCTTGGTGACCGAGTCGTTGACGTTGATCGCCGGGAACACGAGCTCACCGGCGGCCGAGAGCTGGTAGAGCCGCAGCACGCCCGTGGTCGTCTCTTCGGTGACGCCCTGCACGGACTCGGCGATCGTGGACCACTTCTTCGAATCCGCAGCGAGCGATGCACGCAGCAGCTGCAGGAAAACCTGGTATTCGGCCGAGTCCTGGTCTTCATCGGTCGGCGGCACGACACCGGCCTTCTCGAACTGGGCGCCCTTGAGGACGAGCATCGTCGCGTCGCCGCCGTCGTCGAGAATCATGTTCGCGGGCTGGTCGGGCCAGGTGAGCATCTGCTCGGCCGCCCACCAGTACTCCTCGAGGGTCTCGCCCTTCCACGCGAAGACCGGCACGCCCTTCGGCTCCTCGACGGTGCCGTGGGGACCGACCACGATCGCCGCTGCGGCGTGGTCCTGCGTGGAGAAGATGTTGCACGACGCCCACCGGACCTGCGCTCCGAGCGAGACCAGGGTCTCGATCAGGACCGCGGTCTGCACCGTCATGTGTAGCGAACCCGAGATCCGCGCACCCTTCAGCGGCTGGACCTCCGCGTACTCACGGCGCAGCGTCATCAAACCCGGCATCTCGTGCTCGGCCAGGCGGATCTCTTTGCGGCCGAATTCGGCCAGCGACAGATCGGCGACCTTGAAATCGAGTCCGTTGATCTGGTCGGCGACAAGCGTGGTGTCAGACACTGTGCGGGGGCCTCTTCCTATCGGCAATCGGTGGATGCCCACCAGGCTATACAACGCGCGGGCGTAGGACCTGCCCCAGCCCTGTTCGACCCCCAGTCCTGCTCGACCCCCAGTCCTGTTCGACGCAGTCCTGTTCGACGCAGTCCTGTTCGACGCAGCCCTGTTCGACGCAGCCCTGTTCGACGCAGCCCTGTTCGACGCAGCCCTGTTCGACGCAGCCCTGTTCACCGTGTGCTCAGTCCGTCACGGTGACCTTCTCGACGAAGGGCACGAGAATGTCGGCGAGCTCCGCCGCGACATCCGACCCGGACGCCGGCGGCATCGAGATGAAACTCAGCGCCACGCGCACCACGACGCGAGCGAGCATCTCGGCGTCGGAGACGGGTGCCGAGATCCAGCTGTTCTCGAAGGTGTCGGCAAGCCTGCCCGCGCCGCGTTCGAGGATTGGTGCTGCGTCCGTCGTGATCAAGCGCAACAGATCGGACTTGGCGTCGCCGTCGAGCAACGAACGCACGAGCGGGTCGGCAGCCGAGGCGACGAAGTAGGACGCGAACCCGTCGACGAGGGCTGTGCGCGTGTCGCCGACGTTGGCATATACCGAGTCCGCGACCGCATCGGCGAATTCGTCGACGAGCCGCAGCGCGTATCCCTGCGCGAGGCCCTGCCGGGACGAGAATTCCTTGTAGAGCGTCTGCCGGCTGATTCCGGCTGCACGAGCGACATCGCTCATGGTCACTGCGGGCCAGTCCCGTTCCAGGAGCAGTCCGCGCATCGCATCGAGAATGGTTGTGCGCAGCAGAACCCGGCTCGCCTCGTGGAAGTGGCGAGGGGATTGTCCGCGCTCCGGTGCCATGACGGTGACATTCTCACGCCCCGGAGGGTGCGTCAAAGCGCACCGTTCATCGCCGCACGATCTCGACCATCTGGAAATCGGCCTTCGCGGCGCCGCAGTCGGGGCACGACCAGTCGTCGGGGATGTCGTCCCACAGGGTGCCGGGATCAATACCCTCCTCGGGCCAGCCCTGCGCCTCGTCGTATTCGAACCCGCAGACCAGGCAGCGGAACAGTCGGTGTTCGTCGGTTGTCATGCCTTCTCCTCGAAGTCTGTGGTCTGGGCCGGGTCCACATTCGCCTGCACGGCGTAGCGGGCGAGGATTGCGGCCCGGCGCCGCGGGTGCACGTTCACCCGGGAGATGTCGCCGGAGTAGTGCGCGAGGACCCGATGGTCCATCACCTTTCGCCACAGCGGCGGGATGTACGCGAGGGTGAGCATCGTGGCGTACCCCGCGGGCAGCTGCGGCGAGATCTCCATGCTGCGCAGCGTCTGATAGCGCCGGGTCGGGTTGGCGTGATGATCGCTGTGCCGCTGCAGGTGGTAGAGGAAGACGTTCGTCACCAGGTGGTCGCTGTTCCAGCTGTGTGCGGGGCTGCACCGCTCGTAGCGACCGCTCGCCGTCCGTTGACGTAGCAATCCGTAGTGTTCGAGGTAGTTCACGACTTCAAGCAGGCTGAAACCGAACACGGCCTGGATCACAAGATACGGTGCGATCCCGGTTCCGAACACTGCGATGAGCGCGGCGAACAGGACGACCGAGATCAGCCACGCGCTCAGCACCTCGTTGCGGAGCGTCCACATGGGACGGCCGAGGCGCGCGAGCCGGTCACGTTCGAGCCGCCAGGAAGAACGCAGACTCCCGACCACACTGCGCGGCAGAAATTCCCAGAAGCTCTCCCCGAACCGCGCAGAGGCCGGGTCTTCCGGGGTCGAGACGCGGACGTGGTGGCCACGGTTGTGTTCGACGTAGAAGTGGCCGTAGAAGGACTGGGCGAGCGCGATCCGCGACAACCGTCGCTCGAGCCGGACCGTCTTGTGCCCGAGCTCGTGCGCGGTGTTGATGCCGATTCCTGCCACGACGCCCACCGAGATCGCGAGTCCGACCTCGGAGACGACACCGAGGCCTCCGTCGATGCCGAGCCACGACAGGTTGTCGGCGGACCACAGATAACACGCCCACACCAGCGTCGCGAATTGGAACGGCAGGTAGAGGTAGGTGCAGTACCGGTAGAATCGGTCGCTCTCGAGCGCGTCGACGATGTCGTCGGGCGGATTCTCACCGTCGGGACCGAAGAGAAGATCGAGAGATGGGACGAGCACGAAGACGAGGATCGGCCCGATCCACCAGACAGCCGGGGTGACCGCGTCCAGCCCTAGCCGATTACCGCCCCACACCAACGCCGTGGCCATGAATACCGCGGTGGGTGGAACGAGACCGAGCAGCCACAGGTATCGCTTGCGGTCGCGCCATTGCGGTGCGGGTGGGTTCTGTACCCCTTCCGTGTGCGTGGCCATGCCCGAGCCCCCTTCATCCTGCATGAATGATCTATGTCACTACATGATGGACACTACGCGGCTACAAGTGCGCGGTCTAGACAAATTCTTAATTTTGTAAGAGGTCATAGGCGAACGGAAAGGGGCGCCCCCATGGGAGCGCCCCGAATGCGAGCGATCTATACCGTCCGAACCTTCGCTGTCATGACATGAACTGTCCGTCCGCATCGTCCCCGAGCCGGGCCCGGAATACCTGCACATCCGCGTCTCCGGCACGAATCTCCAGCTTCGGGTCGGACGCGGGAAGCCACACCGAGCGACCCGGCCCCAGCTCGATGCTCTCGCCGCCGCATTCCACCGTCGCCGAACCGGACGTGCACAGCATGATCTGCGGCCCGCACGGCGCCAGCGACACGGCGTCGCCGGCGCCGAGTTCGAGCCGAGACAGGGCGAACTCCGGAGCCGGCGCGCGATACCGCCATTCATACGGACCCACCGGGTCCGCCTCGAGGATCGGGACACCGGGTGCACCGAAATCGAGCACCCTCAACAGCTCCGGCACATCGACATGCTTCGGAGTCAGGCCACCACGCAGGACATTGTCCGAGTTCGCCATGATCTCGATGCCCATCCCGTGCAGATAGGCGTGCAGGTTGCCCGCGTCGAGATACAGGCCCTGGCCCGGTTCCAGAGTGATCCGGTTCAGCAACAACGACCCGAGGACACCCGCGTCGCCGGGATAGATCTCGGCGAGCTGCAACGCGGTACGCACCTCGGCGACGAACTCTCGGGGAGCGTCGCCGCCGGTCGCGAGATACGTCACACAGCCATCCAGGACACGGGGGACGAGCGCCGACAACGCTTGCGCCGGCAACGTGATCCAGGTGGTGAACAGAGCTCGAAGCCCGTCGGAATCCGGCTGACCCGCGAGCAGGCCCACATACGGCTCCAGCTCGGGTACGGGCAGCGCCTCGAGAAGCTCGACGGTCCGCGCCGCATCACGGAAGCCCGCGAGCGCCTCGAAACGCGTCAACGCGACGACCAGTTCGGGCTTGTGATTCGGGTCGCGGTAATTGCGCACCGGCGAATCGAGCGGCACGCCCAACGCTTCCTCACGTGCGTATCCCTGGGCGGCCTGCGCGGCGCTGGGATGCGCCTGCAGCGACAGCGGTTCTTCCGCGGCGAGGAGCTTCAACAGGAACGGCAATCTCGGGCCGAATCGTTCGACGATCTCGTCGCCCAGCTGCGCGGGAGGATCCTCGTCGAGAAGCTCGAGCAGCGACATCGACCCCTGACCGTCATCGATCACCCGAGCCGGATCGGCCGGGTGCGCACCGAACCACAGCTCGGCCTCCGGATGATCGGACGGCACGGTCCTGCCGCACAGCGTGGCAATGGCAGTGCGCGAACCCCACGCATAGGAGCGCACTGCACCTTCGAGACGGTGCACTATCGACCACCGGCCAGCCGCAGATAGGCCGCAGCCATTTCCAGTCGCACGGTCAGCACCGCCACCTGCTCGAGCGCAGGTGGCACCTCACGGGCTTCGAACTCCCCCACAACAGACACCAATTCCATATCCGGTAGTGCCGCGGCTCGACGTCGCGCGGCCGGTCGATCCTCGTCCGTGCTGAGCACGAACACCCGCACGGGTGCGACCGGTGCGGGTCCGTCCAGTTCCTCGTCGTGAAACAACGGGTCGTATGTGTCGGAGGCAGCGGTCGAGTCGAGCAGCCGATCACGCGCCACCAAGGCATCCGGTAGTGCCGCAGGTGCAGCGATCACACCGGCAATCTGCAACAACGTATCCGTGGAGTGCCGCGCCAGCACAGCCGTCGCCGGTGAATCCCCCGCGATCACGACCCGCCGCGACAGCATCCGCGCGGCCAACGCCTTCGCCGGGTTCTCGAAGACATCGTTCGACGGATGGTCGCGCGCTGCCTCGGCGTCGACCGAATCTGCGATCGACCCGAGATCGGGGAGCGTGCTGCCGAGGCGGGAGGCCTCCAGCGACTTGAGAACTGTGCAGAACACGGCGAGATGCCGCGCGAATGCATAAGCGGCCGGGACGCGCACGCGCGGCGCGAGCAGCACCGCGCGACCTGCGGTCACCGACCGGACCGGCCCTTCGTCGGGAGCGTCGACCACGACCTCCGCACTTCGCCGCAGCGCACCGTCGATGGACGCAACGAGTGTCGGATCGCCCGCATCGTCCCCCGCGACGACCACCACGTCCAGCGGTCCCACCCACGGGGGTGTGGTGGGAGCGGCCACGAGCGGCACTGCACAGCGATCAGAGAAGAGAGCGACCACGATCTCGGCCGCGCGACCGGCGCGGACGTTACCGCCCACGAGGACGACGCTGCGCGGATGGATGCCCTGCAGGCGGTCACGCAGGTGCTCGTCGGCGACAGAGACGCTCGCGCGAATCTGGGCGCCCCCGAGCGCGGCGCTACGCAGGATGCCGTCGACATCTGCCTCGATGAGTGCAGTCGCGTCATCGAAGTCGAACAGCGACGAGGGAGCCGTCACGACCGTGCCCCCTTTCTCTCCTCGCAGACTCGGGTCGACCCGATGCAGCACACGCACCGGGCACTTCGATTATCACTGCCACGAATACTTCCGTCACGCACGCACGACAGCCAGGATCTCTTCGACCAGTGCGTCGACCTCCTCGCGCGTGGGCGCCTCCACATTCAGCCGCAGCAGCGGCTCCGTGTTGGACGCGCGCAGGTTGAACCACGTGTTGCCGGGGAGTTCGACGGTGACTCCGTCGAGCCGGTCGACGGACAGAGTGCGGTCGGCGAACGCGTTGACCACTGCTGCGGTCCGTTCCGCCGCATCACCGACGGTGGAGTTGATCTCCCCCGACGCCTCGTACCGGTGGTACGACTCCATGAGATCGGACAGCGGGCCATCATGGGCGGCAAGCGCGGCCAGGACGTGCAGAGCTGCGAGCATGCCCGAGTCTGCGCCCCAGAAGTCGCGGAAGTAGTAGTGGGCGGAGTGCTCTCCGCCGAACACTGCACCGGTCTCGGCCATCTGCTGCTTGATGAACGAGTGTCCGACGCGGGTGCGCACGGGCTTCCCGCCGAGTTCGGTCACCATTTCGGGCACGATGCGTGACGTGATCAGGTTGTGGATGATCGTGGCGCCCGGCTCTTTGCCGAGTTCACGGGCCGCGACCAGTGCGGTCACGGCGGACGGAGTCACGGGTTCACCGCGCTCGTCGACGACGAAGCAACGGTCCGCGTCGCCGTCGAAGGCGAGGCCGACATCTGCACCGGACTCGACGACCAGTCGCTGCAGATCCACGAGGTTCGCGGGGTCGAGCGGGTTGGCCTCATGGTTGGGGAAGGACCCGTCGAGTTCGAAGTACAGCGGCACCAGATCGATAGGGAGCGGACCGAAGGTCGCGGGGACGGTGTGGCCGCCCATTCCGTTGCCTGCGTCGACCGCCACCTTCAGCGGACGCAACTGCGACAGATCCACCAGCCCCCGTACGAACGACGCGTAGTCCTCGAGTACGTCCAATTCGCTGATCGTGCCGGGAGCACCGTCATAGCCGGGGACACCTGCGGTCACCTCGTCGGCGATGGTTCCGAGCCCGGTCTCCTGACCGACCGGCTTCGCGCCCGCCCGGCACAGCTTGATGCCGTTGTACTCGGCCGGGTTGTGGCTCGCGGTGAACATCGCGCCGGGGGCATCGAGGATGCCGGAGGCAAAGTACAGCTGATCGGTGGACGCGAGCCCGATGAGCACCACGTCGAGTCCCTGCGCGACGACGCCGTCCGCAAAAGCGTTCACCAGCGCCGGGGACGATTCGCGCATGTCGTGGCCGATCACCACGCGGGTCGCGGCGCTGTCGTCTCGGACGAGACGTCCGAACGACGCACCGATCTCGCGGACGAACTGCTCGTCGATCTGCGTCCCCACTACGCCGCGAACGTCGTACGCCTTGATCACGGCTGCAACCGATTCGGCAGATCTCGCCACTGTTTCCGCTCCTGATCGTCGAATTGCACCGCGCCACCCTCGTGGCGCAGACCCGCGATCAGCCTAGTGCGACGGAGTCAGCTCGTGGGATCGGGCAACACCCGCAGGTGACCTCGGCGGCCGGTACGCGCAGTCGACGGAACCGCAGCACGCGGCGCGACCTCGGCCTCTGCCGGATCCGCTTCGAGTCGGTTGCGTTCGCCCATACCTGCCTCGCGCACCGCCTCGGCGAGTGCAGTGAGATCGTCCTCATCAGGGGTGGCGCTGTCGAATGCCCCCTCGTAGCGGACGAGTTCCCAGCCCTTCGGCGCCGTGATTCTCGAGCCGTGTGTATCGCACAGATCCCACGAGTGCGGCTCCGCGACCGTGGCCAAGGGCCCCACCACGGCGGTCGAGTCCGAATAGACGTAGGTCAGCGTCGCAGCAGCAGGGTTCTTGCACCCAGGCCGGCAGCATCGACGCAGTGATCTCACGCATCGGAGCGTAGCGTGTCGCCCGCCCCGGGACTATTCGGACACACCGGGGAACCTCCCGATGTTTTCCTCTGTCGTAATCTCCACTGCATGGCCCGAGCACGTCGTACAACCCCCGTGTCGTCCCGCGCGGTGACGCGACGCGGTCGCGGAATCCGCGGACCGCTGTTTCCCCACGAGCTGCCGGCATGGAAGTCGCGTGCCGAGAAATTCGACCTCCTCGTGCTCAGCGCGTTCGCACCGATCGACGCTCAGTGGCACGACCGCCTGACGAAACTCGACCTCGCGGTCGACGACGTTCCGAAGATTCGCGCACGCGACCCGGACTCGGTGAACTGGCCCGACGAGGTCGTCGCCGACGGCCCTGTCCCGCTGTCGCGACTGGTGCCCGCGGGCATCGACCGGCGCGGCGCTGCCACTCGCGCACGGATCGTCTTGTTCCGCCGGCCGCTCGAACTCCGCGCGGAGGATCCCGAGGACCTCACCGATCTCGTCCACGACGTCCTCGTCCATCAGGTCGCGACCTACCTCGGCATCGAACCGGAGGTGGTCGATCCGGGACTCGGTGATCTCGGCGACGAGGACTGAGGCCGGCACGAGACACACATGACGAAGGCCGGGCACTCGGTTGCCCGAATACCCGGCCCTCGTCATGCATCGCGTCCGGACACGAATGGATCAGGCCCGTACTCCCCGTACCGGACCGGACCCGCCCGTCAGACGATGCCGCGCTTGAGGCGCCGCCGTTCCCTTTCTGACAGCCCACCCCAGATTCCGAAACGTTCGTCGTGAGCAAGGGCATATTCGAGACACTCGTCACGAACTTCACAGCCCAGGCAGATGCGCTTCGCTTCCCGCGTCGAACCGCCCTTTTCGGGGAAGAACGCCTCCGGGTCGGTCTGTGCGCACAGCGCGCGTTCCTGCCACTGCTCTTCGATATCCGTGGGATCACCGAATCCTGTAATCAATTGCAGAATCGGTGTGCCACTGTCGGACTCGTCGCAGATACTCTCGACTGCAGTATCGATCCGAGAGATCTCGAAAACTTCGCGCTCGTCGGCCATCCTCCGCCTCCTCACCTGCAGCGCCGCAACTTTCGCGGATCGGGATCTTTCTGCCACCCCCCGAATCTTGCTCGAATGCGACGTCGTCGCAATCGATCCCGATCCGGAAACCCGGAATGACACATATGTGATTAGACACGCCCGGCGTGTCGCGGTCAAGCGGAACGGATTTTCTCGCTTACGATCTACGACTTTGCAATTTCTTGGTTTGAGACGGCGCTCGACCGGGTACCACGCGCACCGCATAGGCTGGCCCCGTGAATGTGACTGTATTGGTCGGAGGTGTCGGCGGTGCCCGTTTCCTCACAGGATTGCGAGAACTCCTCGGCATCGCACCGGGCTCCGACATCGATCCCGACGCACCGCATCGGATCACCGCCATCGTCAATGTCGGCGACGACGTGTGGATGCACGGTCTGAGGATCTGCCCCGATCTCGACACATGCATGTACACCCTCGGCGACGGAATCGACACCGAGCGCGGATGGGGCCGCAAGGCCGAAACCTGGAACGCCAAGGAAGAACTCGCGGCATACGGCGCAGACCCCGACTGGTTCGGCCTCGGCGACCGCGACATCGCCACCCATCTGATCCGGACGAGGATGCTGCGCACAGGATATCCGCTCTCCGCGGTCACCGAAGCGCTGTGCACACGGTGGAAGCCCGGTGTGACGTTGCTCCCGGTTTCCGACGAGCGCAGCGAGACCCATGTCGTGATCACCGATCCGGCCGACGGCGAGCAGCGCGCAATCCACTTCGAGGAATGGTGGGTGCGTCACCGCGCACAGGTACCCACCCACAGCTTCGCCCACATCGGTGCCGACGAAGCGACACCCGCACCCGGCGTCCTCGAAGCCATCGAGTCCGCCGACGTGATAGTTCTCGCACCGTCGAACCCGGTCGTCAGTGTCGGCGCGATTCTCGCAGTGCCGGGAATACGTGGCGCGCTGCGCACGACGAAAGCCAAGGTCATCGGCCTCTCTCCCGTCGTCGGCGGTAAACCGCTGCGTGGCATGGCCGACGCGTGCCTCGACGTGATCGGAGTCGACACCACCGCAGAGGCCGTGGGCAGGCACTACGGAGCGCGCAGCGGTACCGGAATCCTCGATGGCTGGCTCGTACATTCGACCGACGACGCCGATGTTCCCGGCGTCGAGGTACGCAGCGTGCCACTGCTCATGACCGATGTCGATGCGACTGCCGCAATGGCACGTGCCGCACTGGAACTCGCTGGAGTGCAATTGTGATGTCCGCCGATGCCGCCACCGATGCCCCCGTGCACGACCACGCACCCGGCGGTCCGATCGAGATCCGGCCGGTCACCGGACTACCGGAGTTCCGGCCCGGAGACGACCTCGCGGCCGCGCTCGTCGCTGCCGCGCCGTGGCTCGCCGACGGCGACATCCTGGTGGTCACCAGCAAGATCCTGTCGAAGACCGAGGGCCGCATCGTCCCCTCACCCACCGACCCCGACGCGCGCGACGCACTCCGGCGACGCCTCGTCACACAGGAAGCAGTGAGGGTGCTCGCTCAGAAGGGCCGCACCCTGATCACCGAGAACAAGCTCGGGATCGTGCAGGCCGCATCAGGAATCGACGGCTCCAACGTCGACGGCGCGGAACTCGCACTGTTGCCCGAGAATCCCGATGCCAGCGCCGCCGCACTGCGCACCCGGATCTCGGAACTGCTCGGCGTCACCGTCGGGGTCGTGGTCACCGACACCATGGGCCGTGCATGGCGGGTCGGCCAGACCGACGCTGCAATCGGATCGGCCGGACTGCCGGTCCTCCACGGCTACGAGGGTTCCCACGACTCCCAGGGCAACGAACTCATGGTCACCTCCGTCGCCCTCGCCGACGAGATCGCGGCCGCGGGAGATCTCGTCAAAGGCAAACTCGGCGGAGTCCCGGTCGCGGTGGTCCGCGGCCTCGACCTTCCCGACGACGGATCCACCGCACGCGCACTCGTGCGCGGGGGCGAGGACGATCTGTTCTGGCTCGGCACCGCCGAAGCGCTGGAACGAGGTCGACGCGAAGCACTGCTGTTGCGCCGCTCGGTACGCGAGTTCTCTGCCGATCCCGTCGATCCCGAAGACCTGCGCGACGCGGTCGCCGAGGCCCTCACCGCACCCGCGCCGCACCACACTCGTCCCGTCAGGTTCGTGTGGGTACGTACCGAACAGGTGAGGCGACGTCTCCTCGACCGGATGCGCGACCGCTGGGTCGACGACCTCGCAGGCGACGGACTCGACCCTGTCGCCGTCGAACGTCGTCTCGCGCGCGGATCGATCCTCTACGACGCACCCGAGGTGCTGGTGCCGTTCTGGGTTCCAGACGGTGCGCACGAGTATCCGGACGCGCGCCGCACCGCCGCCGAAGCCACGATGTTCACCGTCGCCGCCGGCGCAGCAGTGCAGGGTCTTCTCGTCGCACTCGCGACACGCGGCCTGGGCAGTTGCTGGATCGGTTCCACCATCTTCGCCCCCGACGTCGTACGCGAGGAACTCGACCTTCCCGCCGACTGGTCGCCTCTCGGCGCAATCGCGGTGGGGTATCCGAAGGACGATCCGCAGCCTCGCGAGGCCGCGGATCCGGGCGACGCCCTGCGGGAGCTGTAGTCGTGTCGGCCGGTTCCCTGCACGCGTCCGCCCTCGAGCGCCTCACCGCGTGGCGCACCGATTCGGAAGACGCGGAGTCCTTGCGGCACACCATGCTCGCGTTCCTCGATTCGGCGCCGGGCGGCTGCCTGCGTTCACACGCTCCCGGGCACATCACCGCGTCGTCACTCGTGCTCGACGCCGATCACCGCCATGTGCTGCTCACGTTGCATCCGCGGGTCGGTAGATGGATCCAGCTCGGGGGGCACTGCGAGGAGAGCGACGAGACCGTCGTCGACGCCGCCCTCCGCGAGGCCACCGAAGAGTCGGGCATCGACGAACTCACGATCGATCCGAATGTGCTCTCGGCACATACTCACCCGATCACGTGCTCGCTCGGCGTGCCCACACGGCACCTCGACCTGAGGTTTCTCGTGACCGCGCCGGTGGGTACGGTGCCGGTACGCAGCGACGAGTCCACCGACCTGCAGTGGTGGCCGATCGACGCGTTGCCTTCCGACGCCGAACACGAGACGATCGAGCACCTCGTACGCCTCGCCGCCGCCCGGCGCTGATTCGCGCGACCGGGAGGCGCGCTACAGTTCGACCGGTGCCGGAATCGGACGTCTCGGGGCGATCCCGTCGCCCGACGATTCGCGGCGGACCCGTCGCCCGACCCAGGGCACGAGGAACTCACGCGCCCACTTGGCGTCGGCCCGACGCTGGTCGGGGCGAGCAACGGCCGGTGCCGGTCCGAGGTCCACGGGCTCGATCTCGTGCTCGGCTCCCAGCGTGTCCAGGACCCGGATCGCCATGTTGCGATGGCCTTCCGGCGACATGTGCAGCCGGTCGAAGTCCCACATCCGGTAATCCTGATACTCAGCGAATCGCCAGTAGTCGACGAGTGTCGCACCCTGCCGGTCGGCGACCGCGCGGACGAGTTCGTTGTAGATCGCGACACGTCCCCGCAGATGCCGGAACACCGGGGCCCAGCCGACGTCGTACGCCGTCCACATCAGTACCCGGGCGCCGGTGCCGGTGAGTGCGGCGATCGCCTCCTCGTACTGCGCGACGAGCGCATCGAGATCCAGACCGGGTCGCATGATGTCGTTGCCACCGGCGTAGATGGTCACGAGATCGGGTTCGAGGGCGACTGCAGCATCGACCTGTTCGTCGAGGATCTGCCGGAGCACCCGCCCACGGATCGCGAGATTGGCATAGCCGAATCCCTCGTGGCTCCTGCCGAGCTGCTCGGCGACGCGGTCGGCCCATCCCCGCACACCGTTCGGACGGGACGGATCGAGATCACCCACACCCTCGGTGAACGAATCCCCCAGCGCTACATACCTATCGAACTTCATCTCGACTTCCGTTCAGACATCGGTGCTGAACCGGATGCCTCCATCCGGGATCCGGACGCCGGGCCACACCCGCGCACCACGCAACAGTTCGCAGCGCGCACCGATGTCGGCGCCGTCGCCGATCACACCGTCGCGGATCAACGCTCGCGGACCCACCCGTACACCGAAACCGACGATAGTCCGCTCGATGACCGCACCGGCCTCGACCCTCGCACCGTCGAAGATCACCGCGCCGTCGAGGCGGGCCCCCGCACCGATCTCGGCGCCACGACCGACCACCGTGCCACCGATCAGCAGCGCACCCGGCGCCACCGACGCACCGGGGTGCACCAGCGACTCGCCACGCTGCCCGTGCAGCGCCGGCGACGGAGCGATCCCACGTACCAGATCCGCCGAACCACGCACGAAGTCCTCGGGGGTACCCATATCGCGCCAGTACGCAGCGTCGACGTGGCCGAAAAGCTTCTTGCCCTCCGTCAACAGCGCGGGAAACACCTCACGCTCGACCGACACCGGACGGCCCTCCGGGATCGACTCGATGATCTCCCGGCGGAACACGTAGCAACCGGCGTTGATCTGGTCGGTCGGCGGATCCTGCGTCTTCTCGAGGAAGGCCGTCACCCGACCGTCGGCGTCCGTCGGCACGCAACCGAACGCACGGGGATCACCGACGCGAACCAGGTGCAACGTCACGTCGGCCTCGGTGCGGACATGCGTGTCGAGCACTGCACCGAGATCTGTACCACCGAGCACGTCACCGTTGAACACCATGACGTTTTCGGCACGAAGTTTCGGGAGCACATTGCGGATACCACCACCGGTCCCGAGGGGCTCGGTCTCGGTGACGTACTCGATCTCGAGTCCGAGATCGGATCCGTCCGCGAAGTGCTCCTCGAAGACCTCCGCCTTGAACGACGTTCCGAGTACCACGTGCTTGATGCCCGCCTCGCGAATACGCGCGAGCAGGTGTGTCAGGAACGGCAGACCCGCGGTCGGCAGCATCGGCTTCGGTGCCGACAGCGTCAACGGTCGCAGCCTCGTCCCCTGCCCGCCCACCAGAATCACCGCGTCGGTTTGCGGTGCGGCAGCACTCGTCATGATTTCCCCTGTTTCTCGTCGAGATCGATCCCCTCGCGGCCGACCTTGCCTGCATCGCGCTCACGTACGGCCGAAGCGACCGCCACCTTCGATCGCACCGCGAGGCCACCGCGCAATGCCCAGCGCAACGGGGCCTGCCACGGATGCGGGTGCCGATCGGCCTGGAACCGGTACGCACTCTCATGGTGCGCCGGAAGCATCAGCTCCGGATGACGTCCCGCAGCGTGACCTTTGGCGTGCGTGACCTCGGAGGACGGTACGAAGACGTTGTGCCACCCGGCGCGCCCGAGTCGGTCACCGAGGTCCACGTCCTCCATGTACATGAAGTACCGGGAATCGAAGCCGTCGACGGTGTCGAAGGCGGCACGGCGAAGAAGCAGGCAGGACCCGGAGAGCCATCCGACGGGCCGTTCACTGATCGCCTCGTTCTCCTGACGGTAACGCTGTGTCCACGGGTTCGTGGGCCACACCGTGCCGAGCAGTGCGTGCCCGGCGCCGGAGGACAACGTCGGCACAGTGCGCGCGGACGGATAGATACTTCCGTCCGGTTCACGAATCAGCGGACCCAGCGACCCAGCGCGCGGCCACCGCTGCGCCGCGTCCAGAAGGGTGTCCAGTGAGCCGGGACTCCACCGGACATCGGGGTTGGCGACCACCACGAACTCTGCCGACTCACCGATCTCGGCGACCGCACGGTTGACCGCGCCGCCGTAACCGATGTTGCCGCCGGTGTGCAGCAAGGTCACATTCGAATGTGCCTGCGCTGCCGCTTCCGGCGTCCCGTCGGTCGAGCCGTTGTCGGCCATGATCACCCGAGTAGGCAGCGACGTCGCGGTCGCGAGCGAAGTCAGAAAGTTCTCGAGGTGCTCGCCGGGCGAGTAGGTCACCGTCACCACGGCCAGCGTCGAATCCACGCGCGCCACCATAGCGGCCGCGGCCGTGTGCGACGAGTCACAGGCAGAGTTCGTCGGATTCACGCGGGTGAACCGAGCGCGCCGAGCGCCGCGTCCAACGCGTCCTTCCACGGCCGGAGCGGAGTGAGGCCGGCCACCGACCAGTCCCGCCCGTCCAGCACCGAGTACGCGGGACGCGGGGCCGGTCGCACGAACTCGTCGCTCGTGCAGGGCCGGACCCGTTCCGGCTCGGCGCCGACACCGGCAAAGACAGCGCGTGCCAAGTCGTACCACGTGGCCTCCCCCGCATTGGTCGCATGCAGGATCCCGCCCGGGACCGGATCTGTGTCGGTGCGCGCTGCGAGTTCGAGCAGGCCCGCGGCGAGGTCACGCGCATAAGTGGGAGAGCCGACCTGGTCGTCGACGACGCGCACAGTGTCGCGTTCACGCTCGAGACGTCGCATCGTCGCGACGAAATCGTTTCCGTCACCGGTGTAGACCCACGCGGTCCGCACGACGTGCGCGGACGGCAGGGCCGCGAGGACAGCCTTCTCGCCGAGTAATTTCGTCCGTCCGTATGCACTACGGGGGTCGGTGAGCGCATCGGTCGGGTACGGCTGTGAGGCATCCCCGGCGAACACGTAGTCGGTGGACACGTGGATCAGGTGTGCACCGGTGTCGGCGCAGACCCGGGCGAGGACGGCCGGGCCGTGCCCATTGACGGCTGCGGCTGCATCCTCGTCGGTCTCCGCCGCATCGACCGCCGTGTACGCGGCACAGTTGATCACCACCGAGCCGGGCTCGACAGCGGCAGACACCGATGCGGCGTCGGTGATGTCGATCTCGGCGGAGCCCGCGCCACGAATCGGGATTCCGGAGGAGGTCGCGAGGTCGAGCACATGACGGCCGAGCTGGCCGTGGGCCCCGGTCACGAGAACATTACGCACCTGGCCGAGTCTGGCACGCCGGTGTCGAACACGCCCGTCGGGGAATTCCACCAGTAACCTTCATCGAGTACCCGGACGACAGCCGAAGGAGGACCGCAGGTGCCGTCAGAGCCGCCCCGCCGCAGGACCAGGGCGCGCCCAAACACGGATGAGCGGCGTAGGACGCGTCCGACGCGCTCGTCGTCCCGGTCCGTAGGTGAGCAACGCAGCTCCCGGCGCAGCGCCGGTGAACGTGCAATTCCCCAGGCCACGCTCGGGGTGTCACGGGTGTTCACGGGCCGGCCGCGCCAGTTCGCGGCCGCGATCGCCGCCGGACTCGTCTTGATCGCCACCGGGGTCGGGTGGCGCACCTACGATTCGTTCGCATCGTCGCTCGCATCTGTGGAAGGCCTGAACCTCGGAAACGGCACGGACGGCGCCCTCGACATTCTCCTGGTGGGTACCGACAGTCGCACCGACGCGCACGGCAACCCCCTGTCGCAGCGCGAGCTCGACGCATTGCGCGCCGGCGATGAAGTAGCCAACAACACAGACACCATCATTTTGGTCCGAGTACCGAACGATGGAAGCTCGGCCACAGCCATCTCCATCCCTCGCGACACATATGTCGAGGTGCCGGACATCGGGATGTCCAAGATCAACGCCGCGTACGGCGCCACGAAGGAACTCGCACGGCTCGACGCCGCCGAATCCGGTGCCGATCAGGCAGAAGCAGAAAAGATCTCCACGAAAGCCGGCCGGGAAGCGCTCATCGAATCGGTCGCGGACCTTACCGGTGTGACTGTGGACCACTACGCCGAAGTAGGGCTCCTCGGATTCGTCCTGCTCACCGACGCGGTCGGCGGTGTCGACGTGTGCCTCAACGCCGCGGTCGACGAACCGCTCTCGGGTGCCCATTTCCAGGCAGGAGAGCAGACCTTGCAGGGATCGGACGCGTTGAGCTTCGTCCGTCAGCGCCACGATCTGCCGCGTGGAGATCTGGATCGCATCGTGCGTCAACAGGTGTTCATGGCGTCGCTCGTCCAGAAGGTACTCAGCGCCAAGACGTTGAGCAATCCGTCGAAGGTCGCGCAACTCACCGCTGCGGTACAGCGCTCGGTCGCGCTCGACTCCGATTGGGACATCGTGCAGCTCGCGACCCAGATGCAGGGCCTCGCGGGCGGATCCGTGCAGTTCTCGACGATTCCGGTGCAGGACATCAACGCAATGACCGACTACGGCGAGTCCGTCGTCCAGGTCGATCCCGACGAGGTACGTGAGCAGGTCGCCGGTCTGGTGAATGAGGAGGCCGGTCAGGAGGGGTCCGAGACCACCACCAGCGACACACCGGCCCCCGATATCGACCCGTCGACCGTCACCGTGAACGTCTCCAATGCCGGCAGCGTGTCGGGGCTGGCGTCCGCGGTATCGCTGGCAATGAGTTCCGAAGGCTACGTCGAGGGCGAGATCGGCAACTACTCCGGCGGCACGATGTCGTCGACGACCCTGTACACCGCCGACTCCGACTCCGACGAAGCACTCGCCGTTGCCGCAGCACTCGGAGACGTCGATATCGAATCCGACCCGAGTCTGCCTGCCGGCACCGTCGAGGTAGTGCTTGCCGACGACTACACCGGTCCGGGTTCATCGTCCTACTCCGGATCGAGCTCATCATCCGCGTCGGGCACGACCGCGCAATCCGGCGTGACACCGGCGGGTGAGTCGGCGACGCCTGCTCCTGCCGCGCCGCCCATCGACGCCGGGTCCGACGGTCCGCGCTGCGTCAATTGATCCATCCCGATACGACTCCCCAGAACGAGGTTTCCGTGACCACCTTGACCGCCGCCCTGCTCGACCCGATCCTCGCGTCCGATCCCGCCGGTCCGCGCATCACGTGGTACGACGACGCGACCGGCGCGCGGATCGAACTGTCTGCGATCACGCTCGCGAACTGGGCAGCCAAGACCGCCAACATGATCCGTGACGAGTTCGGAATTCTGCCCGGCGGCCGGGTGTCGGTGCTGCTACCCGCGCATTGGCAGAGCGCTGCGGTCCTGCTCGGCGCGTGGTGGGCGGGTGCGGAGGTCGTCCTCGACGCCGACCCCGACGCGGAGCTCGCGCTCGTCACCCCGGACCGACTCGACGAGGTCGACGATGTCGCCGAGGTGGCGGCGCTGTCACTGGACGCATTCGGACGCCCCGTTCCCGACCTGCCCCCGGGTGTCACCGATTACGCCACCAATGTGCGGCTGCACGGCGACCAGTTCCGTCCGTCCGGTGCCGGCGACGCCGCGCTCGACGGTCGCACGGTCGCCGATCTCCTTGCGGCAGCACAGGAGTCTGCGTCACGATCCGGGATCACCGGCACCGACCGTGTGTTGTCGAGTCGCGACTGGACCACCGTCGACGAACTCGTCGACGGGTTGATCTCGGTGCTCTCCGTCGGAGCTTCCCTGGTCCAGGTCAGCAATCCCGACCCTGCCGCGATCGGCCGTCGCGTCGAGAGCGAGAAGATCACCGCACGATTGGACGCATGACGCACACCCTCGTTCCGCACAATGGAAGTGAGGTCGGCCCCGTGCGGTAGTCTCCTCGCCGGAGAAGACACGTAGGGGGATTCGTGCCGGGGGGCTCACCATCAGAAGAACTGTTCATCGACGTCGTGGCCGTTGCCATGCTCGCGTCGACGCTCGACACGGCATCGGACGACATGTCGGCGGCGGTCAATGTCCTCGGATCGATCAGCGGTCAGGACCTCGGCTGCGCCGAATTGGATCGCGCTGCAGCCGATTTCCGTGACCGCTGGCAGGGCGGTATCCGCAAGATCGCGTCGGCCACAGACGGCCTCGCGGTCGCACTGACAGAGACGTGCGATGCCTACAGCGCTCAGGTTCATGCCACCGCTGCAGCATTGGGCGCGGTCGGTTCGGCACTGCCCGACGGGGGCGACTCCGCCGGGAATGCCGCACCTCCACCCGCCCGGCCCCCTGTCGTACTGCTGGGAGACTTCTGATGTCGGCACCCGGCACGTCAGGCGATTCGAATGCCGCGCTGTTCCCGAACCTCGGCTTCGACCCTGCCCCGGGCAATCCGGCCACGGTCGGTTCGGTCGCTACCCAACTGCGCACCACCGCACGCACGCTCGACGAAGCGCACCGAGCACTGGCCCGGATGGGGCACAGCGACGGCATCTGGCGGTCGACCGCTACGACAGCATTCCGCGCTCGAAGCGCCGAACTTCCACCGATACTCGACACCGCCGGCTCCTCACTCCAGCAGGCCGGTCGGGCGCTCGAGGCATGGAGCGACGACCTTGTCTCGCTGCAGAAAAAGGCAGTGAGCCTCGAAGAGCTTGCTCGGGTCGCACGCAGCAATGTTGCTGCGGCGGAATCCAATCCTGCGCTGCAGGAACGTCATCGCACGTACTCCGATCCCGACCGGTTGGCAGCTGCACAGGCCCGGCTCGACAGTGCCGTCGCGGAGTTGGATCGCGCCCGCACCACACTCGACGACATCATCGCGCGCGCCGAATCGCTCCGAACGCAACATCGCGGACTCGTGGACGAGACCACACGTGTCATCCGTAAGGCCGCCGAACAGGCACCCGACGAAGGACTCTTCGAACGGCTCGGGCGTCGCCTCGACGACTTCCTCGACGACGTCGGCGAGCTGTTCGAGGACATCTGGGATTACGTGCGGGACAATGCCGATCTCATCAACGAGTTGTCGAACACCCTCGCTACTTTGAGTTCTGTCCTCGGAGCTGCGGCAGCGGTCACGTTCTACTTTCCCGCCATCAGCGGACCGCTCGGAACGGCGGCTCTCGGATTGGGCGTCGCTGCGCTCGCTGGGCACGCACTCGCGAAGGCAGCCGGAGCCGAAGTGACCGCAACAACATTCGTGGTCGATATCGTCGGGGTCGCCACAGGCGGGATCGGCAAGGTTGCTTCGACGCTGGGAGACGGCGCCGGGATGGTCGTCAAAGGCGCCGACAGCATCGGGGACGCCCAGGGCGCTGCTGCCGCGGCCGTCCGGCAAGCGCAGCTTGAAGTGGTCGACAAAGCAGCAGGCAGGACCGGCGCGGGTACCGCACTTACCGTCCCGATTGCTGCACAGCTGACCGGCGCTGAAGGGGTGACCAACATCTTTCAGGACGTCAACAAGTACGTACTCCCTGATACCCCTTCCGAACAATTGAGCACTCTCATTCTCGGTCCGATATCCGGTTCAGTCTTCAACACTCTTGTTCGGGAGTCGTCGTGAGACTGCAACTCGATCTCCCGTCAGGGCTCTCTCTCATTCCGCTCCAAAGGGATATTCCGCTGAGGACAGCCGCAGCCGAGGCTCTTGTCGCCTCAGCCACTACACAAGACTCGAAGGCCGACATCTCCAGTGTTCTCGCAACAAGCGAACTCCTGTCGCATTGCGACCTGGTGCTGGCCGGCGCCCTCGCCCTGCCTGATTCCGAGCCGAGCGAGTTCGCCGCTGCGACGCTGGCCGTTCGGCGCCTCCCTGACGGACGCGGCCCCTTCGATCGACCTGAAGCACGGGATGAACTCGCACGAGCATTGGCGGACACACTGGCTCGGGCCAACCCTGCCGCGGTGGTTCAATACCGCCGACTCGGATGCGGACCGGTCGTCCTCGCGCTGAGGGCATCCCTGTTCGATCTGCCGGGGGACATGACGGTCACCGGCAAAGCGGTCCTGATCACTTCCGATTCGTTCCAAGCCCTGGTTCCGCTGCCTGGAGGTGCCGAGATGGCTGTACTCGATCTCAGTAGTTCATCACGCGAACTGTGGCCCCGGTTCGTGGACATCGCGCTGACGATGGTCGACAGCATCCGCATCGGATCCTCCGACGATGCCCACTCCGACCGAGCCGAGAGGTGAGCGTTGCATCTGCCGACACCATTGACCGCAATAGTCGCATCAGCCGATACCGGCGCTTACACCGCCAGCTGGTGGGCAAGCGTGGCGCTGCTCGTGGCCTTTCTGTATTACGTTGCCGTCTACGATTATCGAGTCGGTCACCGCTGGAAGGTACGAAGAGGTATCAAAAAAGCACCTGCTATCGACATTCAAGAAACACAGATCCGCGCAATTTTCGACGGCAGTCCCATTGCCACAATCGACCCCAGAGAATTTACGGTCACAGTGGCTCGCATGAACGGTATCGCCAACACCTATGGCTACCACTACATAGGAGAACACGGCCATGCCTATGGCAGCACTCGAATCGCGTTCCAGTTCCTGCCCTGCCGCCCCCCTCCGCGGATCCCTATCGTTTCGATTCGTTGGCGACCGTCCCCCCTTCCCCAGGTTCCGACCGCGACGCACCCCCAGCACTTCCCCACCGGCACGCAGCACGCCGGTTACCCACAGGGGTTTTCAGCGCATAACGGAATTCGGGCCGCACCCAGCTCGCCGCGCCCGGATCTATACAGAGCGACCAGGTACTTTTTCGACGGCCGCGACCTCGTACGCGTACGGGGCCCCTTGGAGGATCCGGTATACCTCGCCGACATTGCACACGAGCGCGGATATGCCTTCGCATGGTCGTATATGCCCAGAATCCGATCGTCGAAAAACGCACCGTGCTTCTGCTTTCGCCGCCTCTACCCCGCCGAATGACGCGCTCGTTTCGGGGGCGCCCCAACCTCGAGGGTGAGCTACTCATACTGTCGAGACCCACTCGCCGTGACGGACTCACTCCGCTCCAAGAAGACGGTCGCAGAGAACGGGCCGCGGCCGACGAACTCGTCGTATCGACCACCACCAGGCTCCTCCGACGACACCCACTTCCGCTGAGACGTCAAGAACGCACCGGACATCGACATACAGCAAACACAGATCCGCGCGCTCCTTGACGGCCGTCCGCTCGCCACTCTCGATCCGCGCGAGTTCACCCTCACAGTGGCCCGAATCAATGGCATTGCAAACGAGTTCGGGTATCACTACGTCAATGAATGCGGAAACAGTTTCGGGAGCATACGAGTGCAGTTCCAACGCCTTCCTGAACCTCCACCACCCCGAATACCGCATCTGCCGCGGCGCTGGGCGCAAGGACGCGCCTTCGGATCCACTGGGACGAACACCCCCGGATATCTACCACCAGAGCATGCCGATATTCTCCGCACGCATTGGGATCCCGTCTCGCTGATGCGGTGGAGATCGGCGAGTATGACGTGCTCGACAACTCGGTTGAGGTGCGTCCGGACTATCGCCCCGGCCGGCCCCGCAGTGGGGATGCTGCCGAAGAAACCCGGCCCTTGCCGTTCGACTCACCGAGACCGATCGGCGTCGGTTGGCGGAGTACTCCGAACGGACTGGGCGGCCGATGAGTGCTGTCATTCGAGCTGCGATCGACGAGTACCTGAGCAGGCATCCAGCCGCGTGAATTGAAGCGTCGGATTCAATTCGCAAACGTAGCGTCTTCAGGTGCGGTAGCCGCCGTCCTCGAGCCCCGCTTCGATTTCGAACTTGTTGCGCGAACCGGGGTTGTGTACTTCCTCCCACAGATAGCGCACCGCGAAACCGAGTCCGTGACGTGCCCACTGATCGGCGTGGACGGCCTCGTGGCGAAGCAGCCGGCGCGAGGGCATCGTGCGGGTGAGGAACACTCCCCCGATGGTGGTGCCGCCGCGCGCGAATCCGCCACGCATACCGGTACTCACGTAGAGACCGAACTCGTCGTCGAACGTCACCGCACCGCCCCAGAGACGTGCCCAGGTCAGGGCGAGGGCAGTCGGGATACGAGCGGAGGGGACTCCCCGCGACGCTCGCGTCATACGGTGTGGACTGCGGCCTGTTCTCGACACGCCTCGAGCCTAGCGACGACAGTGGGCGGCCTCCCACGAGGACCGCCCACCTCGACACTTTCCCCCACTTGTCCGAGTTTCCGTTGCCTCACGACCTACGGCAACCCAGGCAACGGGAGGAAAGTGTCGTGCGGTGGGCGACCTTCATACGACGACCGCCCACCGCGACACGTTTCAGACCCGGACAGGGACCGCTTCGTCGACCTTGTCGAGTTGCTTCCGCTTGGCAACCGGAATCGTCAGTGTGATCACGGCGGCGATCACGGCGACACCGCATCCGATGAGCAGACCGGTCTGGAATCCCGATTCGGTCGGGATGCTGTAGTCACCCGACTGGACGCTCATCTGAGCGAGCACGAGACCGACGACGGCGGCCGAGATCGAGGTGCCCATTGCCCGCATCAGGGAGTTGACGCTGTTGGCCGATGCCGTCTCGGTCTGCGGCACCGCCGCCATGATCAGCGCAGGCATTGCACCGTAGGCAAATCCGACGCCGGTACTGCAGATCGCTACAACAATCATCAGACCCCATGTCGACCCCATGAGCAGGAGGGACGAACCGTAGGCGATCGCAATGATCACGCAACCCACGAACAAGGAGACCTTCGGTCCACGTGCCGACGACAACCGGCCCGCGATCGGCGAGACCGCCATCATCATCAATCCGCCCGGCGCCATCCACAAGCCCATCTCCAGCATCGACTGGCCGAGTCCGTATCCGGTTTCAGTGGGCAGCTGGAGCAGCTGAGGGATGATCAGCGACTGCGCATACATTCCGAACCCCACGACAAGTGATGCCGCATTGGTCAGCAGCACCGCGGGCCGGGCCGCGATCCTCAGGTCGACGAGCGGGTCGGTGCGGCGCAGTTCCCACCAGCCCCAAGCCACCAGAACGATCGCCGCGAGCGCGAACAGTTCGAGCGTCGTCGCACTCCCCCATCCCCAGTCGGCGCCCTTCGATACCGCAAGCAGCAGCGATGTCAGTGCGATGCCCAGACCGATGGCGCCCACCATGTCGAAGCGTCCGGGATTCGCCTTGCGCGAACCATCGGGCACCACGTTCCACAGCAGGACGAACACCACGGCGCTCAGGACTGCCGTCGCCCAGAACAGCACACGCCAGCTCGTGTTCTCGGCAACGGCGGCGGCGATGGGGAGACCGAGGGCGCCACCGATACCCATCGATGCGCTCATCAACGCGATCGACGAGTGAAGACGTTCCGGCGGGAGGGCGTCACGCAGCAGGCTGATACCCAGCGGAATCAAGCCGACGCCCAGTCCCTGCAAGCCGCGACCGAGGAGCATCGGCAGCAGTGACGACGACAATGCACACACCACGGCACCGAGAATCAGCGGAACCGTGCAGATCAACAGCATCCGACGCTTGCCGTAGGTGTCACCGAGGCGGCCGATGACCGGTGTCGCCACTGCGCCTGCGAGAAGGGTGACGGTGATCACCCACGATGCGTTGGACGCTGTCGTGTCCAACATGGCGGGTAGTTGACCGATGAGGGGAACCACGAGCGTCTGGGTGAGGGCGCCGACGATTCCGGTGAACGCGAGCACCCCCACCAACAGTGAGGGACGCGCTTCCGGCGTCGCGACAGAACCTTGCATGGAACGAACTCCGTCTTCGAGTAAAGAAAAACCCAAGCTAGCGGGTAATATGTATTGAGCACATGGTATGCATGATGCATATTCGTGGGTCAACACCGAGTTCGCCCATACTGGGAAAACGCGACCTAGGAGTGATGAGACACACAGATGGACAAGCCGACGCACCTGATCGAGTTCGAAATGATGCTCATCGGGCGGCATCTCAACTTCTTCGGCCCCCGCCGGCGAGATGCCGGACGTCTGGACCGTAGTGCGTACACCATGCTCAGTCGCCTCTCCGCCCAGGGACCGATGAGCATCGGCCAGCTGAGCGACGCATTCGGACTCGATTCATCCACGGTCAATCGCCAGACCTCGGCACTGTTGAAGACAGGGTTGGCCGAGCGCATTCCCGACCCCGACGGGGGTATCGCACGCAAGTTCCAGATCACCGAGGACGGCGCCCGACGCCTGGACCACGAACGCGCCCGAGCGATCGAGTCGCTCGAGCGCGTTCTGGTCGATTGGGACGCCGAAGACGTGGTCGAATTCGCGCGCTATCTCGAACGGTTCAACACCGATATCGAGCGCTTGTCCGGCTCTCCATGGACCCGGCACGCCGACATCGGGCAGCCGAAGAACCCGTGACTATCCGGCCGGCGCAGCGACGGGCGACACGTGGGCACCACTCCACCGTTCGAGGATCGGGGTGGTCTGCACGGATCGCACCCGTCAGCCGAGCAGCTTCTGTCGCAATGCCTCGTCCTTGTCGAGCACCATGCTCTCGAGTCCGGCCTGGAACCGTTCCATCTGCTCACGCAGCGCGGGGTCGGATACTCCGAGGATGCGGGCGGCGAGCAGGCCTGCATTGCGGGCACCTCCGATCGACACCGTTGCGACGGGAACGCCCGCAGGCATCTGCACGATCGACAGCAGCGAATCCATTCCGTCGAGGTACTTCAATGGAACGGGCACACCGATCACGGGCAGTGGGGTCGCCGATGCCATCATCCCCGGCAGGTGTGCGGCACCGCCTGCTCCGGCGATGATGACCCGGATTCCGCGACCCGCGGAGTCCTTCGCATAGTCGAGCATCCGCTGCGGGGTTCGGTGCGCGGACACGACACCGACCTCGAATCGGATCCCGAACTCGGCGAGCGCCTCGGCGGCGGCCTCCATCGTGGGCCAATCCGAGTCGCTGCCCATGATCAGGCCGACCTGTGCACCCTGAGTCATGGCAGTTCCCTGCGTGGCGTCTGTCACTGTGCTTCTCCCGTGTGTTCGTTCCAGCCGTCGGTCCACTGTGCATGCGAGAGCCAGTGCGCGGCGCGCTCTGCACGTTCCCGGACCGCAGCGACGTACTCGGCGTCGTCGAGCGAGCCGGCCTGGTCGCCGAGCAGATTGACGTGCCCGATCTTGCGGTCTTTGCGTTCGCCCTTGCCGTAGAGATGCACGCGCACATCAGGCATCCGGGCGAACAGGTGATGCAGCCGCTCGTCCATGCTCATCGCCGGAGCTTCCGGAGCACCGAGGACATTCGCCATCACGACCACAGGTGCGAGCGGTGTCGTGTCGCCGAGCGGGTAGTCGAGCACCGCGCGCAGGTGCTGCTCGAACTGCCCTGTCCGCGCACCGTCCATGCCCCAGTGGCCAGAGTTGTGCGGGCGCATCGCGAGTTCGTTGACGATCAGCTCACCGGTCTGTGTCTCGAACAGTTCGACGGCCATCACACCGACCACGCCGAGTTCGCCAGCGATCCGCAAAGCGAGATGTTCCGCCGAGGCGGCGACATTTGCAGGCAGGTTCGGTGCGGGCGCGATCACGACGGCGCACTGGCCGTCGCGCTGCACGGTTTCCACCACGGGCCAGCTCGCACCCTGGCCGAACGGCGAGCGGGCGACCATCGCCGACAGCTCCCGACGCCACGCGACCTTCTCCTCCGCGAGCAGCGGCACACCGCGGTCGAGTTGCTCGGCAACGATCCGCTCGAGTTCGGACTCGTCGTCGACGATCCACACGCCGCGCCCGTCGTACCCGCCGCGGGCGGCCTTGAGGACGAACGGCCATCCGAGGTGTTCCCGTGCCTCAGTGAGGTCGCCGACCGAGGTGATCTCCGCGAACTTCGGCATCGGCGCACCGAACGCTCCGAGCCGCTTGCGCATCGCGATCTTGTCCTGCGCGAAGATCAGAGCCTGCGGCGGCGGCAGCACAGCCACACCCTCGCTCTGCAGAACTTCGAGGTGCTCGGTGGGGACGCCTTCATGGTCGAAGGTGAGCGCGTGGGCACCGGTAGCGGCGCGACGCAGCGCATCGAGGTCGTCGTGGCTGCCCAGCACGACGTCGGGGCTCACCTGGGCGGCCGGTTCGTCCTCACTGGCCGCGAGCACACGCAGGGTCTGGCCGAGAGCGATCGCAGCCTGATGCGTCATCCGTGCGAGCTGGCCACCACCGATCATCGTCACGACGGGCATTCCGGCCGTCAATGCGCGGGGGGAGTCGGATCTGGGAAGCGAGTCAGGTCTACCGGTCACAGCTGACAATGGTGTCACAGCGGGGGGATGCAGCCGCGCGGCGCCGTCGTGCGGCGATCCGATGAACATTTCGAGACGAACCTTCCGATTCGTCACATTTCCGTGGTATGTCTGAGAATTTTCGTTGTAGTTCGTAGAAACCGCTCCGGGTTTCGTAGACTCGGCCGAGTGTCCGTCGTCGATGATGCTTTGAGCCGCTTTCCCGCACCGCTACGGGAGCTGATGCTGCGTCATCGCGAACTTGTCAAGTTCGCGATCGTCGGTGGTACGACGTTCGTGATCGACTCCGGAATCTTCTACACCCTCAAGCTCACGGTCCTCTCGGAGAAGCCCGTCACGGCGAAAATCATCGCGGGTGTGATCGCGGTGATCTGCTCGTACGTCCTCAACCGCGAATGGTCGTTCCGGAACCGCGGCGGGCGGGAACGCGCGCACGAAGCGTTCTTGTTCTTCTTCGTCAGCGGCATCGGAGTGGTGCTCAGCTTCATTCCGCTGTGGATCTCGAGTTACGTATTCAATCTGCGGGTGCCCGAGGTCAGCCTCACCGTCGAGAACATCGCCGACTTCGTCAGCGCGTACATCATCGGGAACCTGCTGCAGATGTTCTTCCGCTTCTACTGTTTCAAACGGTTCGTGTTTCCCGACGAAACCGGCCCGGACGTGCACATTATCGACGCGCGGGACGAACCCGACCTCGACAGGGCCTGACCACACGCTCTCACCGCGGTTCCCGGGCACCGTCCGCACGTACCGCCGTCCAATCGCGTGCCGCGCCGAGGAACATCGCGAACAACGCAGGTCTGCGCCGCTGCAGTTCGAGGCGTCCACCATCCGCTTCCGCGAGCGCGCGGGCAAGTGCGAGACCGACACCGGTGGATCCCCGACCAGAGAACCCTCGATCGAAGATGTGCGGGACCATGTCGTCGCTGACGCCTTCTCCTTCGTCGCTGACTTCGACGCACACCGTCGAGTCCCCTCTCATCGCGACCTGCCGCACGGACACCGTGCAGGTCCCCCCGCCGTGCGCGAGCGCGTTGTCGACGAGGACGGCCGCCGCCTCGCGCAGACGCGACGCAGTCACGGACGATCGCAGAGACGGGTCGCCGCGAAGCAGCAACTCTCGGCCCGCATCCTGGTACGGACCTCGCCAGTCCGCGATCACCCCGGCGAGCTCCCCCACCACCGAGACCTCGGTACGCAGTTCCGCGCCACTGTTCCGTGACTGACGCACCAACCCGTCGATAGCGGTGGTGAGGCGATCCACCTGAGCCATCGCTGCCTCAGCCTCCTCGACCACCAGCGGATCTTCGTGCGTGGACAGCTCGTCGAGCCGCAATCGGATCGCGGTCATACGCGAGCGGAGCTGGTGAGAGACGTCCCCCACCAGTGCATGCTCGCGCTGCAGACGACCCGAGATCTCTACTGCGGCGGAATCGAGCACGTCCGAGACCCGGTCGAGCTCGACGATGGAATGACGCCGCGGCACCGGCCTGAAGTCGCCCTCGGCGAGCCGGGCGGCGCGGGACGCCACGTCACGCAGCGGGTCGGCCAATCGTCGCGCGGTGGCCACGGCCACGAGTGCTCCCACCGCCACGGACAACAGCACGAGGAAGCCCACAGCAGCGAGTACCTGGTGTTGCAGCGTGCGCATGCCATCGGAGGGCGCTTCGAGCCGCAGGGATCCCGATGTACCCATCGACAGCGATTCGACGAGCGGATTCTCCAAGGGGAGACCACCGATGTCGAGGCGCGCCACGTCGTTCTCGGGTGTGGGATACACCACCACCACCCGCCCGCCGTCCGGCACCAGCAGTCGTAGCGAACTGGTATCGAGTCCGCCGACGACGAGGCCGTCGGTGCCTTCCTGCGCGATGATCTCGTCGGACATCCGCTCGAGCCGATCCTGCAGGTCCCGACGCGTGGTGTCCTCCACGAACAGATAGGCCGTGAAAGCGAGAGGTAGTCCCAGCAGCAGAGCTACGAGCAGCACTGCTGCCAGGACGGCGTTCAGGATGCGCCTGCGCATCGCCGCGCCCCTTCTGGTCGGTGTTCAGCTCTAGTCGGTGTTCAGCCGGAAACCGACCCCGCGCACAGTCGCGATGCGGCGTTCCCCGGCGGGTCCCTCATCGCCGATCTTCCGGCGCAGCCACGACATGTGCATGTCGAGGGTCTTCGAGCCACGGAGGTCGGCGTCACCCCACACCTCGTCGAGGATCGCGTCGCGCGAGACCACCTGGCCGGCGTGTTCGAGCAGGACACGCAGGAGTTCGTATTCCTTGTTGGCGAGGGTGACCTCGGAGCCGTCGACCAGCACCCGCCGGGCCGCATGTTCGAGGCGGATTCCCGACACCTCGACGACGTCGTCCGCTTCGCCGCCACCGCGGCGGCGCAGCAGCGCGCGAACCCGCGCCATCAGTTCGGCGAGCCGGAACGGCTTGCCGACGTAGTCGTCGGCGCCTGCGTCGAGACCCACCACGAAATCGACTTCGTCGGTGCGCGCGGTGAGCATCAGCACCGCCAGGTCGGAACGGTTCGCCCGGATCTGACGGCACACTTCGAGGCCGTCCATCCCCGGCAGTCCGAGGTCGAGGATCAACAACTCGTAGTTTCCGGAGAGCGCCTGTTCGAGCGCGCTGGGACCGGTGGCCTCGGTGGTCACCTCGTAGCCCTCGCGCCCGAGGGCACGGGACAGAGGTGCAGCGATGGCTTCGTCGTCTTCCGCTAGCAGAACGGCAGTCACGCCGTCAGCCTACGGACCGACCGGCGGGAAACCGGCTCACCACGCCAATCACCACACCTTGCGATGTCTCTCACCCTCATCCGGGGGTCGCGCGGCGGAACGGTCGGTGGACGACCTGTCCTGCACATCGAACGCCGTCCGGTACAGCAGAGTGTGGACCTTCTGGACGTCGGGAATGTTGTCGAACTCGAGTGGGTCGTCGGCGGCGGAGACCACGACGAGGGTGCCGGTGCGCAGGAGCCGGTCGACGAGTCCGTGCCGGAACTGCACGTTGCTGATCCGCCCCATCGGGATGTCGATCCCCGAATGGGTGATCACGCCCTGGCGCACCAGCACGCGCCGATCGGTGACGATGAAATGAGTGGTCAGCCACCGGATGAACGGAACGAGACACCGCCACACCACGATGATCGCCCACAACACCAGGACCGCGATCACCACGAAGACGGACGCTCCTCCGTCGAGTCGGGTCTGCGCGAATCCCACGAGGAACCCGGCCACAGCTGTGGCCGGCAGGAAGACGAGGATGGGGATGATCAGCATCTTCGCGTGTGGATGACGGTGGAGCAGCAGGTTCTCGTCCGGTGCGAGGGCGTCCTCCGGGTATCCCATGGGCACCACGATGGCACACCCGATCACCGTACCCGAGTCCCTGCCCGTCTACACCGGCCGGAGGTGTGTGATGTCACCCGCAGCGATCGCGACCGGCTCGCCCTCGCCGTCCGGTTGGATGACGATGCGGCCCTGCTCGTCGATGTTCACGGCGACGCCGTGCAGTTCTGTGTCGCCGGGCAGGATCGCGCGCACCCGCCTGCCGATGGTGCTGCACCGGTCCCGGTACGCGTCGGCAGCAGCCGTGGGGTCCCAACCGTGCCGCTCCCACTGACGGATGCGTTCACCGAACGACACGAGCAGAGCCTCGGCGAGCCTCGTGCGATCGAGTTCGCGGGCACCGGCAAGCAACAGTGACGTTGCCGTGGGCACCGGTAGTTCGTCCTCGGTGAGCGTGACGTTGATCCCGACGCCGACAACGACCGTGGGAACCGGAGAGGTCGATGCGACCTCGACGAGAATGCCTGCGAGCTTACGACCGTCGACGAGGACATCGTTGGGCCATTTGAGCTCGGCCGGAACACCGGTGACCTCGCGGACGGCGTCGACCGTCGCGATGCCGGTGAGCAGCGGAAGCCAACCGAGGTCCGGAAGGGCGACGCCGGGCAATTTCAGCAGCACCGACACGATCACCTGCGCCCCGGGAATCCCGTTCCAGGCCCGCGCATGCCGTCCACGTCCGCCGCTCTGGAACTCGGCAAGCAGGACCCGTCGGTCGCCGGATGTGGCCTCGGCGAGCAGGTCGGCGTTCGTCGAACCTGTTTCGTCGACAACGTCGAGGCGGTCGTAGAACCCGGCACCGTCTTCTACACCGTCCACCAACACGTTCTGCAGCCGCGACACGTCGAGCGGCATACGCAGATCGGGATCATTCGGCAATCTGGGGTTGCGGGACATGAGCCCAGCCTAAAGTGGGCGAAAACCGATACTGGCCGGTAGCTCCAGTTCAATAATTGAACGCACACCGACCTCCGTGCGGCGGTGCAGATTGACGATCGCTAAGCTGACTGCCCATGACCACTGTCCAGGAGCCGTCCGCGCCCGAGGCGGCGAGTACGCCCGATATCCACACCACCGCCGGCAAGCTGGCAGACCTGCGCGAACGGCAGGCCAAGGCTCAGGCTCCGGTCGGTGAAGCAGCCATCGAGAAGGTCCATGCCAAAGGCAAGATGACCGCCCGTGAGCGCATCAACGCGCTCCTCGACGAGGGCTCGTTCGTCGAAATCGATGCGCTCGCCCGCCACCGCAGTACCAATTTCGGCCTCGCCGACAACCGCCCCGTCGGTGACGGCGTCGTCACCGGCTACGGCACCGTCGACGGTCGTGACGTCTGTGTGTTCTCCCAGGACGGCGCCGTCTTCGGCGGCAGCCTCGGTGAGGTCTACGGCGAGAAGATCGTCAAGGTGATGGACCTGGCGCTGCGCACCGGCCGCCCGCTGGTCGGCATCAACGAAGGCGCAGGCGCTCGCATCCAGGAAGGCGTCGTCTCGCTCGGTCTCTACGGCGAGATCTTCCACCGCAACGTGCAGGCCTCCGGCGTGATCCCCCAGATCTCGCTCATCATGGGCGCCGCAGCAGGCGGGCACGTCTACTCCCCCGCGCTGACCGACTTCGTGGTGATGGTCGACCAGACCAGCCAGATGTTCGTCACCGGCCCCGACGTCATCAAGACCGTCACCGGCGAAGACGTCACCATGGAAGACCTCGGTGGCGCGCAGACCCACATGGTCAAGTCCGGTGTCGCCCACTACGTCGGTGACGACGAGCAGGACGCCCTCGACTACGTCAGGGACCTGCTGTCGTACCTGCCGTCGAACAACCAGGCCGCGGCACCGCGCACCGCGCCGACCGACCCGATCGCAGGCTCGATCGAGGATTCCCTCACCGACGAGGACCTCGAACTCGACACGATCATCCCGGATTCGGCGAACCAGCCGTACGACATGCACGAGATCATCCGTCGCCTGCTCGACGACGACGAGTTCCTCGAGGTTCAGGTCGAGCGCGCCAAGAACATCATCGTGGGCTTCGGTCGTGTCGACGGCCGCAGCGTCGGAATCGTCGCCAACCAGCCGATGCAGTTCGCCGGCTGCCTCGACATCGACGCCTCCGAGAAGGCCGCACGCTTCGTGCGCACCTGTGATGCGTTCAACGTCCCGATCATCACCCTGGTCGATGTCCCGGGCTTCCTGCCCGGCACCGACCAGGAGTACAACGGCATCATCCGCCGTGGCGCCAAGCTCCTCTACGCGTACGGCGAGGCGACGGTCGGCAAGATCACCGTCATCACCCGCAAGGCGTACGGCGGCGCGTACGACGTGATGGGCTCGAAGCACATGGGCGCCGACGTGAACCTCGCATGGCCGACGGCGCAGATCGCCGTCATGGGCGCCTCGGGTGCCGTCGGGTTCGTGTACCGCGGCAAGCTCAAGGAAGCCGCCGCGAACGGTGAGGACGTCGACGCATTGCGCCTCGAGCTGCAGAACGAGTACGAGGACACTCTTGTGAACCCGTACATCGCAGCAGAGCGCGGTTACGTCGACGCGGTCATCCCGCCGTCGCATACTCGCGGCCAGATCGTGTCCGCGCTTCGACTGCTCGAGCGCAAGATGGTCTCGCTCCCGCCGAAGAAGCATGGGAACATTCCGCTGTGACCGCGCTGACCGAGGAAAAGATCATCACTGACGCAGAGCTGACCGCCGTGACCATCGGTGCCCTCGAGGACACCGCCGGTCCTGCGACCGCAGACGCAGAGCCGGCAGCGACCTCCGATGCTCCCGCTCTCCGCATCGTGAAGGGCAACCCGACCGACGCCGATGTCGCGGCGTTGGTCACCGTCCTCGCCGCTGCAGCCGCGGGCGGCGCGCCCGAAGGTGACGGGAAACCGCCGGAAACCTGGGGCGCCCCTACCCGGATGCACCGACAGTGGGCTCCGTTCTCGCCGTACTCGTATCCCAACCTCGGCTGATCGATGCCCCGATTGGTTCTCGCTTCGGCGTCGCCGGCACGGTTGTCCGTGCTGCGCGGCGCCGGGGTCGAGCCGTTCGTCCAGGTGTCGGCAGTCGACGAGGACGCGATCATCGCGGAACTCGGCCCCGACGCGCTACCGGAGGTCGTGGTCACCACGTTGGCCCGCGCCAAGGCCGCTGACGTTCTCCGCAGACTCACCGCAGAAGGCACTGCCTCCGACGATCTCGTCGTCATCGGCTGCGATTCGATGCTGCTGTTCGACGGGAAACTCCAAGGCAAACCGGGCACCGTCGAGGTAGCCCGGGCCCGCTGGAAGCGCATGTCCGGGCACAGCGCGGAGTTGCTCACCGGACACAGCGTGCTGCGTGCGCGCGGCGGGCAGATCGTTGCCCAGGCCGACGATCATTCCGGCACCTCCGTGCGTTTCGGCACTCCATCCGACGCCGATCTCGAGGCCTACCTCGCGACCGGTGAGGCTCTGCAGGTCGCCGGAGCGTTCACGCTCGACGGCCTCGGCGGCTGGTTCATCGACGGCATCGAGGGCGATCCGTCGTCCGTGATCGGGATCGGTCTGCCGCTCGTCCGGCGACTGCTCGCCGATGCCGGAGTCTCCGTCGCCGACCTCTGGTCCTCGAACCCTTCAGCACATGAGTGACCCCGGCACGTCCGAAGGCAGTTTCGAACGCCTTCGGCAGGACCCGTTCTTCGACGTGGTCGTCGACCTCGTCGCCGGCTACCTCGCCACCGCCTTCACCGATCCGGACTCGGTAGCGGGCGAGAAGTGGACCTTGACGTGTCTCCCGGCGCACAACGACAAGGCGGGGATGACCCGTCTGTTCTCACTCTGCGTCGGGCCGCTCGAGGTTCTCTACATCGATCAGTACACCGAGAACGGCGAGACGGTCGACTACCGCACCGTGATGGTCACCTCGACATCCGCGCTGACCCGGGAACTCGGATGCCCGCTCGACGATCTCCTCCTGCGCTATCCACTGCTGCGTTTCCGTCCTGTCGAGGATGCCGCCGCAGGCGGCGACGCCGTGGCGATCGACTGGTTCCTCTCCGACGACGGCGCCGACGATCAGTTCTTCACTCTGCCGCTCGACGAGTCCACGATCGCACCGCTGGCTGAACGGCTGGCCGACAAGGAGCTCGGCCCGAACCCTCGGTCCCACAACCGATGGTTCGCGCAGTACGTGCTCGACGCGATCGAAGACGATGACTGACAGTTCGATTCGCCTACCCAAAGTGCTCGCATCGGGAGACGACGACAGTGCCGTCGACGTGGTGCGAGAGTACTTCTACGAGGCTCTGGTCAAGACCGGCCGGATCCGCAGCGGAGCGCTGTGGGACGAGTGGGATTCGACGAGCACGCGACAGCGTGACGTCGATATCTTCACGGCCGACGATCTCGTTGCCGTCACTCTCTTGTCGGTATCGGTGGATCCCGATGGCGCACAGGTGCTTCTGAGGGAACGTCACGCCGAGTTCACCGAGCTGTTGCGCGAGATCGGACCCGACCGTGATCTCGTCGACGAGGCAGACGAGATCACACCCGAGTCGCCCGCGTGGCGGCTGGAGACGGCACTGTGGACGGTGCCGAGCATCGGTCGCACGATCGCCTCGAAACTGATCGCCCGCAAGCGCCCCCGGCTGTACCCCGTCTACGACCGGGTCGTGGGCGAGGTTCTCGGAACGAGAACGGCGCACATGGAACCGATCCGACAGGCGTTGCGAGCGAACGATCGGGAGCTACACCATCGCCTCGTCACAGTGCGGGAACGTGCAGCTCTGCCCGCAACGGTCCCCGCGATCAGGATTCTCGATGTTCTCGCCCGCATGCAGGTGAAGTCTCCGCGCTGACGCAGTTCCGGTCCCGAGCAGTTCCGGCGGTCACGCTCCGGTCGTCGCGCGACGCAGCGAAACAACCATCGCGTCGGCCTTCGACTTCGCCCGGCCTGCGTCGACGCCGGCGAACAGCTCGTCGACCGACTCGTGCCACAGCACCCGCCAGCGCTCGAACCGCTCGGGTGTCAGGTCGTACTTCCCGTGCAACGCGCGGTGGACGGGTATGAAGGCTCCCTGGTAGCGCGTCGTGCGGAAGAGGATCTGCTCCCAGAAGTCACCGACGACCACAAGGTGCTCGTCGAGGCCTACGATCGCGAGCACCTCGAACACCGGAGCCAGCAGAGGGTCGACCATGGCCCGTTCGTAGAAGACTCTCACCAGCCGGTCGATGTCGGCACGCGACGACAGTTCGGTGCGGCGGGGTCGGCTGGAGGTCACACCCACCGAAGGTACCGCCTAGAATCGACGACGCACCTGCCACCACTGCCTCAGGAGCCCCTGTGCCCGTCGCGCCCGATCCCACCACATCTTTCGCTTCCTACTCAGACCCCAGCCGCCTCGTGTCCACCGAGTGGCTGTCCGCTCATCTGGGCCACCCCGAGGTCAAGGTCGTCGAATCAGACGAGGACGTGCTCCTCTACGACGTCGGGCACATCCCCGGCGCAGTGAAGGTCGACTGGCACCTCGACCTCAACGATCCCGTCACCCGCGACTACATCGACGGTGCTGCGTTCGCCGCGCTCATGGACCGCAAGGGAATCCGGCGCACCGACACGGTCGTGATCTACGGCGACAAATCCAACTGGTGGGCCGCATACGCACTGTGGGTGTTCACGCTCTTCGGTCACGAGGATGTCCGTCTGCTCGACGGCGGCCGCGACGCGTGGATCTCCGAGAACCGCGACACCACCCTCGACATCCCCTTCACCACGACGAGCGGTTATCCCGTCGTCGAGCGCAACGATGCCCCCATCCGGGCCTTCAAGAGCGACGTGCTCGAGCACCTGGACAACGGACCGCTGGTGGATGTCCGGTCGCCGCAGGAGTACACCGGCGAACGGACCCACATGCCCGACTACCCGGAGGAAGGCGCGCTCCGTGGCGGCCACATCCCCACCGCGGTGTCGATTCCGTGGGCGAAGGCAGCGGCACCGGACGGTCGGTTCCGTTCGCGCGCCGAACTCGACGAGATCTACGCGGGCATCGGCAAGGACGACGACGTCGTCGCGTACTGCCGCATCGGCGAGCGGTCGAGCCATACCTGGTTCGTACTGACTCACCTCCTCGGATACCCGCACGTGCGCAACTACGACGGTTCGTGGACCGAGTGGGGCAACGCCGTGCGCGTCCCGATCGCCAAGGGCGAGGAGCCGGGGGCTGTTCCCGCATCATGAGCATCCCCGCACCACTCGCCGAGATCGTCGACGACTTCGCTGCCGTCGAGGGCCAGGACAAACTTCAGTTGCTCCTCGAGTTCAGCCGCGAACTACCGCCGCTGCCTGCAGAACTCGAGGAAGCAGGCATGGAGCCGGTCCCCGAATGCCAGTCGCCCCTGTTCCTCTCCGTCGACGCCACCGACCGGGCACACGTGAAGCTGCATTTCAGTGCGCCCGCCGAAGCACCCACCACGCGCGGTTTCGCGTCGATCCTGCATCAGGGACTCGACGGACTCAGCGCGCAGGAGATCCTCGACGTACCCGACGATTTCTATTCGGATCTCGGTCTCGCAGCCGCGGTCAGCCCGTTGCGACTGCGCGGTATGAGTGCGATGCTGGCGCGCATCAAGCGGCATCTGCGAGTCTGACGGGTCATGGAGTTCACGGAGCTCGCCGACTACTCGATCCCGGCGGGGGTCTTGATCGAGTGGTTGCCCTGCGCCGAGCAGGACGCCTGGCGTCAGGATCCCCGTCCCGCGTCGTACATCCATGAGGCACATCTGCGCCGGGCCGCAGACCCGCGGTCCGGCCAGGGCCGGGAATCGTGGCTGGGCACCGCATTCGAGATCGCCGGGCCACTCGATACCGACATCTTCGGCCGTGCCCTCCAGCGGTGGATCGACCGGCACGAACCCCTGCGCAGTCAGACGACGTTCGCGGCGGACGATGATCCGCTGGTGCCCTGGTCCGCCGGACTGCCCCACCCGGCAAGGTGTCGGTGCGGCGCATCCAGCACGATCCGGCCGACTCCACCATGGTCCGTACACAACTCCACTCGTTGTTCGACGACTACACGACACCGCATCTGTGGCCCGCATACGTGTTCGCGACGCTGGCCCACGAGTCCGCCCCTCCGGACACCCCAGGCGAAAACACCGCGTTCACCGTGTTCTTCGGTGCCGATCACTCGATCATCGACGGCTATTCCATAGTGCTCGTCGCTCACGAGATCACCGCGCTGTACGAGGAAGAACGGACCGGCCGAGCAGCCGAACTGTTCCCCGTCGGCAGCTACATCGACTTCGGGGCAGAGGAGCGTGCCGACGCCGGCGACCTCGACGCCGATCACGAGGCGGTACGGATCTGGCGGACGACGCTCAGGAAGACAGGCGGCGCGATGCCCGAATTCCCGCTGCCGATCGGACGACGCACCGCCCGGACGACACCCCAGAGGCGCCTGTCCGAGCGCTGGTTCGACAGCGACGATGCCACGCGATTCTCGGAGCGATGTCGCGATGCCGACGCCGGATTCTTCTCGGGTCTGCTCGCGTGTTTCGGTCAGACCGCCGTAGACCTCGTCGGCACCGATCACTTCCGCACCGTCGTTCCGTCACACACCCGGACCGGACCGATGTGGGCCGGATCCCTGGGGTGGTTCGTGGGGCTCCGGCCGATCGATCTCGACCTCGGTGGCTCTCCCGGTTTCGTCACCCTCGCGGGCCGCGCGGCGCAGGAGCTGCATCGCACCCGCGCGAGCGCGCGCATTCCCTTCGACAAGGTCGGTGAGCTCCTCGGCGTGCCCATCCGTCCACGATTTCTGGTGTCGTACATGGACGTCCGGTTCGTGCCCATGGCAGCTCAATGGCCGGAAGCGAATGCACGTGCCCTACGGAGCCGCAGCTATACCCACGACGTCTACATCTGGATCAACCGGACACCCGAGGGACTCAATGTCTCTGCGAGATTCCCCGACAATCCCGAGGCCTCGGCGAACGTTCCGGCATACCTGGGTGGAGTGCGCGAACTGATGCATCGGTTGAATACCTCCGGGCCGTGGGCTCCCGACCTGGAGATCCACGAGCTCCCAGCTACCGGCCGGTAGTATTGTGTGCTCGACTGCGCGCCGTAGTGTGTAGAGGCCATCCGGTTACATCGTCTATCCGATTGGTGCTTAGACTGCCGACGACGGAAATAACCTAACGATCGATCAACAGGAGGCTCCGTGCCCAGTCATGCCAGCGCGCAGATCTCGAAGGTGCTTGTCGCGAACCGCGGTGAGATCGCTGTGCGGGTCATCCGAGCCGCCAAGGACGCAGGCTACGGAAGTGTCGCGGTCTACGCCGAACCCGACGCAGACGCACAGTTCGTGAAGCTCGCAGACGAGGCGTTCGCCCTCGGTGGCCAGACCTCGGCCGAGTCCTACCTGGTGTTCGACAAGATCCTCGACGCCGCGGCCAAGTCCGGCGCCGACGCGATCCACCCCGGCTACGGCTTCCTCTCCGAGAACGCCGACTTCGCGCAAGCGGTCATCGACGCAGGCCTGATCTGGATCGGCCCCTCGCCGCAGTCCATTCGCGACCTGGGCGACAAGGTCACCGCGCGCCACATCGCCGAGCGCGCCAAGGCGCCGATGGCGGCCGGCACCAAAGACCCGGTCAAGAACGCCGACGAGGTCGTCGAGTTCGCCAAGCAGTACGGCGTGCCTGTCGCCATCAAGGCGGCCTTCGGCGGTGGCGGTCGCGGCATGAAGGTCGCGCAGACCATCGAGGAGATCCCCGAGCTGTTCGAGTCCGCGACCCGTGAGGCCATCGCCGCCTTCGGTCGCGGCGAATGCTTCGTCGAGCAGTACCTCGACAAGGCCCGCCACGTCGAGGCTCAGGTCATCGCCGACCAGCACGGCAACGTCATCGTCGCAGGCACGCGCGATTGCTCGCTGCAGCGCCGCTTCCAGAAGCTCGTCGAAGAGGCTCCCGCGCCCTTCCTGACGGACGATCAGCGTGGTCGCATCCATGCGTCCGCCAAGGCCATCTGCAAGGAAGCCGGCTACTACGGCGCAGGCACCGTCGAGTACCTGGTGCAGGGCGACACGGTCTCGTTCCTCGAGGTGAACACCCGCCTGCAGGTCGAGCATCCGGTCACCGAGGAGACCGCGGGCATCGACCTCGTTCGCCAGCAGTTCCGCATCGCCAACGGTGAGAAGCTCGAGCTCACCGAGGATCCGGCACCGCGTGGCCACTCCTTCGAGTTCCGCATCAACGGTGAGGACGCAGGCCGCGGCTTCATGCCCGCGCCCGGCCCCATCAGCGTCTACAAGGAGCCGACGGGCCCCGGCGTGCGCGTCGACTCGGGCGTCGTCCAGGGCGATGTCATCGGCGGCCAGTTCGACTCGATGCTCGCCAAGCTGATCGTCACCGGTGAGAACCGCGAGCAGGCGCTGCAGCGCGCCGCCCGCGCCCTCGCCGAGTTCGAGGTCGACGGTCTCGCCACGGTCATCCCGTTCCACCGCCACATCGTCGAGAACCCGGCGTTCATGGGCAGTGTGGATGAGAACGGGGTCGAGAAGTTCGACGTCTACACCAAGTGGATCGAGAACGACTGGGACAACACCATCGAGCCGTTCACCGGCGGTGGTGCAGCAGACGACGAGGACGAGGCACTGCCGCGTCAGAACGTCGTCGTCGAGGTCGGCGGTCGCCGCGTCGAGGTGTCGCTGCCCGGTCAGTTCTCGCTCAGCGGCAACGGTGGCGGCGCTGCAGGCGCCATCCGCAAGAAGCCGAAGGCACGCAAGCGCGGCGGCGCAGGCGGCGGCAAGGCCTCGGGCGACGCTGTGACCGCTCCGATGCAGGGCACCGTCGTCAAGGTCGCGGTTGCCGAGGGCCAGGAAGTTGCCGAGGGCGATCTGATCGCAGTGCTCGAAGCCATGAAGATGGAGAACCCGGTCACCGCGCACAAGGCCGGGGTCGTCACCGGTCTGTCGGTCGAGCCGGGCGCCGCCATCACCCAGGGAACGGTCCTCGCCGAACTCAAGTGATGATGGACTGAGCTGTGTCGCAGTGAGCTGTGTCGCAGTGAGCTGAGACACGCTGAACAAGTCGACGGCGCCCACCCCGAACTGGGGGTCGGGCGCCGTCGCTTTCTCCACCCCAACAGTCCGGAAGGCAGCTGATGGAACCTGTCGAGATCAACGCAGGCAACTGGTACCTGCTCGCACGCGAGCACACCGCCTGGGCCGACGACACCGCGTACAGCTGGTCGGTGTGCGAGTCGACGACCGCCGACGTGCAGGCCACCATCACGCTTCTCCCCGACGGTGCACTGAGCGGGACCGCGATCGACGGTCACGCCGACGCACTCGACGCGGCCCTCGCCGCAGTCACGAGATTTGCCACGGGAGCGCTCGGGCTGACCGTCCACGATGCGTGATCCGTACCGCCCTGCCCGGCTCCCACTACTCTGGGAACATGGCCGAACTGCCTGAAATCCGAATCGGTACCGCAGAGCGTGAAGAAGCGGTCGCGTTGCTCGGCGAGCACTTCTCGGCCGGTCGCCTGTCCCTCGTCGAATTCGACGATCGTGTCGCCTTTGCGGCACAGGCCGTCACTCGGGCCGACCTTGTTCCGTTGTTTTCCGATCTGCCGTCGGCACCGTCGTTCCTGGACGAACCCCCATCCGGCACCGTCGCCACCGACCTGCTGACACTGGTCCCGTTCGCGCTTCTCGCCCTGATCCTCATGGTCGCGGTCCGGCATCCGATCGCCATCCTGCTCGGATTCGTGATCCTGTTCGTGGTCGTCCGACGAGGACTACGACTGATGCGAGAGCCCGGATCGGGGTGACGAGCTGACTGTGCCCGGTTCTTCCTGGTCTCTCCGGTCATCCTGGTATCGCGTCGCTCCGTTGGTCCTCGCGACGATCACGATTACTTTCATGCTGCTGACGCCCGGCGGCACCGTGCCCAGCGGTCCTCCCCACACCGACAAGATCACGCACGCATTGATGTTCGCGGTGCTGGCCTTCTGCTCCCGATACGCCCGCGTCTCACCGATCGTCACCGTCGTGTGGCTCGCGGTCTACGGCATCGCCACCGAGATCCTGCAGGCCACGGTCGCGGTTCGGCGGTCGGGTTCGTTCTGGGATTGGTGCGCCGATCTCGTCGGTGTCGCGATCGGCCTGGCAATCGCCGCCGGTATCGGTCGGCGAGTTCGTGCCGGTCGGGCGCAGTAGACCACCAGCCCTATTCGACAGGTGGAGTGTTCTCGGCATCGATCATCCGGGTACGCAATGCCTGCAGGCTGTCGTCGTCGAGGCCGAGTCCCGACGCGAAGTATTCGTCGATCGTGCCGTATAGACGCAGCGCCTCGTCGACGGCCGCTTCGAGGTACTTGCGCTCGACGCCGAGTAACGGGACGAGCAGTGAGCGATCTCCGCCGAGCTTCTCGAAATGTACGAACATGTCCTCGAACTTCGGAAGCAGCAACTCGTTCGTCAACATGTAGTCGCCGAAGACGTCTTCCTCTGTCGCACCCGCGAACATGAGCAGCGCCGCGGCAGCCCAACCCGTCCGATCCTTTCCGGTGGTGCAGTGGATGAGCGCGGGAACATCACCCATGGCGATATCGAGGTACATCGTCCGATACGAACGCTGCGCGCTCGACAGTGTGACGAGGTCGCGGTACGTCTCGAGGAGAAACTGTTCGCCTCTCCCACCTCCGAATCCGCGCGCCGCCTGCACGGGATCGGCCGCTATGTCTCCCATTGCAGCGGCAATCGATCCCTCGTCCTTGTCGGCAAGTACATCGAGGTCCACACCCTTTGCTCCGGGTGGCAACCTGTCCGGTGCCTGATCGCGTTCGTCTACGGTTCTCAAGTCGAACACGGTGGTGATCTTCAGCTCGGAAAGGACGTCCAGATCGGTATCGGTGACAGTGCTCAGGTCGGTTGACCTGAACACCACTCCGGTGCGAATCGTCCCGCCGAAACTACTCGCGCTGCCCCCGATATCCCGCAGGTTGGCCAACGAAGGAACTGCGAAAGCCGCCACACCGGGGTCATTGCCCACCGCATCGGTCATACGCAACAAGCTACCGTCGGCGAGAGTATTCGGTGGCCACTTGCAACACCGAACATCACTGTCGGATGGACTGCACCTCGGTGTCGATCATCCGGGTACGCAATGCCTGCAGGCTGTCGTCGTCGAGGCCGAGCCCAGTTGCGAAATATTCGTCGATCGTGCCGTAACGCCGCAGCGCCTCGTCGAAAGCACTCTCGAGGTATTTTCGCTGCACCCCGAGCAGCGGCAGAAACAGAGCACGGTCGCCACCGGCGGCTTCGAACCGGGAGAACATCTCCTCGAACTTCGGTAGCAACATCTCGTTCGTCAACATGTAGTCATCGAAGACATCTTCCTCGCTCGCACCCGCGAACATGAGCAGCGCCGCGGCGGCCCAACCGGTCCGGTCTTTGCCTGCGGTGCAGTGAATGAGCGCCGGAACATCTCCGTGAGCGATACCGGTGTACAACTGCCGGTACGAGGTCACTGCACTCGGCAGGGTGATGAGTTCTCGGTAGGTGCCGAGCAGATGCTGCTCCGCGCGTCCGTCCCCCAGATGAGTTGCGGCAGCCACAGGGTCGGCGACCACGTCGCCGAGAGATCCCGCGACCGAACCCGTCGGACGATCCGCGAGCACATCGAGACCTACGAGCTTCGCGCCATCGGGCAGCCGATCCGGGCGTCGCTCACGTTCCGCAGCTGTCCGGAGGTCGTACACAGCTGAAATCTGCAGCGAAGTGAGGACATCGACATCGGTGTCGGTGAGATCGGCCAACGCTGTCGAGCGAAATACCACACCGGCGCGGATGGCGCCTCCGAACGAGCTGGCTATCCCACCGATGTCTCGGAGGTTGACGAGCGACGGAACCACAAAAGTCGGCGTGACATCGGTCGTGTCCACGGCATCGGTCATGCCATCCAAGTTACGCAACATGATCCGATTCAGCAGCATACGATCCCAGCTTCCGATTCATCGATCATTTGTTCTATTTTTGTTGTGCATCGCTCATACGTTCTATATAATTCGATCATGGGTGGGGACCTCTGGAAACTCGACAACACACAACTCATGGCCGAGACGCTCGCCGTCTCCGCCGAAATCCATACCTGGCAGGTACACCGCGTCGACCTGATGATCGCGATGATCGAACGCGACACCGTCCGCGAACACGGTTACCGCAGCCCGGCCCACTGGCTCGCCGCCGCCACCCACCTCGAACTCGGTGAATGCCACCGCATCGAAACACTGGCACGGCTACTGCGACTGGAACCGGAAGTACGCGAAGCGTATTCATCCGGTCTCTTGGATGCGGAGAAGGCACGGCAGATCGCCTACTTCTGCCAGCACTACCCCCGCACCATGAACCCCTGCGACTTCGAGAAAGCCCGCGACATCCTGATCGAGCACGCCTCCGACAAGGTCGCCACGAAAGCGACCGTCCGGGCCCTGATCCGCCGACTCGAACATCTCTACAACACCGGCGACGGACCACCACCGGGCGAAGACTCCTCACGCAACGAACTGTTCGTCTCCACCACCTGGCACGGCCGGGTCGTCATCAAAGGCGAGTTCGACGCCGTCACCGGTGCCCGCCTGCGGCATCTCCTCTCCCCACTTTCCGCGCCGAGGCCTGAAGTCAAGGGTGTCAAAGACGATCGGCCGGCGTCGAAACGCACCGCCGATGCGTTCGATCAACTGTTGCAGTTCGTCGAAGCCGCCGGCCTCGTCCCGGTCGAGGGCGGGGTGAAGCCGCACGTCACGGTCACCGCCTCCATCAAAGATCTGACGACGAACACTGCGGTGAAAGAACTGTTCACGAACAGTCCCGAGCACGGGTATGCGACCGAGCCCTGGGCGGGCCCATTGTCGATCGATGCCGCCCGGATGCTCGCCTGCGATTGCCAGGTCACCCGGATCCTGCTCGACGAACACGGCGTACCGCTCGCACACGGGCAGACCCGCCGCACCGCAAGCAGGGAGCAGCGACGCGCTCTGGCCGTCCGAGACGGCGGATGCGCCTTCCCCGGGTGTTCGACACCGCCGGCGTGGGCGGCTGCGCACCATATTCATCATTGGGTCGACGGCGGCGACACCGACCTCGACAATCTGGTGATGTTATGCGGACACCATCACCGGTTGATGCACCACACCGAGTGGGAAGTGGAGATGACCGACGAGCGTCGGCCGCAGTTCATTCCGCCCTCGAGTGTCGATGTGTTCCGTAAGCCGATCCCGGGGAGCAGGCCGGATCTGGTCGCCTGACCTAAAGATCAACGAATACAGCCACCGTCACCAGGGCACCCGTGTGCCCTGGTAACGGTGGCTGTCTCTGTTTCTACTTCTCCAGCGGTCGGCAGTCGGCCTCGCATCCGGAATTCGTCGCGGGGTGCTCGGCGGTGGCGGGTCGGTGCAGCACTCCCGAGCTCGGCCGGACATGCAGCACCGCTCCCGCCAGCTCAGCTTCGCCGTCGACAATCAACGAGTATCCGCCCGGTATCGCCGGCGGGTACACGAGTGAGACGATCGGGTGCACCTGTGCGTTGACGCTGGTCCGGCGCCCCGGCTCATCGATGCGGAACACACCATCGACGAGGACCGGGGACACCGCGACCGCATGCGGCTTGGCGTCGGCACTGGTAGTCAGCAGGTAGGCGTACCCGTATTCGCCGAGCGCGGTGTCGAGTGCGTCGAGGTCGACCTTGATGCTCATGACGCCAAGAGTTCCTTCCAGATGACATGAGGTCAATCCCCTCCACTGACGCTTCTGCGACGGATATCCGTGGCCACGACCTATCCCGGCACCTCGACAATGCCTTCATGACGCCCGGATCGGATGAGCGCGGGATGTCACTCGGTATTACCGGAGAGCGTGGTCCTGCTCACGGATTTCGGGATCGCGAAGGCCCTCGACGAACCCGGTCGTGTCACTCGTACCGGGATGTTCGTCGCGAGCCTGCAGAATGCCGCACCGGAGCAGTTCGACACGAGCGTGGAACTCGACGCCCGCGCCGACCTGTATTCACTCGGGTGCACGTTCTACCACCTGCTCACCGGACGGCCCCTACCCGGGTGAGACGCTTCCTCAGCTGTGGCACGGACACGCTCAGAGCCAGATCCCCCGGCCGAGTGCACTGCGCTCCGACGTCACCGCTGCGGTCGATGCCGTCGTCGCACGGGCACTGGCAAAGGACCGAGCCGACCGGTACGACACGTGTCGCAAGTTCTCCGACGCTGCCCGGGCAGCACTGGACCACGACACAGCGGCACTGCTCGATCCCACCCGGGTATCGCACTCACCGACCACAGCTGTTTGCCCGCACCGGTCCTCGGCGGCGACGGAGCAGCCCTCTCCGCGTCGTACTCGCCGACGACTCCGTGCTGATCAGGGAGGGCATCCGAAGCCTGCTCAGCGACGAGGGTCTCGATGTTGTCGGCGACGCACTCCACCGTGTCGCTGATGGCGGGTCAGCGATCGATCCGGGTGTCGTGAGCCGGATGGTGTCGCGTCCGCATTCCGGCTCCCGGCCGGTCGACGACCTGTCGACGAGGGAACGCGAAGTACTCACGCTCATGGCCCAGGGCCGATCGAATCGCGCGATCGGAGCAACGCTGTTCCTCGGCGAACGCACGGTGGAGGCGCACATCCGCTCGATCTTCCTCGAGCTCGGGCTGCATCCGGAACCAGAGGATCACCGCCGGGTGCTTGCGGTGCTGCGGCATCTCGAGTCGAGCACACCGTGAACGAGCCGCTCCTCAGACTGCAGTGGCGAGCACTCTGTCGAGCGCGGCGATCGCCTCGTCGAGATCGTCGGTGGTGACGGTCAGCGGCGGCCGGAAACGGATTCCGCGCTGCCCGGAACCGATCATCAGGACCTGCTCCTCGCGGTAGAGGCGAGCGAGTACCTCGTCACGAAAACCCTGCGACGGCAAGGTAATCGCGCACATCAGTCCACGACCTCGCGGTTCGGTGACCACCGGGCGCCGCATCGCGAGCCGCCGCAGCGCCGACAACAGGTGCGCACCGGTGATCCGCGCCTGATCGACCAGACCATCACGCTCGATGACCTCGAAGATCCGGCGGGCACGCACCATGTCGGTGAGATTGCCTCCCCACGTGGAGTTGAGCCGCGACGACACCGCAAAGACATTGTCCGGGATCTCGTCGAGGCGACCGCCCGCCATGATCCCGCAGACCTGTGTCTTCTTGCCGAACGCAACGATGTCGGGTTCGATCCCTAGTTGCTGGTATGCCCACATCGTTCCGGTCATGCCCACGCCGGTCTGCACCTCGTCGACGACCAGCAATGCATCGTTCTCTCGACAGAGCGCTGCGATCGCCTGGAAGAACTCCGGCCGGAAATGGTGATCACCGCCCTCACCTTGGATGGGCTCGGCGATGAAGCACGCGATGTCGTGGGGATTGTCGGCGAAAGCGGCACGTGCCTGCTCGAGTGCATGCGCGTCGGCCTCGTCGAGGTCACGTCCGTCGCGAAGATACGGGGCGTCGATGCGCGGCCAATCGAACTTGGGGAATCGATCGGTTTTGACGGGATCGGTGTTGGTCAGCGACATCGTGTACCCGGTGCGTCCGTGGAACGCTTCGGTCAGATGCAGCACCTTGGTCCCGAGCGTGGGATCGAGACCGCGGGATTCGTTCAGTCGGCTCTTCCAGTCGAATGCGGCCTTGAGCGCGTTCTCGACCGCGAGCGCGCCGCCGTCGATGAAGAACAGGTGTGGCAGGGCGGGGTCGCCGAGGACCCGCGCGAACGCTTCGACGAACCTGGCCATAGCCACGGTGTAGATGTCGGAGTTGCTGGGTTTGTTCGCGGCCACCGCAGCGAGTTCGTCTCGAAGCGCGGGATCGTCGGCGAGGTCGGGATGGTTCATTCCGAGTGCAGACGACGCGAAGAACCCGAACATGTCGAGATAGCAGGTGCGGTCGCGTCGGTCGACGAGCCTCACTCCCCTCGAGCGTTCGAGGTCGAGGACGAGGGGGAATCCGTCGGTCAGCATGTGTGTTCCGAGGACGGCATGTACCCGGTCGGGTGCCACGACTTCGGCACCGTCCCGATCACGGAATGCAGTGCTCATAATCGCGAGGGTACGCGAACTTTTCTCAGCTCATTCGCGGTTTCGGTGGAAGGTCCAAGCGTCGACACAGTTACTTCTCGTAAAATGTCTGCAGCACGACGGTACTGCGGGTGGCAACATTCGCGGTGGCTCGGATCTCCTGAAGGAGATACTCGAGTTCGCGCGGTGAGGCGACACGCACAAGCAGTACATAGCTTTCGTCGCCCGCTACCGAGTGACACGATTCGATTGCCTCGATGTGCCGCAGCCGCGCGGGAGCATCGTCGGGCTGGGACGGGTCGAGAGGGGTGATCGCGACGAACGCCGACAGCATGAGGCCGAGCGCTTCCGGGTCCACATTCGCGGTGTATCCGCGAATCACGTGCCGGGACTCCAGTCTGCGCACCCGCGACTGCACCGCGGAAATCGACAACCCGGCCTTCTCTGCAAGCACCGACAACGTGGCGCGTCCGTCCGCAACCAGCTCGCGCAACAGCAACCTATCGATCTCGTCCAGCGATTCTTTCGAAGATTCCGGCACCAGCGCAGGTTAACCGAGCGACAAAGGACCACACCGATGAATGCAACGGACAGTTTCAGCACTCGCGCGCGTGCCGCAGCGCAGAAATGCGGCGTCACCCTGCACGACAGCAGCGCCACTGCGCCCGATAGCACTGCCGCGCTGGTGGTCACCACGCCCATCGACGGCACCGAACTCGCGCGCCTGCAACCGCACACCGCTTCACAGATCGACGACGCAATCGGTTCGGCCGAAAAGTCATTCGAGCAGTGGCGGGATGTCCCCGCACCCGTTCGAGGTCGGCTCGTCCGGCGGTTCGGTGACCTGCTCATCGAGCACAAGCACGATCTCGCCGAACTCGTCACGCTCGAGGCAGGCAAGGTGCCGTCCGAGGCGCTCGGCGAGGTGCAGGAGATGATCGACGTGTGCGAGTTCGCCGTCGGTCTGTCCCGGCAGCTCTACGGGCGCACGATGCCATCCGAGCGACCCGGCCATCGCCTGATGGAGACGTGGCACCCTCTCGGCGTGGTCGGCGTGATCTCCGCATTCAACTTTCCGGTGGCGGTGTGGTCGTGGAACACCGCGATCGCGCTGGTGTGCGGCGACCCAGTGGTGTGGAAGCCGTCGGAGACCACTCCGCTGACGGCACTCGCGTGTGACGCACTTCTGCGCCGTGCAGCCGCTGACGTCGGTGCCCCCGACGATCTGCATCACGTCCTGATCGGCGACGCGACGGCCGGTGAGGCACTCGTCGACGATCCGCGGGTGGCATTGGTCAGCGCAACCGGCTCGGTTCCGATGGGGCGGATCGTGGCGCCCCGCGTCGCCGCACGGTTCGGTCGGTGCCTGCTCGAACTCGGCGGTAACAATGCCGCGGTCGTCACCCCGTCGGCGGATCTGGAGCTGACCGTGCGGGGAGTCGTGTTCGCCGCGGCCGGTACGGCCGGGCAACGCTGTACGACGTTGCGTCGACTGATCGTGCATCGTTCCGTCGCCGACGATCTCGTGGCGCGCCTCGCGACCGTATATGCCGGGCTGCGGGTGGGAAACCCGTTCGACGAAGGCGTTCTCGTGGGCCCGCTGATCTCGCCGCGTGCCTACGACGCGATGCGCTCGGCCCTCGATCGCGCCGAACTCGACGGCGGAATCCTCGTTGCGGGTGGGCAACGGGTGGCGGTGCCGGGCGATGGTGTCTACGTCTCGCCGGCCCTCGTGCGCATGCCCACCCAGACCGAGGTGGTGCGTGAGGAGACTTTCGCGCCGATCCTCTATGTGCTCCCCTACGACGACTTCGACGACGCGATCGCCCTGCACAACGGTGTCCCCCAGGGGTTGTCGTCGTCGATCTTCACCACCGATCAGCGCGAGGCCGAGCGGTTTCTTGCCCGTTCGGACTGCGGGATCACCAACGTCAACATCGGCACGTCGGGTGCCGAGATCGGCGGTGCGTTCGGTGGGGAGAAGGAGACCGGCGGGGGTCGCGAGTCCGGCTCCGATTCGTGGAAGACCTACATGCGCCGAGCCACCAATACGGTCAACTACTCGGACGAACTTCCGCTCGCGCAGGGCGTCGAATTCGGGTGAGATCGCTCTGAGTCGCGGCGTCCGATCACCACACCGGAACAGGTTCTGTGGCACACGCCACAACCTGTGGTAGACCATGGTGCATGTACCCAGGGAACTTCGTCGCCACCACACCGGACAAGCCCGCCATCGTGCGGCCGGCCGCCGGGGAGTCACTCACCTACCGGCAACTCGACGAGAGTTCGGTCCTGCTCGCGAAGTACTTGCGGGGGCTCGGCCTGAAGCCGGGCGACCACCTCGCGCTGATCTCAGACAACGACCTGCGGGTGATGGAGGTCTACTGGGCGGCGCTGCGCTCGGGGCTGTACATCACCGTCGTCAACTGGCATCTCACCGCATCGGAGGCCGCGTACGTGGTCGACGATTGCGGTGCGAAGGCTCTGATCGTCTCCGCGAACGCCGTCGGCGCGGTGGACCTGTCCGCCGGCGCCTACCCGAACGTGGAACATCGTCTGGTGTACGGCGGGGAGTTGGCCGGATTCGAGGACTACGATCGGGCACTCGGCCGGTTCGACACCACTCCCCTCGATGATCAGCCGCGGGGCCAGGACATGCTGTACTCGTCCGGCACCACCGGCCGGCCCAAGGGCATCAAACCGAAGTTGCCCGACGGGCAGGTCCAGGACATTCCCGACCCGTACACAGCGGTGTTCGCCCCGATGTACGGTTTCGACTCGGACACGGTGTACCTGTGCCCCGCCCCCCTGTACCACGCTGCGCCCTTGCGGTTCTGCGGCACCATTCAGTCGGTGGGCGGCACCGTGATCCTCATGGACAGGTTCGATGCCGAAGAAGCGCTCGCGCTGATCGATCGGTACGAGGTCACCGCCAGCCAGTGGGTGCCGACAATGTTCGTGCGCATGCTCAAACTCCCCGAAGAAATCCGCGCGAAGTACGACGTGTCGAGCATGAAGGTCGCCATCCACGCCGCAGCACCGTGCCCACCCGAGATCAAGCGGGCGATGATCGAGTGGTGGGGTCCGGTGATCAACGAGTACTACGCCTCCACCGAAGGCTCCGGCGCGACCTTCATCAACTCCGAGCAGGCACTCGCCCACCCGGGTTCGGTCGGACGAGACGGTGTGATGGGACTCGTTCGCATCTGCGGTGAGGACGGCCGGGAACTGCCCACCGGGTCGATCGGGACGGTGTGGTGGGAACGCGACGAGCGCCCGTTCGAGTACCACAACGATCCGGAAAAGACCGAGAAGGCAACACATCCCGACCATCCGACGTGGACGACGAGCGGCGACATCGGATATCTGGACGACGACCGGTTCCTGTACCTCACCGACCGCGCGGCATTCATGATCATCTCGGGTGGCGTGAACATCTACCCGCAGGAATCGGAGAATGTTCTCACCCTGCACCCGAAGGTGTTCGATGTCGCGGTCATCGGCGTGCCGAACGAAGAGATGGGCGAAGAGGTCAAGGCCGTCGTGCAGCTCGCCGAGGGAGTCGAGCCCGGGCCCGAGGTCGAGCAGGAACTGCTCGAATACGTGCGCTCCGCGGTGTCGCATTTCAAGGCTCCGCGCAGCATCGACTTCTCCGATGATCTCCCCCGTACCCCCACGGGCAAACTCGTCAAGCACAAGCTGCGAGCCCGGTACGTCCCGGCGCCATGACATCACGCAACGCGGATCTCGCAGCCCTGGCAGGGCGTCTTCCTGCCGGGGCTGTGGTCACGGATCCGGATGTCCTCGCCGGCTACCGGCATGATCGGGCATTCGACCCGGGTGCGGCCGTACCGCTCGCGCTCGTACGCGCGAGGTCCACCGCGGACGTGCAGGCCACGCTGCGGTGGGCGCACGAGCATCGCGTCCCGGTGGTGCCCCGCGGCGCCGGCACGAGCCTGTCGGGAGGTTCGAGTGGTCTCGCCGACGGGATCGTGCTCAGCACCGAGAAGATGCGTGACATCACGATCGATCCGGCCACGCGCACGGCCGTCGCACAACCCGGCCTGCTCAACGCCGAGGTGAAGGCAGCCGCAGCCGAACACGATCTGTGGTACCCGCCGGATCCGTCGTCGTTCGAGATCTGTTCGATCGGCGGTAATGCCGCGACCAACGCGGGCGGGCTGTGCTGCGTCAAGTACGGGGTGACGTCCGACTACGTGCTCGGACTCGAGGTGGTCCTTGCCGACGGCACCGCGGTGCGGCTCGGAGGTCCCCGGCTCAAGGATGTCGCGGGTCTGTCGTTGACGAAACTGTTCGTGGGCAGCGAGGGAACTCTCGGAGTGATCACCGAGGTGACGCTCCGCCTGATCCCCACGCAGCCGCCGGCATCGACGATGGTCGCGACCTTCGGATCGGTGGAGGCCGCGGCCGACGCCGTCATCGCGATCACCGCGACCATGCGCCCCGCAATGCTCGAGTTCATGGACCGCACCACGATCAATGCCGTCGAGGATGCGATGCGGATGGACCTGGACCGCGATGCCGAAGCCATGCTGATCGCGCGGTCCGACGCCCCGGGTGTGGCGGCGGCACACGAGATCGAGGTGATGGTGCAGGCGTGCCGAAAAGCCGGAGCCCACGACGTGTTCGACACATCCGATCCCGCCGAGGGTGAAGCGTTCGCGGCGGCGCGGCGGATGGCCATTCCTGCGGTCGAGCGCCTCGGGAGCCTCCTCCTCGAGGATGTCGGAGTGCCCTTGCCGATGCTCCCCGCACTCGTCGCCGGCGTAGCCGAGATCGCCGAACGCAATGCGGTGACGGTCGCGATGATCGCGCACGCCGGTGACGGAAACACCCACCCGCTGATCGTCTACGATTCCGGAGACGAAAGGATGGCGGCGCGAGCACACGCGGCATTCGGTCAGATCATGGATCTCGCGATCGAACTCGGTGGCACCATCACCGGGGAGCACGGTGTGGGCAGGCTCAAGAAGCCTTGGCTGTCCGATCAGGTGGGCCCCGACGTGATGGCGTTGACCCGCCTGATCAAGAACGCCCTCGACCCCCGTTCGATCCTCAACCCAGGGGCTGTCCTGTGACGAATAGCCAACCGACCGACCCCGCGACCACACCTATCCGCACCTCTGTGCCGCCGTGGCAGAGAACACGCCATAATCGGGGCGTGAACATGCGTACTCCAGAGTCCGGTACCGATCTTCCGCTACGCGACACCCGGTATCGGGAGCTCGAGCTCTACCCCGAGTTCGACTTCGTCACCAACTGGTTGCGCGACTACGTCCACTCCACAATCGAGAATGCACGCATCAGCGAGCGCGAGTACTGGTCGGCCGTATGTCTGCCCACCGTCGGCGCTTCCGACGAGGGCCACCGGATGATCAGCATCCACGCCGGTGACCAGGAAGTTGCGTGCTTGTATGTCGACACGAGCATCCGGGAGGACAGGCGGGTGGGTGGCTTCGTGACCGTCGACAAGCACAGCCTCGAGCAGTCGTGCGGCGCCGACATCGACCGGATCACGACAAGCTCCGCGGCACTGAGCGTCTACCCCACCGGTGACCAGGTGTCGATCGGATGGAGCGAGACCCCCGAGAGCCGCGAGCAGTTCGATGCGCTCCCGTGGCGTCCCGCCGCGCGCGAACTCGTCCGCCGGTTGATGCACAACGGCAGGAACCATTGGGCGGATTCGCACTGCCCGCAGCTCGCCATGTTCGCCCTCGAGTAGAAGAGCCACAAACCTGTCGGACGGCGGGTGCACCATGGAGTGGTGACCGACGTCCTCGCCCGCTTCTCGGCTCCAACTCGGGAGTGGTTCACCGGTGCGTTCGAAGCACCCACACCCGCCCAGCTCGGTGCGTGGGATGCGATCTCGTCGGGTGCGCACACCCTCGTCGTCGCACCCACCGGTTCAGGAAAGACGCTGTCGGCGTTCCTGTGGTCGCTCGACCGGCTCGCCTCCCCTCCCGAGACAGCCGCCCCAGAGTCAACAGATCCGGCGACTACCGGGGCGCCGCACGAACACCGCACGCGAGTCCTCTATATCTCGCCGCTCAAGGCACTCGGGGTCGATGTCGAACGCAACCTGCGCTCGCCGCTCGTGGGCATCAGCCAGACCGCGAAGCGGCTGGGCCTGACGCCGCCCGCGATCACCGTGGGTGTCCGCTCCGGCGATACCTCGCAGGCAGACCGTCGCAAGCTTGCCCGCACTCCCCCCGACATTCTCATCACGACCCCCGAGTCGCTGTTCCTCATGCTCACATCGGCCGCACGCGAGACCCTCTCCGGTGTCGAATCGGTGATCGTCGACGAAGTGCACGCTGTCGCCGGAACCAAACGCGGCGCGCACCTCGCGCTGTCGCTCGAGCGTCTCGATCTGCTGCTGCCGAAGCCCGCACAGCGGATCGGGCTGTCCGCCACCGTGCGTCCCCGCGAGGAGGTGGGCAGGTTCCTCGTCGGTGGCGAACCCATCCGGATCGTGGCCCCGCCCGCGGCCAAGACCTGGGACCTCACCGTCCAGGTTCCGGTCGAGGACATGACCGAGCTCGGAGTGTCCCATCCGAATGAGGACTCTGAATCGCCCACTCCCCAGGCCGGGTCGATCTGGCCGCACGTCGAGGAACAGATCGTCGATCTCGTCACCGCCCACCGCTCGACGATCGTGTTCGCGAATTCGCGACGACTGTCCGAACGATTGACCGGACGGCTCAACGAGATCTACGCCGAACGCACCGGCAGTACCGTCGACCGGGAGGTCGCGCCGCCCGCGATGCTGGGTGCATCGACCGAGGTGACCTACGGAGCCGAGCCCGTTCTCGCACGCGCCCACCACGGTTCGGTGAGCAAAGACCAGCGAGCTCTCATCGAGGACGACCTGAAGTCCGGTCGGCTGCGTTGCGTCGTGGCGACGTCGAGTCTCGAACTCGGTATCGACATGGGCGCGGTGGATCTTGTCATCCAGGTCGAGGCACCGCCGTCGGTGGCGAGCGGGTTGCAGCGAGTGGGCAGGGCGGGGCATCAGGTCGGTGAGACCTCACGTGGAGTGCTGTTCCCCAAGCACCGTACCGACCTGATCCACTGCGCCGTCACCGTGGAGCGGATGGTCGCCGGGCACATCGAGGCCCTTCAGGTCCCTGCGAATCCCCTCGATGTGCTCGCGCAGCAGACGGTGGCGGCGGCCGCGCTCGAACCGATCGCGGTCGACGACTGGTTCGACACCGTCCGGCGGAGCGGGTCGTTCGCGACGCTGTCGCGGGGCGTCTTCGAATCTGTGCTCGATCTGCTCTCCGGCCGTTATCCGTCCGACGAGTTCGCCGAACTGCGTCCCCGCGTGGTGTGGGACCGCACCGACGGCACCCTGACGGGCCGGCCGGGCGCGCAACGCCTCGCCGTCACCTCGGGCGGCACCATCCCGGACCGCGGTCTGTTCACCGTGTACATGGTGGGCGAGAAGAACACCCGTGTGGGAGAACTCGACGAGGAGATGGTCTACGAGTCGCGGGTCGGCGACGTGTTCGCCCTCGGCGCGACCAGCTGGCGGATCGAAGAGATCACGTTCGATCGAGTGCTCGTCTCCCCTGCATTCGGCCGTGCCGGGCGGCTCCCGTTCTGGCACGGCGACAACCAGGGCCGCCCCGCCGAACTCGGTGCGGCGCTCGGCGCGTTCATCCGCGAACTCGGTCACGCAGCGCCCGACGATGCCGACGCGCGATGCCGGGCCGGCGGGCTCGACGACTACGCGACCGCGAATCTGATCGGCCTTCTCGATGAGCAACGCACCGCCACCGGCCATCTCCCCACCGACCGCACTCTCGTCGTCGAGCGGTTCCGCGACGAGCTGGGCGATTGGCGTCTCGTCCTGCATTCACCGTTCGGTCTGCGCGTCCACGCACCGTGGGCGCTCGCGGTCGGGGCACGCCTGCTCGACCGGTTCGGTGTCGAGGCACATCCGTCGCCGTCCGACGACGGCATCATCGTCCGGCTGCCCGACACCGAGGACGACCCACCGGGCGCCGACATCTTCGTCTTCGACGACGACGAGATCGAGGATCTGGTCACCGAGCAGGTGGGTGGCTCGTCCCTGTTCGCATCCCGGTTCCGTGAATGTGCAGCGCGCGCGTTGCTGCTACCGCGGCGCAACCCCGGTAAGCGGGCGCCGCTGTGGCAGCAGCGTCAGCGTTCCGCGCAACTGCTCGACGTGGCCCGCCGGTACCCGAGTTTCCCGATCCTCCTCGAGACGGTGCGCGAATGCCTGCAGGATGTCTACGACCTGCCCGCTCTGCGCGAGCTTCTGGGCCGCCGCGGGCGACGGCAGATCCGTCTCGTCGAGGTCGAGACGGCAACGGCGTCGCCGTTCGCGAACTCGTTGCTCTTCGACTACGTCGGCGCGTTCCTCTACGAGGGCGACAGTCCTCTCGCCGAGCGGCGCGCGGCGGCGCTCTCGCTGGATTCGACGTTGCTCGCCGAGTTGCTCGGCCGGGTGGAGCTGCGCGAACTGCTCGACGCGGACGTGATCGATCAGGCCGAACTCGAGTTGCAACGACTGGTGGCCGAGCGGCGTGCTCGCGACGCGGAGGGTGTCGCGGATCTGGTACGTCTGCTCGGGCCCTCGACGGACGCCGAACTGCGCGAGCGCAGCACAGACGATCCGGGGCCGTGGCTCGCGGAGCTGTCCGCGCAGCGCCGCGTGCTGCAGGTGTCGTATGCGGGTGAGAGATGGTGGGCGGCAATCGAAGATGCGTCGCGCCTTCGCGACGCACTCGGGGTACCCTTGCCGATCGGCGTGCCCACCGCGTTCGTCGAACCTGTCGAGGATCCACTCGGCGACCTCGTCGCCCGTCATGCCCGGACACACGGCCCGTTCACCACTGCGGCGGTCGGAGCCCGGTTCGGTCTCGGTACGGCCGTCGTCGAGTCCGTTCTGCAGCGGTTGGCCGACGACAAACGTGTCACCTCGGGTGAGTTCCGTCCCGGCTCGACCGGGCCCGAGTGGTGCGACACCGAAGTCCTGCGCCGCCTGCGTCGCCGCTCTCTGGCCGCGGCACGGCACGAGGTCGAGCCGGTGAGCACCGCTACCCTCGGCCGGTTCCTGCCCGACTGGCATCATCTCGGCCGTGGTCCGGGTGCGAGCGCGCTCTACGGGCTCGACGGTGTCGCGGCGGTCGTCGAGCAGATCGCGGGTGTCCCCGTCCCCGCGAGCGCCCTCGAACCGCTGATCCTCGCCCCGCGAGTGCGCGACTACTCGCCCGCGATGCTCGACGAGTTGACCTCGAACGGTGAGATCGTCTGGTCCGGTGCCGGCTCGATCTCGGCGAAGGACGGCTGGATCACGCTGCATCCCGCCGACCTCGCCTCTGCCACACTCGCTCCCGCCGAGGACATCGAAACGACCGGGATCCATGAGGCGATCCTGGAGTCGCTCTCAGGCGGAGGTGCATACTTCTTCCGGCAGCTCGGAGATGCGGTGAAAGCCATCCAACCGGAGGCCACCGATACGGCGCTGACTGCGGCAATATGGGATCTGGTGTGGGGCGGGCACATTGCCGGCGACACTCTCGCACCGCTGCGTGCCCTCATCGGCGACACATCCCGTGCCACACCGGCACACCGCACGCCGCGCAGAGCTCCCCGCGCCCGCATGTATCGGGGGCGTCCTTCAGTTCCGTCGCTGACCGGGCCTCCCACGGTCGCCGGCCGGTGGTCGCTGCTGCCCGAACGTGAGACCGATCCGACGGTACGCGCACACACGACGGCAGAGCTGTTCCTCGAACGATACGGAGTGGTGACCCGCGGCTCCGTGACGGGCGAAGCCGTTCCGGGGGGTTTCGCACTCATGTACAAGGTGCTCAGCCGCTTCGAGGAGACGGGCCGTTGCCGACGAGGATATTTCGTCGATTCACTCGGCGGCGCCCAGTTCTCGACCCCCGATGTAGTGGATCGGCTGCGCTCGTTCTCCGATTCTCTCGAGGGTCGGCACACCCGTACCGAAGCCGTGACGCTCGCCGCGTGCGATCCCGCCAACCCGTACGGTGCCGCACTCCCCTGGCCGAAAGCAGCGGCAGACACCGAGAGCACATCGAAGCATCGGCCGGGACGGAAGGCCGGCGGTCTCGTGGTGTTGGTCGACGGCAACCTCGTGGTGTTCGTCGAGCGGGGCGGACGAACCCTGCTCACCTTCACCGACGATCCCGGCCGCCTCCGCACCGCATTCGCGTCGCTCGCTCACACCGTCAAGAACGGCGGTGTCGACAAGATCGTCGTCGAGAAGATCGACGGCGCCTCGATTCACGGTCATGCTCTCGCGGAACTTCTCGGTGAGGCCGGGTTCTCCGCAACACCACGCGGATACCGGTTGAGGTCCTGACGTGCCCGAAGGAGACACGGTATTCCAGGCGGCGGCACGGCTGCACGCAGCACTGGCCGGAAACATTCTGACCGAGAGCGACTTCCGTGTGCCCCGCTACGCGACGACCGATCTGACCGGCGACACCGTCGAGGACGTCGTCGCGCGCGGCAAGCATATTCTGGTTCGCCTGCCGCAGCGCACTTTTCACTCACACCTGATGATGGACGGGCAGTGGCACGTTTACGAGCGTGGAACACGCTGGCGCAAACCCGGTTTCAAGGCGCGCGTCGTGATCGGTACCGAGCAGGTGCAGGCGGTCGGGTTCGACCTCGGCATCGTCGAGGTGTTCCCGCGCGAGGACGAAACCGAGGCAGTCGGGCACCTCGGCCCGGATCTGCTCGGGCCCGACTGGGATCCGGCACTCGCGGCAGACAACCTCGCGCGAGAGCCGGACCGTCCCATCGGTCTCGCACTGCTCGACCAGCGCATCATGGCCGGCGTGGGCAACGTCTACCGCAGTGAACTGTGCTTCCTGCGTGGCGTCGACCCCGCGACACCGGTACGAGAGGCAGGCGCTCCGACCGCGTGGGCCGAACTCGCGCACCGCGTGTTGTACGCCAACCGGAACAGGACTGCGAGGGTGACGACCGGCGATCCGCGACACGGTCGCCGACTGTGGGTATACGGCCGTCGCGGCAAGCCGTGCCTGCGCTGCGGACGTCCCGTCGAATCGGGATCACTCGCAGGCCCCTCCGACCTCGAGCGGGTGATCTATCGCTGCAGGGCGTGTCAGCGTTGAGCGTCGCGACCGGCACGCTCGAGGAGCGCCACACAGTGTTGCACGAACGTCTCCCGAGGGACGGTGATCGCGCCGTCGAGATACCCCATGAACAGGCTGGTCAAGGCACCCACGAGCCCCACGGCCACCATGTTGCGCACCGCGTCGTCGCCGATCTCGGTGAGCTCGGCGCTGACGAGTGCCACGAACACCGGCGCGAGTTCGACTCCTCGCCCGCTGATCACAGGTTCGCGCAGCGGCGCGAGCAGAAGCACACGACCCATCGCCGGTTCGTCCACCATCAGGGCCACGAACGCACGGACCGCCGCTTCCGCCCGGTGCGTGTGCTCCGCTGAGGTCACCGCCTCGACAAGCGTGTCGCGGGCGCGTTCACCGACGAGTGCGTAGACCTCTCGGACGAAGGCGTCGCGGTCGGTGAAGCTCTCGTAGAAGTAGCGTTCGGTGAGTTCGGCGACCCGGCACACCGCGCGCACGTTCGCGGCGGATCCGTCGGGTGCGCCGATGAGGCCGATCCCCGCGTCGAGGAGACGTTCCCTGCGGACACGCCGGCGTTCGTCGAGGCCGATTCCCGCCCAGCTTCGGCGCGTGGTGTCCACCGTGTGCGATTCCCGTCGTTGACTGCGTGTCCACCGGATCCTACTCTGACAACATGCGTAGTCAGAGATCTTCGCAGGACGCCGGCCCCGCCACGCCCGAGATCGAGCCCCGACCACTCGGGCCCGATTCCCTGACCTGGAAATACTTTGGTGGGTGGCGGGGCATGCTGTTCGGCCCGTGGGCAGGGTCGATGCAGAACATGCACCCGGGTCTCGGTGCCGGCGTCGAGGATCACTCGCAGTTCTTCGACGAGCGATTCGAAAGGCTCTACCGGTCGCTGTACCCGATCTACGGGGTCGTGTTCGACGGCGAACGCGCACCGGAGACTGCCAGGCAGGTGCGCGGCTACCACAACACGATCAAGGGTGTCGACAAGTTGGGCCGCAAGTACCACGCGCTCGACCCCGACACGTTCTACTGGGCTCACGCAACATTCTTCTACAGTCTCGTGATCTCCATCGAGTGGTTCGAGGGTCCGCTCACCGCCGAGCAGAGGCATCGGCTGTTCGACGAACACGTCCAGTGGTACCGCCTCTACGGCATGTCGATGAAGTCCGTCCCCGAATCGTGGGAGGCGTTCGTCGAGTACTGGGACGACATGTGCCGCAACGTCCTCGAAGACAACAAGGCCACCCGCGACGTGCTCGACCTGTCGCAACTCGACCGGCCACCGTTCACGCGCTGGCTCCCCGAACCGGTGTGGAAGATCGTGCGCCCACCTGTCACCCGAGGATTCATCTGGCTCACCGTGGGCCTTTACGACCAGCCCGTGCGCGACCTCCTCGGATACAGCTGGAGCTCACGCGAGGAGAAACTCCACCGAGTGGTCGGGCGTGCCATCGGCCTCGGGAACCGGCTCGTGCCCTGGCGGTACCGCTACCATCCGCGTGCCCGCGCAGGCTGGGATCGCGTGTCCGGCCGCATCACTCCGGACACCCCACTCGTGCACACCCCGGCCCGGAATCTACCTCCGGTCGACCGTCGCGACTCACCGGTCCACTACAGCCCGGACCTTTCGGGACAACGCTGACATTTCTAAACGCTGAGATTTTCGGCGGCGCATGCGACGCTTGTCGTTATGCGACTCGACGCCCACGCGTTTCTCCACGGGCCGTTGTTCTCCAGAGATGCGCCGCTCGACCGAACCAACGCGGCGAGCCGCATCAGCGCGTACGTGTACGGCAACGTCCTGGTGCTGGCGGCCCTGATCCCGATTGTCACGACGCCTACCTACGTCGGAATCGCAATCGTCCTCGGTACCGCCCTGTCGACGTTCGTGGCGCACGCTTTCGCGGAATCGGTGGGGCACAGTGTCCGGAGGGGAAGCCGCCTCTCCACCGCCGAACGACGCGCCGAGGTGCGCGACTCGGTGCCGATCCTCACCTCCGCGGTGGTCCCGTGCGTCGTTCTCGCGATCGGGTGGCTCGGCTGGATCGAGCCGCGCACCGCCCAGTTGCTCGCGGAGCTCGCGGTGCTGGTGCGGATCGGTGGTATCGCATTCGTGATCGGACGGCTCAACGGTGAGCGTCCCAGCACTCGACTGTTGATGACCGCAGCCGCTCTGACCCTGATCGGAGCAACGATCGTCGCGATCAAGGTACTTCTGACGCACTGATCACTTCACGGGCACTGATCACTTCACGGGCACTGATCACTTCACGGGCACAGGTTCGAGAATCTCTGCACGTGCTTCCGGAGCCGCGGCACGCAGGGCATCCGCGGATTCGTCGTCCAACCGGCTCTGCGAATCGATCTCGGCCTCGACCCGGGCCCGATAGGTCTCGACCTCCCGATCGATCGCCGCAGCATCCCAGCCGAGTACCGGTGCCACCAGGTGCGCGACCTGCTCGGCGCAGTGCATGCCCCGGTGCGGATACTCGATCGAGATCCGGGTACGGCGGGCGAGGATGTCCTCGAGGTGCAGCGCGCCTTCGGCGGCAGCCGCGTAGACGGCCTCCACTTGGAGATACAGCGGAGCATCGGTGATCGGTTCGAGCAGTTCGGGCCTGCCCTCCGCGCACGCGAGTACGTCGTCGATGAGTGAGCCGTACCGGTCGAGGAGGTGCTTGACGCGGTACGGGTGGAGCCCGTATTGCTCGGCGAGGTGCATCGTCTGATTGACCAGGGCGAAGTACCCGTCGGCGCCGAGGAGTGGCACCTTCTCGGTGATCGACGGTGCGATGCGGGACGGAATGTCCTCGGCGGCCAGATCGACCGCGTCCTCGGCCATCACCCGGTAGGTCGTGTACTTGCCGCCTGCGATCGCGACCAGCCCGGGCGAGACCCGCGCCACCGCGTGTTCGCGCGAGAGTTTCGATGTCTCGTCGCTCTCCCCCGCCAGCAGCGGGCGAAGACCCGCGTAGACCCCGTCGATGTCGTCGTGGGTGATCGGCACGACGAGCGCGCTGTTGACGCGGTCGAGGATGTAGTCGATGTCGGCCTTCGTCGCGGCGGGGTGTGCCAGATCGAGGTTCCAGTCGGTGTCGGTGGTGCCGATGATCCAGTGGTTTCCCCATGGGATGACGAACAGGACCGACTTCTCGGTGCGCAGGATGATCGCGGAGTCGCTCACGATCCGGTCGCGCGGGACCACGATGTGCACGCCCTTCGACGCCCGGACCCGGAACCGACCGCGTTGATGCGACAGCGCCTGAATTTCGTCGGTCCACACTCCGGTTGCATTGATGACCACGTGGGCGCGTACTTCGGTGACGGAACCGTCCTCGCTGTCGCGCACCCGCACACCCGACACCCGGTCGGCTTCACGGAGGAACCCGACGACCTGGGTCGAGGTTCGCACGACCGCGCCGTACTGGGCAGCTGTCCGCGCGACCGTCATGGTGTGGCGAGCATCGTCGACGACTGTGTCGTAGTATCGGATCCCGCCGACGAGCGAGTTGCGCTTGAGTCCCGGCGCCATCCGCAGCGCACCCGCGCGGGTCAGATGTTTCTGCGCGGGAACGGTTTTCGCTCCACCCATCCGGTCGTAGAGGAACATCCCGGCTGCCATGTACGGCCGCTCCCACCCTCGATGCGTGAGCGGGAACAGGAACTTCAACGGTTTGACGAGGTGCGGCGCGAGCGTCGACAACGACAGTTCGCGTTCACGCAGCGCTTCACGCACAAGCCCGAATTCGAGCTGTTCGAGATAGCGCAGACCACCGTGGAACATCTTCGACGACCGACTCGATGTACCCGACGCGAAGTCCCGGGCCTCGACGAGCGCAACTCGCAGACCTCGGGTCGCGGCATCGAGCGCAGTCCCGGCACCCACGACACCACCACCGATCACCACGACGTCGAACTGCTCGTCGCCGAGACGTCGCCACGCTTCCTTGCGCTGCTGCGGACCGAGAATCTGCACACCTGATTGGTTGGTCACCGAACCGCTCCCTCAGTCGCCGACATGTCTCGCACAACGCTAGTAGGTTCGACCGCACAGTGCTGTGCCAGTGCGAACAACAGTGCTGTGCCAGTGAACACCTTCCGAGACCTCGAGGATCCTTGTGAGTCCGTACGACACCGCGAACCAGTACATCGCCGCGATCGACCAGGGCACCACCTCCAGTCGATGCATCATCTTCGACCACGACGGGCGCGTCGTCTCGGTTGCCCAGAAGGAGCATCGGCAGGTCTTCCCGCAGGCAGGCTGGGTCGAGCACGATCCCGAGGAGTTGTGGCTCAACACCCGCGAGGTGGGGGCCGCCGCCCTCGCGAAGGCCGATCTACGCAGGAAGGACATCGCGGCGATCGGTATCACCAATCAGCGCGAGACGACGATCGTGTGGGACCGCACGACCGGTGTTCCGGTGTACAACGCCATCGTGTGGCAGGACACGCGCACGGATCGGCTGGTGGAGGAACTCGCCGGCGACGCCGGTCCCGACCGGTATCGCGCGACTACGGGGTTGCCGTTGTCCACCTACTTCTCCGGGCCGAAGGTCCGGTGGATCCTCGACAATGTCGACGGAGCTCGGGAGAAGGCCGAATCCGGGCGGCTCGCGTTCGGCACGGTCGACACCTGGATCCTGTGGCACCTCACCGGCGGGTGCGGACAGGACGGCAACCCGCCGGGCGTCCACATCACGGACGTGACCAATGCGTCGCGCACGATGCTGATGGATCTCGAGACCTTGCAGTGGGATCCGCAGATCTGTGAAGACTTCGGTATTCCGATGTCGATGCTGCCGGAGATCCGCAGTTCGTCGGAGGTGTACGGGCATGCGCGCGAGCGCGGACCGCTCGCGGGTGTACCCGTCGCCGGTATTCTCGGCGACCAGCAGGCCGCGACATTCGGGCAGGCGTGCCTGTCACCCGGCGAGGCCAAGAACACCTACGGCACAGGCAATTTCCTGCTCCTCAATACCGGTACGACGCCGGTGCACAGCACTCACGGCCTGCTCACCACTGTGTGTTATCGCATCGGTGATGCCGACGCCGTCTATGCCCTCGAAGGGTCGATCGCGGTGACCGGATCACTTGTGCAGTGGTTACGCGACAATCTCGGCATCATCGACTCCGCTGCGGAGATCGAGACGCTCGCGTCGGCGGTGCCCGACAACGGCGGTGCCTACATCGTTCCGGCGTTCTCCGGTCTGTTCGCCCCGCGATGGCGGCCGGATGCGCGCGGAGTGATTGTGGGCCTCACTCGGTTCGTGGACAAACGCCATCTGGCCCGGGCCGCCCTCGAGGCCACGGCGTTCCAGACGCGCGAGGTGCTCGAAGCGATGCGCGCCGACTCCCACGTCGATCTGAGCACCCTCAAGGTGGACGGAGGGATGGTCGCGAACGAACTGCTCATGCAGTTCCAGTCCGACATGCTCGACGTGCCGGTGGTGCGGCCGGTCGTGCCGGAGACCACTGCGCTCGGCGCGGCCTATGCCGCCGGACTCGCCGTCGGCTACTGGAGCGGCGAAGACGATATCCGGCGGAACTGGGCGGCCGACAAGAGCTGGGAACCCGCCATGGCCGCGGACGAGCGGGAGCGTCTCTATGCCGCATGGAACAAGGCGGTCGAGCGCACCTACGACTGGGCATGAGCGCAGACTGGGCATGAGCGCCGGGACTGCTATCCGGTGAGCCACATGCCGTCGGGGATCGGCGCACCGAGACCGGTCAGCCGGACTCCCTGGATGTCGTCTCCGATCAGTACTGCCGGGGCCGGTCGGACATACCATGCGCCCTGATTCAGCTCCACGAGCCGCTCCTGCACGATGTCGTACGCGGCCTTTCGCTCGTCCACCGTCGTGCCGACACGACCCGCGTCGAGGGCTACGTCGAGCTCAGGATCGTTCACCCCGATGATGTTTCCCTGCGACGTGGAGTGGAAGCTCGACCAGAGAGAGTGATCGGGGTCCTGAATGGTCACGCCGTGAACCATCATGTCGAAGTCGCGCGTACCGAACCTCGCGAATGCCGCCGGGAAATCGAGTACTTCGACGTCGACGGTGACGTTGTCGAAAGCACCGAGCTGAGCCTGCGTGGTCTCCGCGACCGCCTTGTTCTCCACTGTCGGGAACGTGGTGAAGGTGAACGACACCGGCTTCCCCTCGGCCGCCAGCTCATCGAACAGTTGCTGTGCAGCTTCCGTGTCGTGGCCGCCGAGCGGGATGTCCGAGTACCACGGCGAATCCTCCAGGAAGAGGGTGTCAGGTACGACGCCTTCGCCGTTGTAGACGGTCAGGTTCATCGCCTCCAGATCGACCGCGAGCGACACTGCGCGCCGGGCGCGAGGATCGTCGAAGGGAGCACGACGGTTGTTCATGCCGAGATACTGCCCGCCGCCCATCGGCACGATCTCGACAGTCGTTCCGACATCCTCGGCCTTCGCGAGGGTGCCCCAGTTGCTGTCCGAGGCAAGGTCGACGGCGCCGGTGGTGATCGAGTTGAGCCGCTGCGTCGTGTCGGCCGACGTGCGGATCGTGAGTCCGTCCAGATACGGCCGGGGTGCATCCCAGTAGTTCGGGTTCTTCTCGAGCTCGATGACGTCCTGCCTTGCCCAGTTGGCCAGGGTGAAAGGACCGGCACCGATCGGATTCTCGTCGAACGCCGCTGAGCTCTGCTCCAACGCAGCCGGGGACGCGATCCAGTTCATCGAACTGACGATCACGCTGTGCGCGTAGTTCGGATTCGGTGCAACCAACGTGACTTCGAGTGTCGTCCGGTCGAGTACCTCGGTCGACGCGATCTGCGATGCTTCACCGATCGATCCCGACGCGGTAGCGGGGTCGCGCAACCGATCCCAGTTGAACTTCACGGCCTCGGCGTCGAGCGGTGTGCCGTCGGAGAACGTCACATCGGGTCGCAGCGACAGCACCATCGTGACACCGCCGTCGTCGCTCGAGAAGTCTGTGGCCAAGCCGTACTCGATCTCGAGTGTGTCGACATCGGTGGTCATCAGCGTGCCGTACAGCGCATTTCCCAGCAGGGACGAGCCCGCATACGTGTTGCTCATGGCCGCGGGGTCGAGGGTGCGCGGCTCTCCCATCTGGATGACGGTCGCGACACCACCCGCTACCGGCTCCCCGGCCTCCGCCGGATTGCCTGCGCTGTCGGAATCGGATCCGCCGCACGCGCTCAGGAGCAGGACGGAACATACCGCGACGACAGCCGCATCGATGCCGCGTCTCCGCCATGACAATTCCCGTCGAAACATTGGCACCCTTCCCGGCATCCTCGTCTGGACGTCACCGAGATTACGTCATTACTGTAAGGCGCACCATAAGATTTACTGCGGAGGTGTCGGCAGCGTCCCATCGAGGTCGGCCACGGGATGCACGACCCTCGTGCGCATGTTCTCGGCCCCGACCTCCGCGGGATCGGTGAGGTAGTACTCCCGCACGGGGCCGACGGCATCGACCCCGCGAGCAGCAAGGTCTGCGAACAGGGAGTGATAGGCGACGGGCAGGAGTGATGCTGGTCCGGTGAAGTCCACCGCGGCGAAGTGTCCGCCGGGCATGAGGACAGCGCCGGCGCCGAAATCCGCTGCGACCTCGATCCCCACCCCGAAGTCGACAGCTCCTTCCAGGACCACCGGGTACCGCCCGAGCACCGGCGCAGCCGTGTCGACACCGAGCGCAGCAGCCTCGGCGAGCAGGACCTCGATCGAGGCGGCAACCGTGCGGTCGAGATCGTCCGCGTCGGCGCTGCCCTCGCGCCACAGCACCACCTGATCGTCGATGCGACGCACCCGAACGGGAAGTTCCGTTGCGGCAAGCTCTTCCAGCGACCCGATGAGGGCGAGCGAGCGAAGCACCCGCTCGGCCTCGGACTCGATGCGCGCACGCTCGGCGGCGAGCACGTCCGCGCCGCGCACCGGGTCGTCGACGATGCTCCGGATTGCGGCGATCGACACTCCGGCCCGGCGCAGCAGACCGATCCGCAGTGCCGTGGCGAGCTGGTCCGGCGCGTAGTACCGATATCCGGTGTGTGGATCGACCCGCCCCGGCGTCAGCAGCGCCTCGCGGTCGTAATAGCGCAGGGCTTTCACGGTGAGCCGGCACGCCCGCGCAAAGTCACCGATGCTCATCCACCGAATCGGATCGATCATGCACCCATGGTCAACTGGTGACCGCTCCGCTCGCAACGGTCTCGTCGGAGTACGGGATCACCGTGATCACATCCACGAGAAGACCGTCGGGGTCGACGGTCATGAAGTGCCGTTGCCCGAAGGCCTCGCTGCGCAGACTCAGCACGATGGGCAGCTCCGCCGACGCGGCACGCGCATGCACCGTGTCGACGTCGTCGACCTCGACCGAGACGAGTACTCCCGCGGGCGATCCGCGGAATCCCTCCGGGATCGTGTCGTGCCCTCGAATGACGAGCCCGAGCTGCACGGATTCGCTGTTCGGTGAGTGCAGCTGCACGTACCAGTCGCTGTCGTACACGACGGCCAGGCCCAGGAGTCCTGCGTAGAAGTCGCGGCTGCGGCGGATGTCGGCAACCGGGACGACGGGAAAGATGCTGTGTGTGGTCATGCCTCCACCGTCGGCTCTCCCCCCAGGGGAGAGTCAACTCCCGGGTGCTCGCTGTATCTGCAGTCGGCGGTGCCCGGAACTTTCCTCCGATAGTCGGGGTTTCCTCAGGTCGTCGACATGCGGAAACCCGTGGCACCGGAGGAAAGTTGCCGCCTCGGTGTAGATGACGCCCGTGGCGCCTTCACTGCGCGTGAGCCGGTCAGCCCAGATCGTCATGTCGCATCAGCTGACGCGCGGCCTCGGTCACCGAACCGCTCAGCGACGGGTACACCGAGAAGGTCTGCGCGAGATCGGTCACGTTGAGGTTGTTCTGCACCGCCAGCGCGATCGGCAGGATGAGTTCGGATGCGTTGGGCGCGACGATCACACCGCCGATCACCACTCCCGTCGCGGGCCGGCAGAAGATCTTGACGAAGCCGCGGCGCAACCCCGACATCTTCGCCCGCGGGTTCGTGTTGAGCGGCAACATCACCGTGCGAGCGGGGATCTCTCCCTTGTCGATGGTGGCCTGACTGACACCGACAGCTGCGATCTCGGGGCGGGTGAACACCGCCGCCGCCACTGTCTTGAGCTTGATCGGGCTCACGCCCTCGCCGAGTGCGTGGTACATCGCGATGCGTCCCTGCATCGCAGCGACCGAGGCGAGCGGCAGCAGTCCCGTGCAGTCGCCTGCGGCATAGATTCCGGACACCGATGTGCGCGACACCCGGTCGACGGGCAGGTAGCCGCCCCGGTCGAGTTCGAGCCCTACCTTGTCGAGTCCGAGGCCCTGGGTGTTCGGGACAGATCCGACCGTCATGAGGGCGTGGCTGCCCTCGACGATGCGGCCGTCCGAGAGAAGCACCCGAACGCCGTTCTCGGTGTTTTCCACCGAATCGGCACGCGCGTGCTTGACCAGGGTGACGCCACGTTCGGTGAGCACGTCCTCGAGCACGAGTGCAGCATCTTCGTCCTCGTGGGGCAGGATGCGGTCGCGGCTCGAGACCACGGTGACCTGAACCCCGACTTCTGTGTATGCCGACACGAACTCGGCGCCGGTCACGCCCGAACCGACCACCACAAGATGCTCGGGGAGCTTGTCGAGGTCGTAGAGCTGACGCCATGTCAGGATGCGTTCACCGTCGGGTTCGGCGTTCGGGAGCACACGAGGACTCGCACCGGTTGCGATGAGCACCACATCGGCGTCGAGGACTTTGTCGTCTCCGGTGAACAGCTTCGCGCGAACCTTGTGCGCAGCCATCCCGACCTCGGGGTCGATCAGCTCACCGTGCCCGGACAGCAGCGTGATGCCCGCAGCCTCGAGCTTCGTGCGGATGTCGGCCGACTGGGCACGCGCAAGGCTCTTCACACGTGCGTGCACCTGCGGCAGCGAGACGGTGGTGCGCTCGAGTTCGATTCCCAGGTCGGCGGCGCGCCGCATATCGGTGCGGATTCCCGTCGACGCGATGAAGGTCTTGGACGGAACGCAGTCGAAGAGAACGCATGCTCCACCGATTCCGTCCGAATCGATCAGAGACACCGACGCGCCGTACTGCGCTGCCACGAGCGCCGCCTCGTAACCGGCAGGTCCGCCGCCGATGATGACAATCCGAGTCATTGTTCTCCTCTGTATCGATTCCGAATAAGGGTATCGGGCCCAACTCGGGCGCCCGCGGGGGTGTGCGGTCGGCCCGCAACCAACGCTATGCCACGACGAGGGCGCTGCGCAGAGAGACCGGTAGGAGAGGCAGCGACACCACGCCAGCGTCGACGACCTCTCCGTCAATGCAGTCGGCGCCCGGCACGGTGCTATCGAGACCGAACCGTTAGCCTTATGGACGTGCCGATCTACGCCGCCTACGGGTCCAACATGCATCCGGAGCAGATGCTGACGCGCTGCCCGCATTCGCCGATGGCCGGTACCGGCTGGTTGCACGGATGGCGACTGACCTTTGCCGGCGCCGACATCGGTTGGGAAGGCGCGCTGGCGACGGTCGTCGAGGATCCGACAGCGAAGGTCTTCGTCGTGCTCTACGACGTGCCGGAAGACGACGAGCGCAGTCTCGACCGCTGGGAAGGCGCCGAACTCGGCTTCCATCGCAAGATCCGCGTTCGCATCGACACAGCCGACGGCCCCGCTCTGGCGTGGCTGTACGTCGTCGACGGATACGAGGGTGGGCTTCCGTCCGCCCGCTACCTGGGTGTCATGGCCGATGCCGCAGAGATCGCCGGAGCTCCGTCCGACTATGTGATGAGCCTGCGCACCCGCAACAGCCGTAACGTCGGCCCGGGACGCCCCGACGCCTTCTGACGCTCGGCGAACCGATCCCCCTCGTCCCGCGATGACCTCGAGTCGTCGCGGGATTCGTGTTTTTCACGGTCACGCCACGGCATCGCCCGCTCAACACGACGACCACCACGGTGGTATAAGGTCACGCTAACCAAACTTAGGTAAGCCAATCTTGGCCCCGACCAGAATGTGACTCCTCGTGATTCGTACTCACCGGCGTGCCCGCGCCGCACCCGCGCTGGTCTTGATTCCCGCGCTGTTCGCCGCCGCATGCGGCTCGTCCGACTCGTCGACGACTGCCGACGGCCCAGAGACAGCCGAGTCCCTGACGATCGCCGTCGCGAAGGACAGTGGCCCGGGCAACATCTTCGCCGGTCAGACCGATCAGATGACCGAGCTCATCTACGACAAGCTGCTGTCGCCGTCACCGTACGTCGCCGATCCACAGCCGTGGCTTGCCACCGATGTACGACAGGTCGACGCGACGACGTGGGACGTCGATCTGCGCGACGATGTCACCTGGCACGACGGTGAGGCGTTCACAGCCGACGACGTCGTCTTCAGTTTTCACTTCATGCACGCTGCTCCGACCGGACGCTTCACACATCACGTCAACGACACTCCGTCGATCTCGACCGTGGAGGCGACGAGCCCGACGTCGGTGCGGTTCGTGTGCGACTACGCGTGCCCCGAGCTCGGCACCGTCACGCTCGCCGACCTCCCCGTCCTTCCCGAACACTTCTGGTCGGCGATCGACCCGGCGAAGGCGAAAGAGGTGACCGACTACCCGATCGGCACCGGCCCGTACAAGCTCGTCGACTACAGCCCCACCACCGGATACCGCTTCGAGGCCAACGCCGACTACTTCGCGGGCGCACCGACGGTCGACGCACTGGTCATGCCGGTGATCTCCGACTCGTCCGCCGCATTCACCGCGCTGCGTTCCGGCCAGGTCGACGCCGTCGACCGTGCGCTGACCCCCGAATTGGTCGATCAGTTCACCGCATCGAGCGACATCGGCACCCTCACCGTGGCGCCCTTGCAGTACCCCGAGCTCAAACTGAACTTCACGCGTGAGCCCTTCGCGCAGGCAGATTTCCGCGCTGCGCTGAACCTCGCGGTCGACCGCGACCAGATGCTCGACATCGTCGGCCTGGGCCAGGGCCGACCCGGCACCCAGGGCTATGTGCACCCGGACGCACCGTTCGCCGACCCCGACGCCTCCACCCCGTACGAGCCCGGGCAGGCCACCGCGCTCCTCGACTCACTCGGATGGAAGGACACAGACGGCGACGGCACCCGCGAGAACCCGGCCGGAGAGGACGCGTCGTTCACGTTGATCGTCAACGGCGGTGACGCGCCGATGGTCCGCGCCGCCGAACTGATCGCCGAGGACTTCGCCGAGGTCGGAATCGACGTCGCCGTGAGCCCGCTCGACGCCGGCTCGCTCTCGGATGCCTCTGCGAACAAGAACTTCGACCTCTACGTCACCACCAACAGCCCGCACGCGGTGGCCGACTCGACGCAGTTCATCATGTCGCACCGTTCGGGCAACCTGTGGAAGCACCCCGATCTCGCATACCCGGAATTCGATGCGCTGTACGAGAAGTGGCGCGCCACCCAGACCAACGAATCGCGCATCGCGGCGATGCAGGAGATGCAGGAGCTGTTCAACCGTCAGCCCACCGCCATCGCCCTGTACTACCCGGACGAAACCTGGGCATTCCGCTCCGACCGATTCACCGGCTGGGTCGAAACCCCCGGCTACGGCATCGTCCACAAGTGGTCGTTCCTGCCCTCCGACGTCGTCGACGCCGCGAACGCAGAAGCTCCGCAGGACTGATGACCGCGCTGCGCCGAGCGGGACAATACGCCCTGGTGCTGTGGGCCGCGGTGACGTTGAACTTCGTTCTTCCACACCTGGCACCGGGCGATCCGGTCAACTACCTCTACGGTGGCGACCAGCAGTCGCTCGACCCGGTTTACGTCGCACAGATACGCGCAGACTACGGCCTCGACCAGCCGATCCTCGAACAGTACGTCTCGTTCTGGTCCGGGCTGCTGCACGGAGATCTCGGGATGTCCGTGCAGCACAATCGTCCCGTGCTCGATGTGCTGTGGGAGAAGCTCCCGTGGACGATCGCGCTGGTCGGGATCGGGACACTCCTCGCGTTCGTCATCGGATCCCTGCTCGGCACGTGGGCGGCATGGCGCCGCGGCACCGCGAAGGAAACCGGGAGTGTCGTCACGGTTCTCGCGCTCGATTCGATGCCCGGCTTCTGGATCGGCATGATCCTCATCGCGGTGTTCTCGGTGACGCTCGGCTGGTTCCCTTCCTACGGCGCCGCCTCGTTCGATGCGACCGGATTCGAATGGCTCACCGAGGTCGCGTCCCGCATGGCGCTTCCCGTCGCGACACTCACCATCGCCGGCATCGGCGGGTTCTTCCTCATGACCCGCGCCTCGATGGTGGGCGTGCTGGACGAGCCGTTCATCCGGCTCGCCCGGGCGAAGGGGCTCGGCGAGCTTCGTGTCGCGCTCGGGCATGCACTACGCAATGCCCTGCTGCCCGTGTACACCACGCTCATCCTGACCGTCGGGGTGCTGCTGTCGGGAGCCGTCGTCGTCGAGTCCGTCTTCGCCTATCCGGGCCTGGGCAAACTCACCTTCGACGCCGTCACCGCGCGTGACTACCCGCTTCTGCAGGGCGCTTTCCTGCTCGCCACCGTCGGCATCGTCGCGGCGAATCTGCTCGCGGACCTCACCTACCCGCTGCTGGACCCTCGAGTGCGCAAAGACCGGACCGCAGCGAAGAAGCGCGACGCGCGATCACCGGAAGGGATACCGGCATGACGCTTCTCGGAACGAAGACCCGCTCGCAACGCCTCGCACTCGTGGGCACCCTGATTCTGGGGATACTTCTCCTCTGTGCGGCCACAGCACCGTGGCTCGCGCCGTACGATCCCACCGAACGCGTCACCCGGCCGTTCGCCGAACCTTCCGCAGACCACTGGCTCGGCGCCGACGACGTGGGCCACGACCTGCTGTCGATGCTCATCCACGGCGCCCAGATCTCCCTGTTCATCGGTGTGGTCGCGGCGCTGGTCGCGACGACGATCGGCACCGTGGTGGGCATTGCCGCCGGGTATGTGCGCGGCGCGGTCGACACCGTCCTGATGCGCATCGTCGACGTGGTGTTGTCGTTGCCGGTGCTGCCTCTGACGATCGTCATCGGAGTCTTCGCGGGCCCCGGCCTCGGCACGCAGATCATGGTGATCTCGGCGGTGCTGTGGGCGGGCTTGGCCCGGGAACTGCGCGCCCAGGTGCTCACTCTGCGCGAACGCGACTACATCCAAGCGGAACGTGCCATGGGTGCCGGCCCGGTGTATGTGTTGCGTCGGCATATCATCCCGGCGATCGTGCCGCTGGTGATCCCGCAGTTCGTGCTCACTGTCAAGACAGCAATCCTGCTCGAAGCATCACTGGCGTTCCTCGGACTCGGCGACATCTCGTCTGCAAGTTGGGGCTCGATGCTGTCGATGGCCCACGCGCGCAATGCCTTCCTCACCGACGCGTGGGTGTGGTGGGTTCTGCCACCCGGTATCGCGATCGCGGTCACGGTGCTCGGCTTTGCACTCCTCGGCAATGCGATCGAGGAGCGGTCCCGGCCGGTTCTCACCACCCGTGAACGGGCTCGTCTTCGCCGAAAAGCTCGCCCGGCAGAGACCTTCCCGGCCGGTGCGGCACCGGTCGTGAAAGCACCGACAGCTCCGCTCGTCGTCGACGATCTGACGGTCGTGTACGGCGAGAACGGTCGTGGCGCGACGAACGTCTCCTTCACCGTCGCAGCCGGCGAACTCGTCGGCCTCGTCGGTGAATCGGGCAGCGGCAAATCCACCGTTGCCGCCGCGACGCTCGGACTTCTTCCTTCCGCCGCCCGGATCGCATCGGGACGGGTCCTCGTCTCCGGCCGCGATGTCGCCACCCTGTCGAACACCGAACTGCGGACGCTCCGCGGAAACCGGATCTCCCTGATCCCGCAAGAAGCGTTGAGTGCGCTGAACCCCGTGCGGAGAGTCGGTTCTCAGATCGACGAGGCGATTCTCGTCCACCGCTCATGCAGTCGGCGCGAGGCACGCGACCGCACCCTCGCTCTGCTCACGCAGGTCGGACTCGGCGCCGACCGCGCCGACGCGTATCCGCACCAGTTGTCCGGCGGCATGCGCCAGCGGGTGGTCATCGCCATGGCCCTGGCCAACGAACCGGACGTGGTGATCGCCGACGAACCGACCAGTGGCCTCGATGTGCTCCGCGAGGCCGAAGTACTCGCGTTGCTCGACGATCTGCGCACGCGCCATTCGCTCGCACTGCTCATCGTCACGCACAACCTCCCGGTCATCGAACGGATCGCCGATCGCATTGCCGTGATGAAGGACGGCGAGCTCGTCGAGATGGGTACCGCCGCGCAGATCGCAACCGAGCCGCAGCATCCGTACACCCGCCGACTCGTCGACGCCGCGCCGCGGCTCGAACCCCTCAGGGAGAAGGTCACCCGATGAGCATCCTGCTCGAGGTCGAATCATTGTCGGTGGCGTTCGACGGGGCGCCCGCGGTCAGCGACGTGAACCTGCTGGTTTCGACCGGTGAATCCATTGCGCTCGTGGGAGGTTCCGGTGCCGGGAAATCCACTGTCGCGCGCGCGATCGCCGGCCTCGTGCCCCCGACGTCCGGGAGAATCGTCTTCGACGGTATCGATCTCGCGACTGCCTCGAGGCGCACGGGCCGGGCACTGCGGCGCGGGATGCACATGGTCTTCCAAGATCCGTATGCGTCGCTCCCACCCGGCATGCGGGTGGGCAACATCGTCGCCGAGCCGATGGTGATCCATCGCATCGGTACCCGGTCCGTGCAACGGGATGCGGCGCTGGACGCGCTGGAATCGGTGCGTTTGACACCGGCAGCCGATTTCGTCGACCGCTACCCACACGAGTTGTCGGGCGGGCAACGCCAGCGCGTCGCATTCGCGCGCGCCCTCGTCACTCGTCCCCGGCTCCTGCTCGCCGACGAACCCACCAGCGGGCTCGACGCGTCGCTGCGCATCGAGATCGTCGATCTGATGTCCGAACTCGCCCGCACTCAGGATCTTGCGGTCCTGCACATCACACACGATCTGGCGCTCGCGGCACGAAGCTGCGACACCGTCATGGTCATGCAGGACGGAAGGGTCGTCGAAAAGGGCGATTCCGCCGAAGTATTCACCGCCCCGTCGCACCAGTACACCGCGGCCTTGGTGGCCGCCGCGACCGGCACCCACTGACAGATATCCAGGAGAAGAACATGGCTGCACCGCTGGAACTCGTCGACAACGGAACACATCTCGATTTCACTGTCGCCGACGTCATGAAGTATCACGGGCCGGGATTCCCCGGAGGGGTCGCCCATGCCGTCAAGGTGCTCGAACGTGCCCTGCCCGTCCTGAGCCCCGACTCCCCCGCCGAACGGCGCGAGATCTCCGTCGCCACTGCCCACCGCGGTCCGGGCGTGCGCGACACGTTCGAAGCGGTGACCCGCGCCGTGACGGAGGATCGTTTCACGGTGGACTCGACTCTCGAACGCACCGACCGCGGCGCAACTCTGGAGCGGTACGTATTCGTGCTGACCTATCGCGGTGTCTCCGTGCGCCTCGAGATCCGGGAGGGGTTCGTCACCGACGAGTTCATCGGTCTCGGCCGCAAGGCGGATCGCACCGACGCGGAGAACGCACGACTGACCGTCCTCAAGCAGGAGATGGCCGATCACCTGTTCGCCGCACCTGCGGACGAGGTGTACGACATCATCGGATAGGTCCCCGTACCGTACGACCATGCCCACCACGCGCACAGCGCTGACCCTGATCGTCGTCGCCGCTGCGTCCGCGGCGACCTGGTTCGCATGGCTCGGGTGGGAGACCGGTTACCGAACGCTGCCGGATGGCAGTGTGACAGGACCGTATTCGACGATGCAGGTGGTCGCGGCCGGAGCGACGATTGCCTGCATCGTCGTCGCCGGGTGCCTGGCGTTGCGCTGCTCGGTCAGGGGCAGCATCGCGGTGGTCGCGTGCACGACCGTCGGGTTCGCGCTCGCGTGGGGGCGCGCCGCGGCAGCGAGCGACGAGACCGGATTGTGGGTCGTGGGTCTGCTCTTGCTCGTAGTGGGCACTGCTGCCGGAGGATCCGCGGTCGCGGTGCTCACCCGGCTCATGTCTCGCCGCGTACTGCAACACCGGCGCTGAGCGAGCCAGCCGCTGGTCGAGGTGGACCAGGCGACGTTCACCGAACGTGTCGGACGCCCCGATTACCCTCCCGAGCATGACCGACACACCCAAGGGCCCCGAATCGTACTTCCCGTCCATCGAGAAGAAGTACGGCCGTCCGATCGAGGAGTGGATGGCGTTGATCCGCTCGTCCGAACTGACGAAACACATGGAACTCGTGAACTGGCTGAAGGCCGATCACGAAATGGGGCATGGTCACGCGAATGCTCTTGTCGCCCATACCCTGAGGGATTCCCCGGCAGAGTAGGCCGGCGCCCGGTCACCGACAATGCGGTGACCGGGCGTCGTCGTCTCACATATCCGACGTACTCATGTGTTGTCGACCCAGCGCAGGAGCGCGTAGAGAAATCGGGTCGCGCCCGGCATGAAGTTGCTTCCGTGGTGGTACGTCGGATCGAGGGTCGTGACGATCAGGCGCCCCGGCGTCGAGACGGTGTCCTCGTACAGCATCATGCCCGCGTCGTGCGCGTCACCCGCGGCGTCGGGCTCCTCGGACACGATCAGCGGCACCACGTCCGCGTCCGTGCGCAGCAGTCCGTGGTGATGCCAGATCGCCGACTTGGTGGTCAGGTACTGCCATGATTCGTGGTCGTGACTGCGGGTGCGGATCAACGGATCCTCCCCGTGGAGCCACCACCAGAAGTTCGTCGGCCGCGGTTCCCATTCGACGCCGGGAAGCCAGGTGTGGACCTGGTTCTCGCCGAGTACGACGAGCGTGCCGCCGCGCTCGGCGACAGCGCGGAACTGCGCGGCGTGACGGGCAACGAGATCAGGGTGCAGGCGGTCTGCAACGATCACCGTCGAGTAGCCGTCGAGGTCGCCGTCGGCGAGGTCTGCGAGGTAGTGGAAGTCCGGCTGGTGGGCGAGCACCGCCGGGTCCTTCATCGTCTGCAGGTGCGGGTAGGAGCCGCCGTGGACGAGCGCGAGTCGCGTGCCCCGCGCAGGCGCACGGTCGGTACGGGAGAAGGGTTCGACGGTCGTCACCGCTGCATCAGCCAATCGATGAGTTGAGTGGTCAGTTTCGAAGAGCTGTTGGGGTCGTTCGCCCAGCCGGTGAGGTCGTTGCCGCCGTGAGCAAGCACCTGCCCCTCGCCCAGTGGGTAGACGTAGTCGAGGGGAAGCGCATGCCGCCCGATCCGGGTGGCGACGAGGGCGTCCTCCGGAATCTTGTCGATGTAGCCGCGCGCGTAGAACCCGGTGACACCCTTTCGAGTACTCAGATCGACAGGATCGACGCCGGCCCATACCGGGTGCGGGTCGCCGAGAGTGATCGCCAGGTCTTTCGGACCGGTGTACGCGAGCTTGCGCCACACCCCCAGCCCCGGAAGGAAATCGGTGAGCACGTGCCCCATGACCGCGACCCGGCCACCCGAGGTGACGAACTCGGTGAGCAGGTCCTTGTTGCGCTCGAGGAAGATCTGGTCCGATCCTCCGCCGATGATCAGGCCGCGTACCGACGTGAGGTCCGTGCTCGGCAGGCGGTAGAGGTCGACCTCACCGAGCCGAGGGTCGCCGTGGGTGCCCCCCGCGAGGTTGTCGGTTCCCATGGTGATTCGTAGGACCGGAGCGAGTGCGGCGGAGGCCGATTCGCCTGAGCCGGGAGCGATGAGTTCAGGTGCTGACACAGAATTCTTCCGTTAGGTCGAGCAGGACGCCCGTAAGGTGACGTAACGATTCATAAGGTAAGCCTTTCTTAACTGATGGTCAACTTTCACGCCTCTCCGCAATGGGCTCACTCCAGGAGACCGGCGAGTGTCTTCCAGGTCGCGTCCCATGCCCAACTCTGCGCCCACTCCCGTCCGGCGCTGCCCATTCGGGTTGCGGCGTCGGGATCGTCGAGCAACATGAGCGGGACGAGCGCGCGGAGGTCACGACGGCGAGGTCCGTCACCGACCGACACGAGTCGGGTGTCCGGGTGGCGGTCGCGGATCATCGGCAGCGCTCGAATCAAGGCGTCCTGTCCCTTTCTGCGCACCAGTCTCGCAACACACACAATCACCGGCCCCCTGTGCCCGATCGGGACCGTGCCGTTTCGCCCACCACGTTTCGTGCCCGTGGCCGGATGCGACGATGCGATGCACACCGACCGTGCGGAGGGGACGCGCAAGAGACGAGAGCGGCGCGGCAGCGGCGAACCAGACACGATCACATCCGTGCTCGACCGCGATCGACTGCACCGTCCGTGCCATACGCCGGGCGGGAAGAAGCATGCGCGAAAGATCCCTGATCACCCGAAACGGCATCTGCGCATCGTGGTGGACGGCACCCGGTTCAGCGGAGGTGTAGACGATCACGTCAGCCGGATCGAAGCGGCGGACCATCTCGAACGCGAACGTTTCGATACCCCCTGCCTGGGCAGGAAAATCGTTGGTCACGACCAGGATGCGGTTCTGGAAGTTCACCGGGCCGTCTCCGTCCGGCTCATCTGCACCCGAGTCCGCGCGGAGCGACAGGCCGTGTCCAGCGCGAACACGACTGCGGTGCCACCGAGAACCAGCGGGTAGACGAAGTACCCGAACCTGGAAGTGGGAGCGAGCAGGAAGACAACCGTGAGGAGGACGGCAGCGAACGAGGCAGCACGAACGAAGGAGTCCGGCGGATTCCGCACCAGCACCACGGCAGCACAGACTCCTGCAACGGCCAGAACGACCGACGCGAGCGTCGGACCGTACGGCACCAGACGAGCCAGTGCCCCGCCGACAAGGGAGTCTCCGGCCGGGGTCACGACGTCCGTGCGCCCCAGCGGGAAGAGCAGCGTGTGCCGGACGAAGGCCGCCGGATCGGTGAAGGCCGGAACGTGGAACACGACCGTCAGGGCGGCGCATGCCACCCCTGCCCGCAGGGCCGTGCGGCGGTCGTATCGCGCACACATCAGAACGAGCGCGACCACGAGAACCGGGACCGCGAGCGGCTTGAGAGCGCAGGCGAAGGCGAACGACACCGCCGTCGTCACCACCCGGCCTCGGGTCGCCGCCGCAAGACCGAGAAGTGCTGCACCGACAACCGGAAGATCGACTCCACCGACCGTCATGGCCAGGGCAACCACCGGCGACGCGATCAGAACCGTCATCTGCATTCCAGAGCGTCGCGGGAGCGGCCGGGCCAGGACCATCGTCGAGGTCAGCAGGACACACACGACGAAGAACAGTGCGAACCAGATTCGCGGATCACCGAGCGGGTTCTCCGGGAACAGTTGCGAGGGTGTGCCGAAGAGCGTCATTGCAGGGCCGTACGGGTTGTACTCGGCGAGCACCGACGGGTCCGGAACGTAGGGGCTGCCCGTGGTGATCAGATAAGCGGCCGACTCCGCGACCACCGACACTTCCAGCTGCGCGGTGCGTGTCGCGATCAGTGCCGTTCCCGGCGCCACTACGGCGCCGATCACCGCAGACACCGCGGCCGGCGTGAGGCGCCGCCTCACGGCAAGCACAGTGGCCACCGCATATCCGACGACTGCCCACAACGCCCAGACGCGATGCGGATGCAGCTGCGTCACTGCACCGTACACGAGAGCAACTACGGAGAAGGCCGCGAAGGTCAGCGTCCATCGATGGGCGAACAGACCGGCCGAGACGAAACGTGCCCGGTCGTGAATGCGGGTGCGCTCGAGTAGCATGCGGAAAACGCTACGGACGCACGATCATCCGAACATCCCCTGCAGCAGCGATTTTCGGGGTAGCTCGGGCGAGCTACCCCGAGCGCTCAGGCCCGGCCCTGGACGTGCTCGAAATAGAAGACGACCGCCTGCGTCCGGTCGCGCAGGCCCAGCTTCGCAAGGATTCGCCCGATGTGCGTTTTCACCGTTTCCTCCGCCACCGACAGTTCCGACGCGATCTCGGGATTCGACATGCCGCGCGCCATCACCTGCAGGACTTCCCGTTCCCTCGGCGTCAACACCGACGCCCGACCGGATTCCACGACCGCAGTGCCCTTGCGCCTGGCGAATTCGGCGATCAGACGGGTGGTGACCGACGGTGCGAGCATCGACTCCCCCGCTGCGACGGTGCGCACACCGGTGATGAAATCCGACGCGGGCGACTGCTTCAGCAGGAACCCGCTGGCTCCGAGACTCAGCGCGTCGTAGACGTAGTCGTCGAGGTCGAAGGTGGTCAGCATCATCACTCTGGTGCGATTGTCCGGTCTGGTGAGTACCGCCTCCGCAGCGCGGATTCCGTCGAGCCTGGGCATCCGGATGTCGAGGACCACGACGTCGGGATCCAATGCTGCGACGAGCTCGACCGCCTCCGCGCCGTCCTCCGCAGATCCCACCACGTCGATGTCGCTCTGAGTGTTCAGCACCGCGGCAATTCCGTCGCGGACGAGCGCCTGGTCGTCGGCCACCACCACGCGAATCATCATCGCTCCTCCCTGAGACCGGCGTGTGCCCCAGCACGATGGTCGAACTCGACATCGACGACGAACCGTCCATACTCGTCTGGGCCCGTCTCCACGGTCCCGCCGTACGCGGCGACCCGTTCGCGTATTCCGATGAGCCCGTGCCCTCCGCCACCGGACGCCGGGTGGCCGGGCACGATGACGTTACCGACCGTGAGGCGCGAATGTCCCGCTCCGATCCGGATCTCGACGGCCACGCCGCTTCCTGCCCCGTGCCGATGCGCATTGGTCAGCGCTTCCTGGAGGATGCGGTACATCGCACACGAGATCTCCGTCGGTACCGTGTCCGGATCCCCGAATACTCGCAGGTCCACCTGATGCCCCGACGAACCGCACCATCTCGCGACCAGGTCGTCGAGTCCGTCGAGTGTAGGAGCTTCCGATCCGCCCTCCGTTTCGGGGCCTCGGAGGACGTCGACGACCCTGCGCATCTCGGTCAACGCGGTCGCTGCCGCCGCGTGGATGTCGTCGAATGTGGAGTGCACACCGACCGGTAGTTCCGGATGTGTGAATGTCGCGGCCTGTGCCTGAACCGCGATCATCGACATATGGTGGGCAACCACGTCGTGCAACTCGCGTGCGATACGGGTGCGCTCGCGGGCGATGGCTTCGCGGTGTTCCTGTTCACGGCGCAGCCCTCGTTCCACGACCAGATGTGTCTCGGCAGCGCGCAGTCGCCGAAAGACCGCGCCGGCAGCCACGATCCCCGTAGCGGCAACAGCGATCATCGCAACCGCATGCAGCGGCAGGCCGACCGTCCACATTGCAGGAAGGACGACCAGGATCAGCGACGTCGACGCCGCAGCCGACACCACCCGAAGCGGCCGGTCCGAGGCGAGTGCGATCAGTGCCGTACCGGCCGAGATGCAACTTGCGACCGGCCATGGCACGACTTCGTCCTGGACCAGCCCCGAGACCGTGCCCGCAGCAAACCCGAAGGTCATCAGTTGCCAGGTCACCAGCGGGCTCGCGAACACGAACACCAGAGGAAGCACTTGTAGCGCCCCGAGCAGGTAGGCGGCCACGACCCACGGCACCATGTCGGTCAGCTGCCCGACCGACGTGCCGAACAGCAGGGTCAGCAACAGCACTGCACCGACGAGACCTGGTGTTCCGCTGCGTCCGCGCGGGCGCAGCGGAGCGTACGACGTCTCCGGTGTCCACGCTTCGACAACGGCCCGGCCCTGGCCGGAGGCGACATGCCGGACACGTGATGATGGGTCGGTCGCCCTCGATCTCGTATGGAGCACACCCGACACTAGGTCGATGGTTCGTCGTCGGGCATCCCCCCGGAGAGCTATTTATCTTGCGGGGGAATCCGCACCGCCCCGCGAAGGAGCTATCCGATCGCGCCGAGCGCAAGGTTGGTCAGCACCCGCACACCCACCGGGAGTGCCCGCTCGTCGAGATCGAACGTCGACTGGTGGATGTCGAGTTCCGGTCCGGAACCGGACCACACGCCGAGCCGTCCCATCGCGCCCTGGATCTGTTCGAGGTACCACGAGAAGTCCTCGCCCCCACCGGACTGCGGGGTGTCGGAGAGCATGTCGGGGCCGGCGGCGCGGATGGCGTCCTCGAACATCCGCGCGGACACCTCGTCGTTGACGACGGGCGGTACACCTCGACGGTAGTGCAGTTCGTAGCTCACCCCGGTGGGTGCGAGAAGCCCGTGCACGATCTCGCGGACCATCGGTTCGAGCAGTTCCCAGGTCTCGTGGTCGCCGGTGCGTACGGTGCCTGCCAGCATTCCGGTGCGCGGGATGGCGTTCGGAGCCTTGCCCGCGCTGACCGCACCCCACACCATGACGGTGCCGGTGCGCGGATCGATCCGTCGGCTGAGCATGCCCGGCAGTCCGGTGATCACGGTGCCGAGTCCGTAGACGAGGTCGCCCGTCAGGTGCGGGCGCGACGTGTGCCCGCCGGGTGAATCGAGGACGAGTTCGATGGTGTCGGCGGCCGAGGTGATCGCCCCTACCCGCATGCCCACCTTGCCGACCTCGAGCCGCGGATCGCAGTGCAGTGCGAAGATGCGCGAGACCCCGTCGAGGCCTCCGGCGGCAACGACGTCGAGCGCACCGCCCGGCATGACCTCCTCGGCGGGCTGGAACACCAGCCGCACACCGACGGGCAGTTCGGGGACCGATGCGAGCGCCAGACCTGCTCCGAGGAGCACGGTCGTGTGTGCGTCGTGGCCGCACGCATGTGAGACGCCGGGGACGGTCGAGGAGAAACTGAGCCCCGTCATCTCCTGCAGCGGGAGGGCATCCATGTCGGCACGCAGCGCGAGGCGTGGTCCGTCCGTCGGACCGAGATCGCAGATCAGACCTGTGCCCCGAGGCAGCACCTTGGGGGCAAGTCCGGCCGCTGTCAGCTTCGTCGCGACGAATTCGGTGGTGGCGTACTCCTGCCGCGCCAACTCGGGGTTGGCATGGATATGGCGACGCCACGCGATCAGATCGCCGGCGTGCTCGTCGAGCCACTTCTCCACGTACGAGTTCATCGGCGGCCGACCCCTTCGAGCAGGCGGGCACGCTGAGCGGGATCGGCGGCAGCGCGGGCCGCGGTCGCGGCGAGGGCCCGGGCACCGTCGAGGAGGGCACGGTCGGCGGAGTCGGTGATGCACGCAGCCGCGAATGCTGCCTGGTGTGTGACGGCGCCTCCCGAGTCGAGTCCGATGACCGGGTGTATTCCTGGCACGACGTTCGTCACGTTTCCCATGTCGGTGCTGCCCAGCGGGCGGAACCCTTCCTCCTCGACGGGCAGCGGTGCGCGCCCTAGACCGATGACCTCTTCACGATATGCCTGCACCAGCCACGGGTCGGGGGTGAGTTCGGTATAGGTGGGCGACACCGTCCGGATGCTGTGGGTGCACCCGGCAGCGAGCGCACCAGCAGCGAAGCAGTGCCCGGAGCGTTCACGGAGATCGTCGAGCAGGTCGGCGGTGGTCGCGCGCAGGTAGTAGAGCATCTCGGAGTGCCCGGGCACGATGTTGGGCGCGGCTCCGCCGTCGCTGACGATGCCGTGGATCTGCTGGCCGGGCATCAGATGCTGGCGCATGAGGCCGACCGCGACCTGCGCCACGGTTGCCGCGTCGGCCGCATTGCGTCCGTATTCGGGTGCCGCGGACGCGTGCGCTTCATGTCCGGCATAGGAGACGGCGATGTCGGCGAGCGCGAGCGAGGTCGCCCCGGTGATGTCGAACGGACCCGGATGGACCATCATGGCGGCGCCGACGTCGTCGAACTCGCCTCGCTCCAGCATGAGGACCTTGCCGCCACCGGTCTCCTCTGCGGGGGTGCCGATCACGCGGACGGTGACACCGAGTTCGTCCGCCAGCGCGGCCAGGCCGATGCCGGCACCGACGGCCGCAGCGGCAATGATGTTGTGCCCGCATGCGTGCCCGATTCCGGGAAGCGCGTCGTATTCTGCGCAGAAGGCGAGGACGAGATCGCCGCTGCCGTACCGGGCATCGAAGGCGGTGGGGAGATCGGCGACACCGGTGCGGACGTCGAACCCGCTGTGTCGCAAGACGTCGACGATCTTGGCTGCACTGCGATGTTCCTCGAACGCCAATTCCGGCTCTGCGTGGATCGAATGCGACAGTGCGATCAAGGTGTTTGAAGCAGCCTCGATCGCACTGTCGGCTTCGGTCGTCACGGTGCCCAGTCTGTCATGCCGGACGGGACACGATCGACGGTGCCACGCAATCCTGCCGGGTGGTCAGCCGAGGCGGAAGTTGGACTCGTCCGTCTTCGTCCGCAGGGCCTCGATCAGCGGCGCATGCAGGCCCCGCTTGATTCCGCCCAGGTTCTTGCCGCGGGTCGCGGTCAGCGTCGCAGCCTTCTCGACGGCAGCCGCGAGGACGCCGTCGCCGTCCACGTGCCGCTCGGCGATCCCGGCGTCGACTGCGTCGACACCTCCGAACCGGCGGCCGGTGGTCATCGCGTCGACCGCGGTCTGGATAGGGAGACGTTCCCGCATCAACGCGGACATTCCGACGGTGAACGGCATGTTCAGATTCACTTCCGGCAGGCACCAGAAACCGCGGTCGGCGCGCATCACCCGGAAATCGTGGGTGAGGGCGAGCATCGCCCCCGCCCCGAAGGCGTGGCCCTGCACTGCGGCGACCGTCGGCGCCTCGAAGGTGAGAATCCGGACGAAGAGTTCGTGAACCGAATCCAAATAGCCGGGTAGGTCTGCCAGGTTGCCGAAGATCCAGTCGGTGTCGAGGCCGTTACTCCAGAACTTCCCGGTCGCGGCGGTCACGAGGGCTGCGGGGCCCTCGTGGGCCTCGACCTCGTCGAGCCGGCGATGCAACTCGGTGAGCATGTCCGGGTGGAAGCGGTTCTCGCTCACCTCCTCGTCCCGGTTGCCGAGATTCAGGACGAAGACGTCGCCGTCGCGTTCGAGATAGGGCATGACGGCCACGATACCCCTTTCCTACTCACGAGTAACTTCCGAGTTCCCGCTAGGGTCTGACCTCATGGGAACACCCGAGATACTCGATCCCGCCACCACGGCGAAGGCCGCGGCCGATGTCGTCACCGAACGCACAGGCGTCACCGCGCACAGCGTTGCGATCGTCCTCGGTTCGGGCTGGCGCGCTGCCGTCGACCGATTCGGTGCACCCACCGCGAGCATCCCGATGAGCGACCTCCCCGGTTTCGCGCCGCCCACCGCTGCCGGACACCCCGGCACCGTGCACTCGTTCGTCGTCGGCGGCAACGCAGTGCTCGTACTCGCCGGGCGCACACACGCCTACGAGGGCCACGACCTGAGCCGGGTCGTCCACCCGGTACGCACCGCGGTCGCCGCGGGTGCACACACCGTGATCCTCACCAACGCCGCAGGCGGAATCGATCCCGATTTCCGCGTGGGTCAACCGGTACTCATCTCCGACCACCTCAACCTCACCGGTCGCTCACCGCTCGTCGGCGCCCAGTTCGTCGATCTCGTCGACGCGTACTCCTCCGATCTGCGCGCCCTCGCCCACGAGATCGATCCGACTCTGCCCGAGGGCGTCTACGCAGGACTACCGGGACCGCACTACGAGACACCCGCCGAGATCCGCATGCTCCGAACCCTCGGCGCCGACCTCGTGGGCATGTCGACGGTGCACGAGACCATCGCCGCCCGCGCGGCAGGTGCGCGCGTCCTCGGACTCTCACTGGTGACCAACGCCGCCGCGGGCGTCACCGGCGAGCACCTCGACCACGAAGAGGTCCTCGCCGCAGGACGAAACGCCGCGACCCGCATGGGAGACCTGCTCCACGACCTGGCGGCCCGGCTGTGACGCTCCGGTTCGGGACCGCGGGGCTGCGCGGCCCCGTCGGCGACGGGCCGGACTGCATGAACGTCCCGACCGTCGTGCGCACCACAGCGGGCCTCGCAGCGTGGTTGATCGAGCAGGGGCACCGCGGCGGCACAGTCGTCGTCGGGCGCGACGCGCGAACCGGTTCCGCGGAGTTCTTCACGGCGGCCACCGAGGTGCTCGCCGCGGCAGAGTTCGACGTCGTCGCCCTCCCCCGCCCACTTCCGACCCCGGTCACCGCGTACGCGGTACGCGAGCTGAATGCAGTTGCCGGAGTGCAGATCACCGCGTCGCACAATCCCGCAACCGACAACGGCTACAAGGTGTACCTCGCCGGTGGCGCCCAGATCGTCTCGCCGGCCGACCGTCGGATCGAGTCGGCGATCGACGACGCGCCCGACGCCGATGCAGTTCCGCGCGCAGCAGTAGCCGCCTCGGGCGGAGACCTCGTCGACCGCTATCTCACGCGGGTGGCGTCGCTGCCACGCTCGCAGCACCGGAACCTGAGGATCGCGTTGACGCCACTGCACGGCGTAGGAGGCGAGACAGCCGTCGCCGCATTGCACACGACCGGATTCACCGACGTGCACGTCGTTGCGGCGCAGTTCGAACCCGATCCCGCATTTCCGACGGTCGCGTTCCCGAATCCGGAGGAGCCCGGCGCCGCCGACGCCGTGCTCGAACTCGCCGCCGACGTCAACGCCGACATCGCGATCGCATTGGATCCGGACGCCGATCGCTGCGCGGTCGCGGTGCCCACCGCGACCGGGTGGCGGCTACTGCGCGGCGACGAAACCGGGGTGCTCCTCGGCGACCGCATCCTCGAGAACGCACCGGAGGGCTCGCTGGTGGCCACGACGATCGTCTCGTCGGCCCTGCTCGGCACCCTGGCCGCCGCGCGCGGCGCCCGATTCGCGCAGACCCTCACCGGCTTCAAGTGGCTCACCCGGGCCGGCGAGGGGCTGGTCTACGCGTACGAGGAAGCTATCGGGCACTGCGTCGACCCCGACGCCGTGCGCGACAAGGACGGGATCGCCACGGCAGTCCTGGTCGCCGACTATGCGGCCGAGCTCAAAGCGTCGGGCCGCACCCTCGTGGACGCACTCGACGACCTGCATCGCGAGTTCGGCGTGCATGTGGGCGATCAGGTGGCGATCCGTGTCACCGAACTCACGCAGATCGACACGATCATGGCGGGATTGCGTGCAGATCCGCCTCCCGCGTTGGCCGAGGAGTTGGTGACCACGACCGATCTCGCGACCGACCCGGGACCACTGAACACCGACGCACTCGTCTTCGAGGGTGCCACGGTCCGTGTCGTGGTCAGGCCGTCCGGGACCGAACCGAAACTCAAGTGCTATCTCGAAGCGGTATCCCGCAGCGGCGATCGCGACACAGCGACGAGGTCGCTGGACGCGTTGCGCCGCTGGGCGATCGGACTCGCCGGCTGACCGGCCGTCAGAGCGCCGGCTGGTTTGTCAGCGCGGCCCGAACTGGCGATCGCCGGCGTCACCGAGCCCCGGAACGATGTACTTCGCGTCGTTGAGACCCTCGTCGATCGAGGCGGTCACGAGGCGAACGGGATGCCCCGACGCGGCGAGCGTCTCGACGCCCTCCGGCGCGCACACGACGCACACCGCGGTGATGTCGGTCGCGCCGCGCGAGACCAGCATGTCGAGCGTCTGCACCATCGATCCGCCGGTCGCGAGCATCGGGTCGAGCACGAACACCGGAAGACTCGACAGATCCTCGGGCAGCGACTCCAGGTACGGCACCGGTTCGAAGGTCTTCTCGTCGCGGGCCAGCCCTACGAATCCCACCTGTGCCTGGGGGATGAGTGCGTGCGCCTGCTCGACCATGCCGAGCCCGGCGCGCAGAACCGGAACGAGCAGCGGGGGCTGCTGCAAACGCACCCCGGTGGTGACCGCGACGGGCGTCCGGACGTCGAATTTTTCGACCGGCGCTTCACGCACCGCCTCATAGATCAGCATCTGGGTGAGCCGGCGCAGTGCGTGCCGGAATGCAGCATTGTCGCTGCGTTCATCCCTGAGGGTGGTGAGCAGGGAAGCGGCGAGCGGGTGGTCGACCACGAGCGAATCCATGAATCGAAGGATAGAACGAGGGAACCGACGAGTCCTCCGGTGCGTCCAAGCAATGTGACACACATCCATCGGCGAACGAGGAGACACGCGGTGCCCGACCCACAGACCGACACAGCAACACTTCAGGCCGACACAGCAACACTTCGGGCCGACACAGGGGTCATCGCGGGATTCGGCCGCATCGCTGCCGACCTCGCCGAACAGATCGATCAGGCCGCACTCCAGACCCGGATGACCGATCCGACCGGACTCACGCCTCTGCTCGGCGCCGTCGGCACCGACTTCCTCGCCGCGTTCACCGCTGCATACGCCGGCCACACCCGCGAACTCGACCGGATCCGCGAGGTCCTCTCCGGGATGGGCACGGCGGCGACGCTGACCGCGGCCGCGTACGAACGCACCGTGGGCGAGACGGCCGACGCTCTGCGGGGCGCCGCCGAGCGGCTCGGGGACACCCCGTGATGGCCGGGGTGGGGGCAGATGCCCTCGTCTCGCCGCTGCACGACCTGCTCGGGGCGTTCGGTTCCGAGATGTCGCCGGGTTCGGACCCGGGCAGCGGCCTGCGCGCCGGTTCCGCGATGACAGAACAAGCGCATGCCACGTGCCGGACCGCGCTCGCCGAACTCGCATGGGGGTGGACCGGTACTGCCGCCGAGACCGCACTCGTCAGCGGCGAGAGGGTCCTCGCCGACACCATCGGTGCCGTCGACCGCGGGATCGAGCTCGCCACCGGCGTCCTCGACGCCACGGTCACGGTGGTCACCGGAGCGGCCGAACTGAAGCGCATCATCGACTCGTTCGTGGCTCTTGCCCAGCAGGCGGCTCCCGTGCTGGCTCTCCCGCAGGGACAGCTGATGCTGATCACCGCCGCGATCGAGCACATCACCGAGGGGCTCGGCGTGCTCACACGGGTGGTGGCCGCGCTGTCCGAGCTCACCGCGAAGGTGACGGCGTTGATCCCCGAACCACCGATGGGCGCTCCGATGCCGGGCGATGGCGGCGCTGCACGGGCCGAGCTCGGGGGCCCGGCCACGGGGTCCGGCGAGATCTCGACGATGGGCGGTTCGGCACCCGGCTCCGGCGGCGGGATCGCAGTGACGCTGCCCGACGGCACCGTCGCACACGCTCCGAACCCGACCGCCGCCGAAGCCGTTCGTCGTGCACTCGACCAACAGGGAACTCCGTACGTGTGGGGCGGCACGACTCCGGGTCGCGGACTCGACTGCAGCGGCCTGACCCAGTGGGCGTATGGAGAGGCGGGCCTCGAACTGCCGCGTCTCGCGCAGGAACAGGACGTCGGAGCACCTGTCGACTCCGGATCCGTGCTGCCGGGCGACCTCGCGGTCTGGGATGGGCACGTCGCAATGGTTGTCGGCGGCGGAATGATGGTCGAAGCAGGCGATCCGGTGTCCGTGACGCCCATCCGTACCACGAACGGAGCGATGGGCTTCCAGGGTTTCTACCGGCCGACCGAGTGACCGGAATCGGTGTTGCGACCGGAACACTGCCGGGTGCCGCTGATCTCTCCCGCACAAGAGGGAACCGATTCGCCTTCCGATGCGTCCAACCGTGTATGGACACCATCAAGACGATTCCGGTGACGGCCACCGCACAGAACGCAGCAGGCACGATCCGGATCCGCACGACCGATGAAGGCCTGCCGATCGATCTGCGCATCGACCCGCGAGAACTTCGGTTCGGGGCAGCGCAGCTCGCCGATGCCATCGTGGCGCTGAATCGGCGGGCAGCACTCGAAGCGGCGATTCTGCGGCGTGAGCAACTGTCCGCCCAGGGCGTCCACAGCGACGTCCTCGACCGGATGGGCATGCCCACCCGCGACGACCTGCCCGACCTCGATCACGACGACGCCGGGCACGGCACACACCCGATCTGGATGCACCGGCCCCTGTGACCGCATACCCGACAACACGGAAAGGCCGAGACGCGATGAGACAGCACCGAAAGGACCCGACGTCATGAGCGAACAGCAGGTCGAAGCGATCGTCGATCGCGTACGCACACAGCTGGGGTCTCTCGAGCACACACTCGACGGCCTCGGTACGGTTCGCGGTTCCGCGAGGAACGAGGACGGCAGCATCGTCGCGTACGTCGACGGTCGAGGTGCCCTGGCGGGCCTGGACCTGGCCGAATCGGTCACCCGGCGCGACCCGGCCGAGCTCGGGTCCGAGATTCTCGCGACGATTCATGAGGCCGCTCGCCGTGCAGCCACAGAACGCGCCCGGCTGCTTCACGACCTGCGAAGTGCCCTCTCGTGACGCTTTTCCCCCTCCCGCGCTATATCTTCGGCGGCGACATGGCTAGGCTTCCCGCCATGGCTGGAGACATCGTCCCGATCGAACTCGGTCTCACCGACGGCGACCTCGTCACTTTGTGGGCACCCAAGTGGCGCGAAGGCGACGACGAGTGGGAGGCCTTTCTCGGCCACGGCGACGACCTGTACGCATTCCCGTCGGTGGCGCATCTCGTCGCGTTCGTCCGCGCGAACAACGACAACGACCTTGTCGAGCATCCGGCGTGGCCGGTCGTCTCGAAGCTCGCCGCCGTCGAGTTCGAGCCCGATGAAGCGCACGCGTTCGATCTGATCGCTGTCCCCGAGCTCGTGGCCGGCGATCTCGATCCGGTCTTCGTGTCGGAACTCCAGGACACCTTCGACATCGTCAGCATCCTCGGCGACGTGTGCGAGCTCGATGTGGTCACCAAGTTCTTCGAGCGCCCCGAGGTGGAGTCCGTGCTTCGGTACGGCGTCGCAGCATTCGACGACCGCGCCGGCATGGAGTTGTGGAACAAGCTCGGTGCCGCGGTCGTCGAGGACTGGGACGCCGTGATCGATGCGCTCGACGCAGTGGTCACGACCCCGGACACCGAGGCGGCGGCCGTGTCGGAGATCGAGTCGGAGCTGGTGGCGGTCGACGAGAACGACGTCGAGGCGGACGACGCGGTCGATGACGCCGAGGAGGATGAATACGAGTACGTCGACGACGAGGCGGGCGACGACTTCTGGACGTCCGTAGGCATCGACCCCATCAAGATCATCACGACCGAGGGCACGTGGTTCACGCTGCGGTGCTATCTCGACGACGACGCCGTGTTCCTCGGCTCCGAGAGCTCGATCCTCGTGTTCGGGTCCGAACGCGCGCTCGGCCGGTACCTCGCCGACAACCACGACCACGATCTGGCGACGCTGGAAACGTACGAGACCATCCGGCACGCCGCCACCGACGGGTCACTCGAAGTCACTGTCACCGAGGACAACGTCTACGTGCTCACCGGCATCGCCGACGACATCGTCGAGGGAGTCACCGCGGTCGATCCCGAACAGATGGAGCTCGCTGTCGAGCTGTTCACCGATGCCGCGAACTACGTCGGCGAGGACGCAACCGACGCCGCGCTCGCCGGCTCCACCGAGCTCGGCTGGTTCGTCAACTATGTGATCGAGCCGGATTCGAGCAGGCCCTCCCCGAGCACACCGTTCGACGCAGAAGCCGTCGCGTGGCGCGGGCTCGAGCGCGAGTTCGAGGCCCACCTGCGCAAACTGTGAGCTGTCCGGCCCGGGTACTCAGCCCACGAGCACTGCGTATCCCGGCTTGATGACGTCGTCGATCAGTTCGAGGCGCTGGTCGAACGGGAGGAACGCCGATTTCATCGCATTGATGGTGAAGCGCTCCAGATCCGACCACCCGTAACCGAACGCCTCGACCAGCCGAGTCATCTCCCGTGTCATCGTGGTGTCACTCATCAGCCGGTTGTCGGTGTTGACGGTCACCCGGAAACGCAGACGGGCGAGCAGATCGAACGGGTGCTCCTCGATGGTCCGCACGGCCCCGGTCTGCACATTGGAACTGGGACACAGTTCCAGCGGAATCCTCTTGTCCCGCACATAGTTCGCGAGCAGCCCGAGGGACTTCGTCCCGTCCGGGTGGACGGTGATGTCGTCGACGATACGCACGCCGTGCCCGAGACGGTCGGTGCCGCAGAACGCCACTGCCTCGTGGATCGAGGGCAACCCGAACGCCTCGCCTGCGTGAATGGTGAAGTGTGCGTTCGCGGCGCGCGTGTACTCGAATGCGTCGAGGTGCCTGCTCGGTGGATTTCCCGCCTCCGCACCTGCGATGTCGAATCCGACGACCCCTCGGTCACGGAACCTCACGGCCAGTTCGGCGATCTCCCGGGATCGCGCGGCATGCCGCATCGCGGTGAGCAAGCAGCCCACCCGAACCTGTCGCCCGCTCGTCGCGGCCACCTCGGACTCCCCCGCACGGAATCCCTCGAGAACGTGTTCGACGACGCGATCAAGGCTCAACCCCAGCTCGAGATGCTGCTCGGGAGCGAACCGCACCTCGGCGTAGATGACGCCGTCCTCCGCAAGGTCGATGACGCATTCCCGCGCGACCCGCTCCAGGCCCTCGGGGGTCTGCATCACGCCGACGGTGTGCTCGAAGGTCTCCAGGTAGCGTTCGAGCGACCCACTGTCGGCGGAGTCACGGAACCACGAGGCGAGCCCGTCTGCGGTATCGGCAGGCAATCGATGACCGCACTCACCGGCGAGCTCGAGGATCGTCGCGGGCCGGAGCCCGCCGTCCAGGTGGTCGTGCAGGACCACTTTCGGCGCGACCCGAAGGCGCGTCCCTCCCGGCTGCTCGTTCATGTTCCGGACGGTAGTCGCCTAGTCGGTGATCCGCTCGATGACGAGGGGTCGCCGTTGCGGCGCCTCGGTCCCGATCCGCAATCCGTCACGCAGGGCGGTGAGCGCGGCCGGGAGAATCTGCGGCGTGTCGGTGTGGAGGGTCGCGATCGGCTGCCCCGCCCGGACCGAATCGCCCGGGGTGCCGTGCAGTTCGACACCCGCACCCGCCTGCACAGCGCTGCCCTGGTGTGTTCGCCCTGCGCCGAGCCGCCATGCGGAGAGCCCGACGGCCATCGCATCGAGACCGACGAGTACCCCGTCCGCGTCGGCGTACAGGGTTTCGGTGTGGTGTGCGGTCGGCAGCGGCGCATCCGGGTCGCCGCCCTGCGCGACGATCATCGAGCGCCAGCGATCCATCGCGGATCCGTCACGCAGTCGATCCGCGGGGTCGAGGTCGTCGATGCCCGCCGCGGCGAGCATGTCGCGAGCGAGCGCCAACGTCAGTTCGACGACGTCGTCGGGGCCGCCGCCTGCGAGCACTTCGACGGCTTCTCGCACCTCGAGGGCATTGCCCGCGGTACGACCGAGCGGTGCGTCCATCCGGGTGAGCAGTGCGGTGGTGATCAGGCCGGCATCGGTACCCAGTTCCACCATCGTCCTGGCGAGCTCTCGGGCTTCTCCGAGCTCCTTCATGAATGCTCCGCTGCCGACCTTCACGTCGAGGACCAACGCCCCGGTCCCCTCGGCGATCTTCTTGCTCATGATCGAGCTGGCGATGAGGGGTATCGATTCGACGGTTCCTGTCACGTCGCGCAGCGCGTAGAGCTTCCGGTCGGCGGGGGCCAGATCTGCGCCCGCGGCGCAGACGACGGCGCCGACATCGGGGTCGGTGAGGATCTCGGCCATCTCGGCGGTGCTCAGGTCGGCGCGCCAACCCGGAATCGATTCGAGCTTGTCGAGCGTGCCTCCCGTGTGCCCGAGCCCGCGACCCGACAGTTGAGGCACCGCCGCTCCGCATGCGGCCACCAGCGGAGCGAGAGGCAGGGTGATCTTGTCCCCGACTCCTCCGGTGGAATGCTTGTCGACGGTGCGCAGGCCCAGGCCGGTGAAGTCGAGTCGTCTGCCCGAGTCGATCATCGCCGTCGTCCAGCGTGAGGTCTCGGTGCGGCTCATTCCGCGGAAATAGATGGCCATGGCGAGCGCTGCCATCTGCTCGTCGGCGACGATACCGTGGGTGAACGCTTCTATCACCCAGTCGATTTCGGATCCGGTCAGCTCGAAGCCGTCGCGCTTGCTTCGGATGATCGAGGTGATTTCAGGCATGTTCACCACCGTCGGGGCCGGTCGCAGCAAGGTCCTCGGGGCCGAATGCGTCGGGAAGTAGCTCCGACATCGGGCGGGCACCGGTGGTCGTATCGATGAGCAGACCCGGGCCACCGTGCTCGAGCAGGACCTGCCGGCACCGGCCACACGGCATCAGTATTGCTCCACGTGCGTCACACACCGAGACAGCGCGAAGGCGACCCCCACCACCGGAGATCAAGTTACCGACGAGTACGCATTCGGCACAAAGACCCAAGCCGTGTGAGACATTTTCCACATTGCACCCGCTCACAGTCCGGTCGTCCACGGTGAGAGCAGCAGCCCCCACCGGAAACTTCGAGTAGGGTGCGTAAGCGCACTCCATGGCCTCATGTGCTTTGGCGCGCAAGGACTTCCAGTCAATTTCCGGCACAATCACGCATCTTTCCATGGTGGTCTGCGCAACGATTCGACGCCCCCGCCGTCCGCAATCACAGTTGGAAAGGCAAACCTAACTTACGTTTTCACGCCGGTACGAATCAGGCGGGAGATTAGTTCCCGGCTTTGCGATGGGTTTAGAGTCATCCCAAGTCGGTTCAGGTTTCACGTCGGGCCCGTACTGCGGAATTTCCCACAGGCGAGAGCGGCTCGACGCGTCCACCATTGACGTTGGAGGCACAGCACTCGATGAGCAGCACGACTGAAGCCGCCCCCGTAGAAGCGGGGCGCACACGGTCGCTATACCGGGGGGACCCCGGAATGTGGTCCTGGGTTCTACACCGGATCACCGGCGTGGCGACATTTTTCTTCCTGTTCGTCCATGTCCTCGATACCGCACTCGTCCGGGTGAACCCCGAGACCTACGACGCGGTGATCGATACCTACAAGACCCCGATCGTCGGCCTGATGGAGCTCGGCCTGGTGGCCATGGTGCTCTACCACGCCCTCAACGGTATCCGCGTCATGCTCGTCGACTTCTGGTCCAAGGGCCCGAAGTACCAGCGCGTGATGCTCTGGACGATCCTGGCGATCTGGTTCGTGGTGATGATCCCCGCAACCATTCGCATCTTCTACAACATGTTTGCGGGGCACTGACATGACTGAAGCGAAGACCCTCGGCACGGCGTACGACCGCCCCGCCAGTCTCGACAACCCTCGGTCCCCGCGTCGTGCCGCGAAGAACAACTTCGAGCTCTACGCGTGGCTGTTCATGCGCCTGTCCGGCATGGCCCTGGTCATCCTGGTGCTCGGTCACCTTCTGATCATGCTCATGCTCGACGACGGTGTGCACCGCATCAACTTCGCCTTCGTCGCAGGTCGCTGGTCCAGCCCGTTCTGGCAGGTCTGGGATCTGTCGATGCTCTGGCTCGCGCAGCTGCACGGCGGCAACGGCCTGCGCACCGTCATCGCGGACTACGCACGCAAGGACTCCACCCGGTTCTGGCTCAACACGATCCTGGTCGTGTCGATGATCCTGATCATGGGCCTGGGCACCTACGTGATCTTCACCTTCGATCCCAACATCGTTGCGAGCTAGGGGACCAAGACTTCATGCAGGAACATCGTTATGACGTGGTCATCGTCGGTGCCGGTGGCGCCGGAATGCGCGCCGCGATCGAAGCCGGCCCCCGGGCCCGCACCGCGGTTCTAACCAAGCTCTACCCCACTCGCAGCCACACCGGCGCAGCGCAGGGTGGCATGTGCGCCGCCCTCGCGAACGTCGAGGAAGACAACTGGGAGTGGCACACCTTCGACACCGTCAAGGGCGGCGACTACCTCGCCGACCAGGACGCCGTCGAAATCATGGCGAAGGAAGCCATCGACGCGGTCCTCGACCTCGAGAAGATGGGCCTTCCGTTCAACCGCACGCCCGAGGGCAAGATCGACCAGCGTCGATTCGGCGGACACACCCGCGACCACGGCAAGGCTCCGGTCCGTCGCGCGTGCTACGCAGCCGACCGCACGGGTCACATGATCCTGCAGACGCTGTACCAGAACTGCGTCAAGCACGACGTCGAGTTCTACAACGAGTTCTACGCGCTCGACATCGCCCTGACCGAGACCGAGAACGGCCCGGTCGCGACGGGTGTCATCGCCTACGAGCTCGCCACCGGCGAGATCCACATCTTCCACGCGAAGTCGATCGTGTTCGCCACGGGCGGCTCGGGCCGCATGTACAAGACGACGTCCAACGCCCACACCCTCACCGGTGACGGCCTCGGCATCATCTTCCGCAAGGGCCTGCCGCTCGAGGACATGGAGTTCCACCAGTTCCATCCGACGGGACTGGCCGGGCTCGGCATCCTCATCTCGGAGGCCGTCCGCGGTGAAGGCGGCATCCTGCGCAACGCCGACGGCGAGCGCTTCATGGAGCGGTACGCCCCCACCATCAAGGACCTCGCGCCCCGCGACATCGTCGCGCGCTCGATGGTTCTCGAGGTGCTCGAAGGCCGCGGTGCCGGACCGAACAAGGATTACGTCTACATCGACGTGACCCACCTCGGCGAAGACGTCCTCGAGGAGAAGCTCCCGGACATCACCGAGTTCGCTCGCACCTATCTCGGCGTCGACCCCGTCACGGAACTCGTGCCCGTGTACCCCACCTGCCACTACGTCATGGGTGGTATCCCCACCAATGTCCAGGGTGAGGTGCTCCGCGACAACGACAACGTCGTCCCGGGTCTGTACGCCGCCGGTGAGTGCGCATGTGTGTCCGTGCACGGTGCCAACCGTCTCGGCACCAACTCGCTCCTCGACATCAATGTGTTCGGCCGCCGCGCCGGCATCGCTGCCGCCGAGTACGCGAACAGCCACGACCACGTGGACATGCCGGAGAACCCGACGAAGTACGTCGACGACTGGCTCGACCTGATCCTCCACCAAGGTGGCAGCGAGCGTGTCGCAGACATCCGTCGCGATCTGCAGCAGACGATGGACAACAACGCATCGGTGTTCCGCACCGAGGAGACGCTGACGCAGGCGCTCAACGATGTCCACGAGCTGAAGAAGCGCTACAAGGAGATCACGGTCCACGACAAGGGCAAGCGCTACAACAGCGACCTGCTCGAGGCGGTCGAGCTCGGCTTCCTGCTCGAAATGGCCGAGGTGACCGTCGTCGGCGCCCTGAACCGCAAGGAATCGCGCGGCGGTCACGCACGCGAGGACTACCCGAACCGGGACGATGCGACCTACATGAAGCACACCATGGCCTACAAGGTGGGCGAGGAACTGATCTCCGACATCCGCCTGGACTACAAGCCGGTGGTCCAGACCCGGTACGAGCCCATGGAGCGGAAGTACTGATGACAACTCTCGAAAAGCACGACACTGCCGCAGAGGATCTTCCTCCTGTTCCCGAGGGCGCCGTCATGGTCACCCTCAAGATCGCGCGGTTCAATCCGGAAGACACCAAGGGTCAGCACTGGGACTCCTTCCAGGTGCCTGCGCTTCCGAGCGACCGGATGCTCAACCTGCTGCTGTATGTGAAGGGCTACCTCGACGGCACCCTCACCTTCCGTCGCAGCTGCGCGCACGGTGTCTGCGGCTCCGACGCGATGCGGATCAACGGTGTCAACCGCCTGGCCTGCAAGATCCTGATGAAGGACATGCTGCCCAAGGACGGCAAGCCGGTCACCATCACGATCGAGCCCATCCGCGGTCTTCCGGTCGAGAAGGACCTCGTCGTCGACATGGAGCCGTTCTTCGACGCGTTCCGTGCCGTCAAGCCGTTCCTCATGACCACGGGCAACGAGCCGACCCGCGAGCGCATCCAGTCGCAGCACGACCGCGCACGTTTCGATGACACCACCAAGTGCATCCTGTGTGCGTGCTGCACCACCTCGTGCCCGGTGTACTGGAGCGACGGCAGCTACTTCGGTCCCGCTGCCATCGTCAACGCTCACCGCTTCATCTTCGATTCGCGTGACGAAGGTGCTGCAGAGCGTCTGGACATCCTCAACGACAAAGAAGGCGTGTGGCGCTGCCGCACCACCTTCAACTGCACCGACGCATGCCCTCGCGGCATCCAGGTGACGAAGGCGATTCAGGAAGTCAAGCGCGCGCTGATGTTTGCTCGCTGATTTCCAGCACAGAATGCGGGCCGGCCCTAATGGGGCCGGCCCGCATTGTTTGTTTCGTGTCAGTTCACTTGCGGCGCAGCCGCACCCCTGCAAGCACCCCGCCGACGACACCGGCGCCGAGCAGAGCCAGCCCTCCTCGTACACCGGGCCCCTCCTGGACCTGGACGCGCGGCGTGATCACCGCGGGATCCGGTGCGGGAATGTACGCGAGCGCGAGGCTCGCCTTCGTCGACGCGGCGAACGCAGTGCAGAACAACACGAGCTGCGCGGTGATGTTGCCGAACACGAGGATGCCCAGGATCGGACCGAACGCGACACCCGCAGGGCCTTGGAGGACACTCCCGAGGTAGATCGAACCGACCTGTTTGAGGATCTCGAATCCGATGCCCGCGATCACGCCGGCCAGGATCGCACTGCGGAACGGGACCGGTTCGCGCGGCAGGCGGGCGATGACCCACGTGAACACCGCACTCGTGGCGGCCACCGCAATGAGGAGCGCAGCGATGCGCAGCAGCACACCCACGCCGACGATGTTCTCGATGTTCAGGAACTCCACGATCCACCGCATCACCGGTCCGCTGCTGACCGCGGACAACCCCAGCGACACGACCATCGCCAGGCCCAGACTGATCAGCGCGCCGGCATCGCGGAGCTTGACGACGAGGAAATTTCCCGTCTCGCGCGGGTTGTCCCACATTGCGGTGAGGGCATTGCGCAGGTTCGCCATCCAACCCAGGCCGGCATACGACGCCGTGATCAGACCGATCACGCCCACCGCGCCGCGAGAATCGATCGCGGACTCGATGATTCCCTGGACGGTTCCGCCGAGTTCACCGGGGATGTTCTCGGCGATCGTGTCGCTGATCTGCTGCAGCATCTCCGGTCGGCCGGCAAGGATGAAACCCGCGATGGAGAACGCGACCATGATGATCGGGACGATCGCGAGGACCGTGAAGTATGTGAGCCCCGCGGCATAGTAGCTGCCCTTGTTCTCCTGATATCGCATACCGGAACGCACCAGATGGTCGAGCCAAGGCCTGGCTGCCCTCTGACGTTCGAGGAAACTCGGCTCTTTGTCGCCGTCCGGCGCACCGACCATCAGCTGCTCCTTAACGCGATCACTTCCGAGGTAGGAATCCCACCTTGTCATAGACCTGGGCCAGTGTCCGGGAAGCCACCTCACGTGCCCGATCCGCACCGTTCGACAGAATCCGGAGCAGTTCTGCCTCGTCAGCGAGGTACTCGTCCACTTTCGCTCGCAACGGTGTGACGAACTCGGTGAGCACCTCTGCGGTGTCGCCCTTGAGGTCGCCGTAGCCCTTGCCTTCGTACCCGGCGACGAGGTCGTCGATCGAGCGGCCCGAGAGCGCCGACTGAATGGTGAGCAGGTTGCTCACACCCGCCTTGTTCTCCGGGTCGAATCGGATCTCACGGTCGTTGTCGGTCACCGCCGACTTGATCTTCTTCGCCGAGACCTTCGGGTCGTCGAGCAGGTTGATCAGGCCGGCTTCTGTCGCCGCCGACTTACTCATCTTCGACGTCGGGTCCTGCAGGTCGTAGATCTTGGCTGTCCCCTTGACGATCTGGGCCTCCGGGACGACGAAGGTCTTGCCGAAACGCTTGTTGAAGCGCTGCGCGAGGTCGCGGGTGAGCTCGAGGTGCTGCCGCTGGTCCTCACCGACCGGGACCTTGTGGGCGCGGTAGAGCAGAATGTCCGCGGCCATGAGGACCGGGTAGGTGAACAGGCCGACGCTCGCATGCTCGGAACCCTGTTTGGCGGACTTGTCCTTGAACTGGGTCATGCGGCTCGCCTCACCGAAACCGGTGAGGCAGTTGAGGACCCAGGACAGCTCGGCGTGTTCGGGGACCTGGCTCTGCACGAACAGGACGGAGCGCTCCGGGTCGATACCGATGGCCAGCAGCTGTGCGGCGGCGGTGAGGACCCGCTTACGCAGTTCCTTCGGCTTCTGCGGCACGGTGATGGCGTGCAGGTCGGGGATGAAGTAGAAGGCGTCGTTCTCGTCCTGCGCGGGAACCCACTGCTGCAGCGCACCGAGGAAGTTCCCGAGGTGGAACGAATCCGAGGTGGGCTGGATGCCCGAGAGCACCCGGGGCCGCGCGGCGGGGCGGGCGTCCTGCGCTGTGGCGTTCTGATCTGCAGTCGACATGACCTCGATAATTTCACGCATCGGTTTCCGAGGCCGAACGAGGTCGGTGAATGTGCCTACCCGAACGTGACGGTGACCGGGGCGTGATCCGACCAGCGGTCGGCGTAGGTCGCAGCGCGCTCCACCCGCGCGTCGGTCGCCCGAGCGGCCAGGGCAGGCGTGACGAGGTGGTAGTCGATCCGCCAGCCGGCGTCGGTGTCGAAGGCCTTGCCGCGGTAGGACCACCAGGAGTAGGGGCCTGCGACGTCGCCGTGCAGGTCGCGCACGACGTCGCGCCACCGGCCGGTGGCGAGCAGATCGTCCACCCAGGCACGCTCGCCGGGCAGGAAGCCGGATTTCTTGATGTTGCCCTTCCAGTTCTTGATGTCGCGCTCGGTGTGGGCGATGTTCCAGTCGCCGCACACGACCATGTCGCGACCGGCCGTGACGACGTCCGACGCGCGCTCCCCCAGGTATGCGGCGAAGCCTTTCATGAAGCGTTCCTTCTCGTCCTGCTTCGGGGTGTCCGCCTCCCCGGTGGGCAGGTACAGGCTGCCCACCGTCACGTCCCGGTAGTCGGCCTCGATGTAGCGGCCTGCGTCGCCGAAGTCGTCGACGCCGAAGCCGATGCGCACGGCGTCTGCGGGAGTACGCGACAGGATCGCGACACCCGCGCGCCCCTTGGCGGAGGCCTCCGCTCCGACGACGTGCCATCCCGCGTCCAGGGCCGGCGCGATCGCAGTGTGGAACTGCTTCTCGCTCGCGCGGACTTCCTGAAGGCAGACGATGTCCGCGGGGGAAGTGTCGAGCCAGGCGAGCAGGCCCTTGCCTGCTGCTGCGCGCACGCCGTTGACGTTGACCGTGGTGATGGTGAGGGACACGCCGGACACCGTATCCGAGACCGCGAGTGGAGCGGAAAACTCCGAGACCGTGAGCAGAGCGGATTCTCAGCGCGATGCGTGGGCCTTCTGCAGGTTCTCGTCGAGCGCGCCGAGGAATTCCTCGGTGGTCAGCCACGCCTGCTCGGGACCGACGAGCAGCGCGAGGTCCTTGGTCATCCGGCCGGCTTCGACGGTCTTGATGACGACATCTTCGAGTGCCTGCGCGAACTCGATCACGTCGGGGGTGTTGTCGAGTTTGCCGCGGTGCTCGAGACCTCGGGTCCAGGCGAAGATCGACGCGATCGGGTTGGTCGAGGTGGGCTTGCCCTGCTGGTGCTGCCGGTAGTGGCGGGTGACGGTGCCGTGCGCGGCTTCGGCTTCGACGGTCTTTCCGTCCGGCGTCATCAGCACGGAGGTCATGAGGCCGAGCGAGCCGTAGCCCTGCGCGACGGTGTCCGACTGGACGTCACCGTCGTAGTTCTTGCAGGCCCAGACGTAGCCACCTTCCCATTTGAGGGATGCTGCCACCATGTCGTCGATGAGTCGGTGCTCGTAGGTGAGGCCCGCAGCATCGAATTCCACCTTGAACTCTTCCTCGTAGATCCGCTGGAACTCGTCCTTGAACATGCCGTCGTAAGCCTTGAGGATCGTGTTCTTGGTCGACAGGTAGACCGGGTAGTTGCGCTGCAGGCCGTATGACAGTGAGGCGCGCGCGAAGTCCTGGATGGACTTCTTGTAGTTGAACATCCCCATGACGACTCCGCCGTCCTCGGGAATCCTGCAGACCTCGTGCTCGATCGGCTCCGAGCCGTCGTCGGGCGTGTAGGTGATGGTGACGGTGCCGGCTCCGGGGACCTTGAAGTCGGTGGCGCGGTATTGGTCGCCGAATGCGTGACGACCGACGATGACCGGCTTGGTCCAGCCCGGGACCAGTCGGGGCACGTTGGAGATGATGATGGGCGCACGGAAGATGGTGCCGCCGAGGATGTTACGGATGGTGCCGTTGGGTGACCGCCACATCGTCTTCAGGCCGAATTCCTCGACGCGTGCCTCGTCGGGGGTGATGGTCGCGCACTTGACGCCGACGCCGTGCTTCTTGATGGCGTTCGCAGAGTCGATGGTGACCTGGTCGTCGGTCGCATCGCGGTTCTCGATGCCGAGGTCGTAGTACTCGAGATCCACATCCAGGTAGGGATGGATGAGCTTGTCCTTGATGAACTGCCAGATGATGCGAGTCATCTCGTCGCCATCGAGTTCGACGACCTTACCCTCAACCTTGATCTTGGACATACGCGGTTCGTGTCCTCCTTGGACGGCTGTCGAGTCCCCGATCGGCCGCACTTCACGGTGAGGCCGCCTTCGGCTCGGACATCTGAGCATGACACTGAGCGCGTCCGGCCCAGAGCCAAACAGAACAAGCGTACTGCTATTCATTGCGCGCACAAGACTCCTCACATCCTCATGATCACTACCGGCCGGTAACATTTCGGCCGGCCGGAGACCCGTCGGGAGGAGGTCGAGAGCCGCCTACCGGGCCGTGCATGCCAGCCGTTAGACTTCCGGCGAGGTCATGAGTGCCAGCGCGAAGCCCCGGCTTGCTGGTCGGCAACCCTCCGGCCAGGGTGGGGTGCTCCGGGTGAGGACACGGTCGTCGGCGCACCGCAGACGACAAGCCGGCTCATGGGAGGTTCGAAATGCTGATGAAGGCGGTCGCATCTTGACAGCAGGCACCAACCGTCGGCGGATCGAGCTCCCCGCGGAACACGGACAGCTCGGCACCGTCGACATCGGCAACATCACCCTCGAGAGCGGCGAGACCCTTCCCGGCGTCACCGTTGCGCTGCAGCGATGGGGCGCGCTGTCCCCCACCCGCGACAACGTCGTGCTCGTGGAGCACGCCCTGACCGGCGACTCGCACATCACCGGACCCGCCGGACCGGATCATCCGTCACCCGGCTGGTGGTCCGGCATGGTCGGGCCCGGCGCCCCGATCGACACCGACCGGTGGTGTGTGGTGGCCACGAACGTCCTCGGCGGATGCCAGGGCACCACCGGACCGGGCAGCACCGCGCCCGACGGAAAGCCGTGGGGTGCGCGATTCCCCCGAATCACCATCCGCGATCAGATCACCGCGGAAGCTGCACTCCTCGACGCCCTCGGCATCGACACGTTGGCCGCCGTGACCGGCGGCTCGATGGGTGGCATGCGCTCGCTCGAGTGGATCGTGACCCACCCGAACCGAGTGCGGTCTGCGTTGGTCCTCGCAGTAGGTGCACGCGCAACCGCCGACCAGATCGGTGTTCAGAGCACCCAGATCGCTGCCATCACGGCGGATCCGGATTGGCAGGGCGGCAACTACTACGAGAGCGGGCGCCGACCGGAAGCCGGTTTGGGTATCGCTCGCCGCATGGCCCACCTGTCCTATCGCAGCGAGGAAGAACTCGACTCACGGTTCGCGAATCTGCCTCAAGGCGACGAGGATCCGTGGCGCGACGGGCGGTACGCGGTGCAGAGCTATCTCGACCATCAGGCGTCGAAGCTCGTCTCGCGGTTCGATCCCGGGACCTACGTGGTGCTCAGCGACGCCATGAACCGGCACGACGTGGGCCGCGGTCGCGGCGGTATCGAGGCGGCACTGGGCCGTACACATGTGCCGACCATCGTCGCGGGCGTCGATTCCGACCGGCTCTACCCGATCCGGTTGCAGCAGGAGATCGCCGACGGGCTTCCCCACTGCGATGAGTTGCGCGTTCTCGCGTCACGAGACGGACACGACGGCTTCCTCACCGAGGCCGATGCAGTCGCGAAGCTGCTCGTCGAGCTGATGGAGCTGGCGGACTCCTGAGTCCCGTGCGCCCTAACCCGTGCCCAGCGGGTCGATCGAGACTGCCAGAGTGACGATCGCTCCGCCCATGGCGAGCATCGCAGCCACGTCGAAGCGTTTGCCGCGTACCGCGAGCACTCCCACCTGATCCGAGTCGAGAGCCCACCTGAGGATCCCCGCCAGAATCATCGCACCGCCGAACACGAAGGCTCCTCGGCGCCAGCGATCGGCGAGGACGAGGACCACCGCTGCAGCGATCACCAGGGTGACCGCCAGCAGCGGCAGGTTCAGTCGTGTGATTCGCACCGAACTGTCCATGTCGCGTGACTAGAGGCCGGCGTCGTGCTCGGCGCGTTCGACGACGTTGGTCAGCAGGAACGCACGGGTGAGTGGCCCGACACCCCCGGGATTCGGGGAGAGGAACCCTGCGACGTCGCGAACGTCCGGGGCGACGTCGCCGCGGAGTCCGTCGTCCGTGCGTGAGACACCCACGTCGAGCACGGCTGCGCCGGGCTTGACCATGTCGGCGGTGATGAGGCCGGGGACGCCTGCGGCAGCGACGATGATGTCGGCGCGCTTCACCTCGGCGGCGAGGTCTCGAGTACCGGTGTGGCACAGCGTCACGGTGGCGTTCTCGCTGCGGCGGGTCAGCAGCAGCCCGATCGGGCGGCCCACGGTCACGCCGCGGCCGATGACCACCACGTGGGCACCGTTGATGGGCACCTCGTAGCGGCGCAGCAGGTGCACGATCCCGCGTGGGGTGCACGGCAACGCCGCTTCCTTGCCGAGGACGAGACGTCCGAGGTTGACGGGATGAAGCCCGTCGGCATCCTTGGCGGGGTCGATGCGCTCGAGCGCGGCGTTCTCATCGAGGTGCTTCGGTAGCGGCAGCTGCACGATGTAACCCGTGCATGCGGGGTCGGCGTTGAGTTCGTCGATCGCCGCCTCGAGCTGCTCCTGGGTGATGTCGGCGGGCAGATCCTTGCGGATGGAGGTGATGCCGACCTTGGCGCAGTCGTTGTGTTTGCCGCGCACATACGCTGCCGATCCAGGGTCCTCGCCCACCAGGATCGTGCCGAGGCCGGGCGTGATGCCCTTGTCCTTCAGCGCGGCCACACGGACCAACAGGTCCTCGAAGATTTCGTCGCGGGTTGCTTTGCCGTCCAGAATGGTCGCAGTCACGGCCACCATTGTTCCAGGCGACCGCCGAACCTCGTGTGGCGACCGGGCGGATGAGCCTGCTTGCCGCTTCTGGCAAGCTGGTTCGAGTGTTCCGAGTGATGTTCCACGAACCTCGTATCCCCCCGAATACCGGCAACGCGATCAGGATGGTCGCCGCGACCGGTGCCGAACTGCACCTCGTGGGTCCGCTCGGTTTCGACCTGTCCGAACCGAAGCTGCGCCGGGCCGGTCTCGACTATCACGACCTGGCCTCGGTGACGGTGCACGCCGATCTGGCCACAGCGTGGGAGGCCCTGCGGCCGGAACGTGTCTTCGCGTTCACGGCGCACGGCACCACCGGTTACACCGACATCGAGTACCTGCCCGGCGACGTGCTGCTCTTCGGACCGGAACCGACCGGCCTGTCGGACGAGGTGCTCGCCGATCCCCACATCACGATGCAGGTGCGCATTCCGATGCTGCCCGGACGACGATCCCTGAATCTGTCGAATGCCGCCGCGGTGGTGGCCTACGAGGCGTGGCGCCAGCACGGGTTCGACGGCGCGGTCTGAACAGCGGCTCGGTCTGACCGACTGTCAGCTGCTGACCACCCGCAGGATCGCGGGATCCATGACGTCCGCGAGCTCGTCCCACGGGACGGTGACGGTGACCAGTCCGATGGCGTGCGGACCCACTTGGTAGTCGCCGAAATGAACCTCCATGCCCTCGGGCGTCGGAAGCCAGTTGGAGAAGTTGATCTCCTCGGGTGCGATGCCCTCTGCGACGTAGTCCGGGCCCGCTGCGGTCTCCGGTAGGAGCAGCGCCGAGTGCTCGGACAACCGGTTCAGTCCGGCCTGCAGGTCTGGGAACAGGTCCTGCAGCGTGATGGGAGCGGCGTTGTCGGTGTTCACGACCACCGTGGACTCTATCGCCGTCGGGTGAGCTCCCGGTGGGTTCATGTTGTAGGACGTGACGAGCAGACCCGCGACGACGCGCTCACCGATCCGGGTCACCTCGTGCGTGCCGGTCGCGAGTGTGTAGCGCTCGGTTCCCGGGCCGTCGATCAGATTCTGCAGCGCGGCGCGCATCGACTCGTTGAACTCGGCAACGACCGCTGGGTCCCCACCGCTGATCTGAGGTATCTCGACGTCGTAGTCGACGCGGTCGGTCGATCCGGACACCAGGAGCGCCTCGGCGCGGTACGGCTCGGATCCGGTTTCGGCCGTAGTGGGGGCGGTCGTGGTGCGCTCGACAGTCGACGGGGCCGCCGACCGGGCGGCCGTCGAGGATTCGGCCACCGCAGTACCGCTCTCGACGCTACAACCCGTGAGCACCACGACAACCACGCCGCAGGCACCGACAACGGCGGAGAGACGACGATCATTCATCGGTCAGGTGTAACACGCGAGAGGTGCAACAGGCGGGAGACCAGACGTTCGCGCACCTCCGGCCAGTCGTCCGCGGTGATCGAGAACAGGACCGAGTCGCGGACCGTGCCGTCGGCGCGGCGATAGTGCCGCCGCAGGGTGCCTTCGTGCCGGGCACCGAGACGTGCGATCGCCTGCTGGGAACGGATGTTCCGCGCATCGGTCTTCAACTGCACCCGCCCCGCGCGGAGTTCGTCGAAGGCGTGGGCGAGCAGGAGCAGTTTCGAATCCGGGTTCACCACGCCGGCCCACACCTCGGGAGTGAAGATCGTGGCACCGATCTCCAGAGACGCGTGGGCGACGCTCGCATCGATATACGACGTGAGGCCGACGAGCGAGCCCGCTGTCTGCCGACCGACGTCACGTCGCAGTCGTACCGCCCACGGATGCCACCCCGGTGTCGCGCACCATGCTTCCAGCTGCCGGGCGAGACCGTCCGGGCCGGTGGGCCGCACAGGAATGTGAGCCCAGCACACGTCATGATCGAGCACTCGGTACAACTCGGCCGCATCCACCGACGGATCGAGCGCACTGAGGTGCACCGCTTCGCCCGTCAATTCCGTACCGGTGACGACCGGCCAGTTCAGTTCTGGCCACGGCTCGTCGTCGGGGCGTGGGTCGGGCACAGACTCGAAACGCTCACATTCCACAGTTCTCCACCGGTTACGCGCCGCTCTCGACGGGTCGGCCCGACTGCTGCCAGCCGTCGGTGCCACCCGCGACGGACACGGCGTTGATTCCACGACCGGACAGGTAGTCGGCGGCCTGCAGGCTACGTCCGCCCACCGCACAGATGATGTACACGGTCTCGGCCGCGGGGATCTCCTCGACCCGCGCGACGAAGTCGCTGAGCGGAATGTGGATCACGCCCGGCACCCGCACCTGGACGTATTCGTCGAGTTCGCGCACGTCGATGACGGGCGCTCCCTCGGCGAGTGCGGTTTCCAGTGCAGCCAGATCGACCTCACGCATCGTTGTCGGTCCTCTCGTCGGGGGCTTCGCCGGGATTTCCGGCGGAAGACCGTCCCGATCGGGCGATCAACCGGACCACCAGGTAGATGATGCCGGCGCACACGATCAGGAACGCCAACCACGGTAGCGCGACACCCGCTGCGACCACCGCGGCCCCCAGGGTCGTCCACAGACTGTTCCAGCCTTCGACGATGCCGTCCCAGAAGCTGTCGCTGTCCGACGGTCGCTGCTGCGTGCTGATGTCGACGGTGAGCGTCGACAGATCGACCATGTCGGCCAACTGCCGACGCTGAGCTTCGAGACTGTCGAGGTCTGCCTGACGCTGGGCCAGGGCATTTTCCGCTTCGATGACGTCGGCGGTGTTGTCAGCCGTCTCGATGAGCGTTCGTAACCGGTCGACCGAAGCGCGCAGGGCGCCGACCCGTGCCTCGAGGTCGGTGTACTGCAGGGTGACGTCGTCGCGGCTCGTGGTCAGGCTCGTGACGCGGCCGAGCTGCCGCACATCGTCGATCACCGCATCGAGCCCGTCCGCGGGAACACGAACGGTGAGCACACTGCTCGACTCGGGTCGTTCGGTGATCGAGTCGACGCGGCCGTCTGCGGCTTCCACGATGGTGGCCACCTCACGACCGGTCGCGACGGGGTCGTCGGCGGTGAGCATGATGCGCCCGGTCACGACCTCTTTCCGGTCGGGTGTCGCCTCGGCGGAGGGCACCGATGAGCGAGCGCCGTCGGAGAGCGATGGCGCTGACTCCGACATCGCAGGTCCCGAACCCGTCATGGGTCCCGAGTCGCTGCCGCCTCCCTCACCACACGCGGCTGCAACGAACGCGACCAGCGCGAGGAACACAACGATCAGCAGGCGTCTCATGGGGCGCGATGCTATCGAAAGTCTCGGGACTTCACCGATGTTCGCAGATCCATCCGCTGCAGCCGGTCGGCCAGCACCGTCACGACGCCGTCCGCGTTCTGGACCCGTCCGCGCACCAGCAGCGCGGGCGCGGTGTGTGCGAGGGTCCGGTACCTCGCCCACAGCCCTACCGAGCACACCACATTCACCATGCCGGTCTCGTCCTCCAGGTTGAGGAAGGTGACGCCGGCCGCGGTCGCCGGCCGCTGCCGATGGGTGACAGCGCCACCGACGAGCACGCGCGTCCCGTCCGGAACCTGCAGTAGACGCGATGCGGGGACCACCCCCAGGGCGTCGAGCCGGTCGCGCAGGAACTGCGTCGGATAGCTGTCGGGTGAGACACCCGTGGCCCACACGTCGGCGGCGGCGAGTTCGATGTCGCTCATGCCGGGCAGCGCGGGAGCCGGGGAAGACGCGCCGATACCGGGTAGCCGGCCCGCGCGCTGCGTCGACGCAGGCCCGGCCGCCCACAGCGCTTCTCGCCTGGTGGCACCGAAACCCGACAGGGCACCGGCCGTCGCGAGTGCTTCGGCCTCAGGCGTGGAGAGTTCGATGCGGGCGGTCAGATCGAGCAGTGAGAGATACGGACCGTGCGCCTGTCGTTCCTCGACGATCCGTCCGGCGAGGTCGTCGCCGATGTATCGCACCTCTCCCAATCCGAGGCGCACCTCCTGACCTCTGTTCGCGACGGTCGCGTGAGCAAGACTCGCATTGACGTCAGGGCCGTGCACCACCACACCGTGCCGCCTGGCGTCGGCCACCAGCGACTGCGGCGAGTAGAACCCCATCGGCTGCGCACGCAGCAGACCCGCGCAGAACGCCGCGGGGTGATGCAGCTTGAACCAGGACGAGTAGAACACCAGCGACGCGAAACTCTGCGAATGACTTTCGGGGAAACCGAAATTCGCGAACGCATACAGTTTCTCGTAGATGCGGTCGGCGACGTCCCCGGTGAGACCGTGCAGTTCGCGCATGCCCCGATAGAACCGGTCGCGCAGACGTTCCATCTTCTCCGGAGATCTCTTCGATCCCATCGCGCGACGCAACTGGTCGGCTTCCGCCGCGGTGAAACCCGCGACGTCGACGGCCATCTGCATCAACTGCTCCTGGAACAGCGGTATCCCGAGGGTGCGTTCGAGCGACTTCTCGAGGCACGGATGGTCGTAGACGACCGGTTCGAGTCCGTTGCGCCGACGGATGTACGGGTGCACGGATCCGCCCTGGATGGGCCCCGGGCGGATCAACGCCACTTCGATGACGAGGTCGTAGAAGTGCCTCGGTTTCAACCGCGGCAGCGTCGCCATCTGTGCGCGCGATTCCACTTGGAACACGCCGACGGAATCTGCGCGACGCAGCATCTCGTAGACGGCTTCCTCCGACAGGTCGAGCTGCGCAAGATCGACGTGAATGCCTTCGTGTTCGGCGACGAGGTCGATCATGTAGTGCAGCGCCGAGAGCATGCCGAGGCCGAGCAGATCGAATTTGACGAGCCCGACGGCGGCACAGTCGTCCTTGTCCCATTGCAGAACGGTGCGACCGGCCATGCGGGCCCATTCGACCGGGACGACGTCGGCGACGGGACGGTCGCAGATCACCATCCCTCCCGAGTGGATGCCGAGGTGCCGCGGCAGGCCTTCGATCTGAGCTGCGAGCCGGAGCACCGGTTCGGGGATGTCGGTGTCGGTTTCTGTCGTCACCCCGCTCCAGCGGCTGACCTGCTTGCTCCACGCGTCCTGCTGACCCTGCGCATAGCCGAGCGCGCGCGCCATGTCGCGCACCGCGGACTTGCCGCGGTAGGTGATGACGTTGGCCACCTGTGCTGCGTGGGTTCGTCCGTATTTCTCGTAGACATGTTGGATGGCTTCTTCACGACGGTCGGATTCGATGTCGAGGTCGATGTCGGGTGGTCCGTCTCGTTCCGGCGACAGGAACCTCTCGAACAGCAGACCGTTGCCGACGGGATCGACGTTGGTGATGCCGATCGCGTAGCACACCGCGGAGTTGGCCGCGGACCCTCTTCCCTGACACAGGATGTCGTTGCTCACGCAGAACTGCACGATGTCGTGGACGACAAGGAAGTATCCGTGGAAGTCCAGCTGCCCGATGATGGCGAGTTCGTGTTCGATCTGCCGATAGGCCTCCCGATAGCGTTCGGGTGGTCCGTATCGGCGCAGCGCCCCGTCGTAGGTGAGTTCACGGAGCCACGTCTGTTCGGTGTGCCCGTCGGGTACGTCGAACGGTGGCAGTTTCGGCGCGATGAGACGCAGGTCGAAGGCGCATTCGCGGCCGAGATCCGCGGCGGCCTGTACGACGCCGGGAAATGCTTCGGACAGGCTCGCCATCTCCGCGCCCGACCGCAGGTGGCCGCCGCCGGCCGGAGGGAGCCTGCTCGCGGCGAGGTCGAGGCTCTGCCGATCGGAGATGGCGGCCATGGCCATCGCCAGTCTGCGCCGGTCCGGGGCGGCGAAGTGTGCGGCTGTGCTCGCCACACACGAAAGCCCGTATCGCCCGGCGAGTTCCGCGAGAGCGCTGTTCCGTTCGTGGTCGTCAGGCAGGCCGTGCCAGGTGAGTTCGACGGTGACGCGCTCGGCTCCGAATCGGTCGACGAGTTCGCGCAGAGCGCGGTCGGCACCGGCCGGCCCGTCCGTGTCGAGAGCCTGCCGCACATGCCCTCTGCGGCATCCGGTGAGGATCTGCCAATGCCCCCCGGCGGCCTCCGTAAGAGCGTCATAGTCGTAGCGGGGTGTGTTCTTCTTCCCTCCGGCCAGGTGCGCGGCGGCAATCTGTCGCGAGAGACGTCGATACCCTTCCTCACCCCGTGCGAGGACGAGCAAGTGCGCGTCGTCGAGGCTCAGTTCGGCTCCGAAGACGGTACGCATGTCGAGTTCACGCGCAGCCTCGGCGAATCGCACCACGCCGTAGAGGCCGTCGTGGTCGGTGAGCGCGAGCGCGTCGAGGCCCAGCCGGACCGCCTCCTCGACGAGCTCTTCGGGTGTGGAGGCACCGTCGAGGAAGCTGTAGGCCGAGTGCGAGTGCAGCTCGGCGTACGGCACGACAGGGCCGGCGGGCAGCTGCACCCTCCCCTCGTAGTCGGGGCGGGTGCGCGACCAGGCGGGGGCGTCGCTGCCGTCGCCGGGGTACACCGGAGCAGGCCGACCGGACAGCACACGCTCCATTTCGGACCAGGTCGGCGGCCCGTTGCTCCACCCCATCTTCACCTCCGATGCCACACTTTTGATCAATCGTACATATGTTCGACTCATCTTTCCTCCTGCTTCGCGGGTTCCCGGAGGTTCTGAACCAACGGAAACCCGTGTGACGGGAGGAAAGTTCAGTCGAAGACCCGAGCACGTATCGTCGAAACGGACCGCCACCGAAGGAGCGCCTCGTGTACACCGCCGTGGGAATCGTCACTGTGCTGCTGCTCATGTTCGCGATCGATCGTCTCGGCCTGTTCGCCGAACGGCGCGGTTGGGTCTACTGGCGCGACCGCAACCGCCCCGCAGGCACGAGCGCCGGCGTGTTCGGGGAGATGCAATCGTTCCTGTCGCCGGCGTACCAGCATGTCGTCGAGGAGCAGCACCGGCAGCAGACGTCGCGACAGGACCACTCCACGGGGGCTCCCCCGCTCGGCATCGATCTCGACACAGGTATCGCAGCCCTGCCTGTCAGTACCCGGCGCTCGGCTCGACCCGAGCGAGCAACTCCTCCCCCGCGATGAACCGGCGTACGTTCTCCCGCAGCGTCGGCGCGAAATTCTCGGTCAGATGACTTCGGGTGTTGGCGATGTGCGGAGTGATCACGACGTTGTCGAGATCCCACAGCGGATGACCGTCGGGCAGGGGTTCGGGATCGGTCACGTCGAGCACTGCACCGGCGATCTTCCCCTCTCGCATCGCATCGACGAGTGCGTCGGTGTCGACGAGATTGCCGCGCGCAACGTTCACGAGCCACGCGGTGTCGGGCATTGCCTCCAGCACAGCGGCGTCGACGAGACGATCGGTGTCCTCGGTCGCGGGCGCCGCGATCACGAAATGATCTGCCATGGACCACACTTCACGGGTGCGGACAGACGGCAGCGTCACCTTCGCTCCGTCGACGGGGCGACCTGACCGGTTGACCGCCACCACCTCCGCACCGAGAGCGTGCAGCCGCGGGATCATGGCCCGGCCGATCCCGCCGCACCCGACGATCGCGACGGTCGCGCCGTGGAGTGTCCGCACCCGCGGATCGATGTCGTCCTTGCGCCAGCTCTTCGCCGCCAACGAGGAGTGGAACTGCCGCAGTCCCACGAGCAGACCCCCCACGGCGTACTCGGCGACGTTGTCGGCATACACACCGGACGCATTCGCCCAGAGGCGACGATCGTCGATCAGGCCCGCCCGGAAGAACGGTTCGATGCCCGCGTAGGTGAGCTGCACCAGGCGGATCCGGTCGGGCAGATCCGTCGGGAAGTCGTCGGGACCGCCGTCCCACACGAGGGCGTCCGCGTCGTCGAGTCCGACGAGCGTGCCCCCACCCTCGACGATCGCGTTCGCAAGATGATCGTCACGTCCGGGACCGAGATGAATACGCATGAATCGACTCTATCGCCGGACTCACTCGTCGGCCGGGGCAAGCATCTCCCGATGTTCGGCGGTGCCGTCGACGTTCGCGTTGATCCGCTCGGCGATGCGCCACCCGCCTGGGGTGCGAACCCGACGCCAGGTATCGGCCGAGACCCGGGCGACCCAGAACCGGTCGGCGTCAGCGTCCCAACGGATGTTGAGCGTAGCTGCGGCCGGTTGCCTCGTCGCCGTCGACCTCGATGTGCGGCACGGCATCGAAGACGCCCGCAGTTCGTCGATCTCGCTCATGTTCGGCTCTTTCGATTCGGTGCAGGCCTGATCACGGACCTCAGCCACTCGACTGCACATACAGAAGGGCTTCTCCTGTGATCACAGCACCGGTAGGGGACATCCCCGATCCGAAGATCGGGTGCCACACCTGATGTGCCGATACGCGACGACGACCAGGATCGAAGGTGTGAAATTACTCGGGCGGATCGTGGCGACCTCGTTCGCGGTCGGTATGACCTTGATCCTCGGCGCAGCGGCAGTCGGTCTCTACTTCTGGAACACCACCTCGATCGACACGACGGGTCAGGTGACGTTCGACCGGCCGGTGCAGATCCCCCCACTCGCGGAGAGCACGGTCGCCGACGACGGGACACGCGTGTTCGACCTGACCATGCAGCGCGGCACCAGCGACCTGGGGCACGGGCCCGACACACAGACCTGGGGCGTGAACGGCGACTACCTCGGCCCGACCCTGCGTGCCGAGCGCGGTGAGAACGTCCGGGTGAACGTGACCAACGAGGTCGGCGAGATGAGCACGCTGCACTGGCACGGGATGCATCTGCCCGCCGCGATGGATGGCGGCCCCCACCAGACGGTCGAACCCGGCGCCACCTGGTCTCCGCACTGGACGATCGATCAGCCTGCCGCAAGCCTCTGGTACCACCCGCATCTGCACGGCTCGACGGCCTCGCACGTGTACCGAGGTCTCGCGGGCATGTTCCTCGTCGACGACCAGGACGGACCTGTGCTCCCCGACGAGTACGGTGTCGACGACATCCCGGTGATCGTGCAGGACAAGAAGTTCAATGGAAACCAACTCGACGAGGACGGCGCCGTCTTCGCCAACGTCGGGACACTCGGCGACGAGATCCTCGTCAACGGCACCCCCGGCGCTTTCCTGGACGTGACCACCGAACGCGTCCGGCTGCGTCTGCTCAACGCATCGAACGCACGCATCTACAACTTCTCGTTCGACACCGGTCTGCCGTTCGATCTGATCGGCACCGACGGCGGGCTCCTGGAATCACCTGTGACGCTCCGCAGCCTCCAACTCTCCCCCGGCGAACGAGCGGAGATCGTCGTCGAGGTACCCGCAGGTACCCGGAATGTGCTCCGCAGCACCCCGCCCGACCTGCGCGCCGACCTCTGGCAGACCCATTTCTCTGGGGGCGACGACAGCTTCGACGTTCTCGAACTACGTGCCGCCGCCACTCTCGAATCGAACGAGTCGGTCCCGGACCACTTGGCGACGCTGGAAGACCTCGGTGAGCCGACCGTCACACGCTCCTTCGAACTCACGAGCACCACCGAGATCAACGGTTCGAAGATGGACATGAACCGCATCGACGAGGTCGTCGTCGCCGGCACCACCGAACTGTGGGAGATCGACAACGTGAGCGGGATGGTCCACAACTTCCACGTCCACGACGTGCAGTTCCAGGTCGTCGAGGCAACCGGGATGCCAGCGGACCATCCGACACTGACGGGCAGGAAGGACACCGTCTACGTACCGCCCGGCACCACGGTGCGACTGCTCATGCGGTTCGACGGCCACACCGACCCCAACATTCCGTACATGTACCACTGTCATCTGCTCCGGCACGAGGACGACGGCATGATGGGCCAGTTCGTGGTCGTCGGCGCCGATGAGGTCGAAGAGGTGGGCGTCCTTCCCATCCACTCGGCCCACCACGACCACGGCGGAGAGAGCCACACCGGGTAGGTGGGTGTGCGCTGCGTCGCACAACGGGGCTCGCGGAATAGATTCTCGTGCGACCGCGTTGACCCATTCGGATCGACGCGTCGCGTACGCCCCGGAGCCAATGTGAATTGCCTTCGTGGAATACCGTCCGGCTGGAACCACGTTGCGCCCCGTGCCGTGAGGCATCCGGCGCGTCGGTCCACCCAACTCCTCTTCCCGCCCCACCGAGGGCCACCCCGGTATCGCTCGCGATTACAGTTGCCGTTCGGCAGCACCGAGCGAACCGGGAGTACGTATGAATCGTTGGGCCGAGATCGTCGTGACGAGAAGCCGGTGGGTCCTCGCCGTGGTCCTGCTCGTCGTTCTCGCCGCCGGCGCCTGGGGCATCGGTGTGTTCGGCAAGCTGTCGGGCTCCGGCTACTACGTCGCCGACAGTGAAGCCATGCAGGCCCAGCAGATCATCTACGACACGTTCGGGTCGCAGACTGCGGACATCATCGCGATGTACACCGCGCCTGAGGGCAGCACCGTCGACGACATCCGGCCCGATATCGAGCAGACACTCACCGCGTTCGACGAGCAATACCCGTCCGAGGCCATCACGACGTACTGGACGGCACCGCCGCCGACGAACCAGCTGTTGCTCTCGACCGACGGGCGAAGTGTGGCGGCAACCATCACGCTCGGCACGAACTCGGGCGTGACGTCGGCCGACTTCCAATCGGCCCTCGACAAGCTCGAGGTGCCCGGGGTCGAATCCCAGTTCGCGGGCAACACCGTCGTCTCCATCGAATTCACTCATACCCTCGAGAATGATCTCGTCAAGTCCGAGGTCATCGCGATCCCGGTGACACTCGTCCTGCTCGTCCTCATCTTCGGTGGCGTGGTGGCCGCGGCCGTCCCTGTCTTCGTCGGTGTGCTGGCCATCTTCTCCTCGCTCGCGACGCTGCGCTTGTTGTCGACGGTCACCGAGGTGTCGTCGTACGCGCTCAACATCACGTCGCTGATCGGTCTCGGTCTGGCGATCGACTACGGGCTGTTCATCGTCAGCCGGTACCGCGAGGAACTCGCATCCGGGTCGGACCCTACCGCCGCGACGAAACGAACGATGCTGACCGCGGGGCGCACCGTGATGTTCTCGGCGGCCCTACTCATCTGTGCCTTCGCCGGCATGCTCGTCTTCCCGCAGGCGGTGCTCCGATCGCTCGGTCTGGGGGCGATGGCCTCGGTGTTCAGCGCGGCCGTCCTGTCGCTGACGGCGGTGCCGGCAGTGCTTGCACTCCTCGGCCACCGCATCAACGCGTGGACCTGGGACCGCGAGGCCTCGACACGCAGTGAGGCACGCGCACGCAAGTTCTGGGGCAGTCTCGTACGCAAGGTCATGAAGCGACCCGCCATCATCGCGATCACCATCACCGCGGGCCTGCTGTTCCTCGCCACTCCGGTCCTCCAGGCCCAGTTCGGTGAGGTCGAGTACACCGCGTTGCCCGAAGACAGTGCTGCGCGTGCGGCAACCCAGACACTCCTCGACGAGTTCCCGAGCACCGGTAACGGCCCGACGCTCGTTCTACGCGACGAAGGCGGGCAGGCCACGGACCCCGAGGCCATCCGCGCGGTGTCGCGCGAGGTTGCCGGTGTCGAGGGCATCTCACAGGTCGTCACTGTGGGGCAGCAGGACGACGTGGCGGTGGTGCAGGCGATCTACGCGCAGGGCGTGGACGGCACCGATCGGGCCAGCGAGATCACCGGTGAACTGCGGGCGATCCCGGTCCCGGACGGCACCGAACTTCTCGTCGGCGGGAGCCGGGCGCTGGTCGACGACGCCAACACCGCGGTCTCCGACGCACTGCCGTGGATGGTTCTGATCATGGTGGTCTCGACCCTGATCCTGCTGTTCCTCGCGTTCGGGTCGGTGGTGCTGCCGATCAAGGCGGTGCTGATGGCCGGCCTGAGCCTCGCCGCGACGTTCGGTGTGCTCACCTGGGTGTTCCAGCTCGGACACGGCGCATCACTTCTCGATGTGGTGCCCAACGAGCTGGAACCGACATTCGTCGTCCTGATCCTCGCCGTGGTGTTCGGCCTGTCCACCGACTACGAGGTGTTCCTGATGTCGCGCATGGTCGAAGCGCGGGCGGCAGGAGCGACGACGGTCGAAGCGGTCGAGTACGGCATCGCACGCACCGGACGTGTGGTCACCTCCGCAGCATTGCTGCTGATCGTGGTGACCGGTGCGTTCACCATCTCGGGATTGTCGATCATGCGATTCCTCGGTGTCGGCATGATCATCGCCCTGATCATCGATGCGACCGTCGTGCGCATGCTGCTGGTGCCGTCGCTGATCAAGCTCATGGGCGAAGCCAACTGGTGGGCGCCGCAGTGGATGAAGAAGGTCCACGAGAAGGTCGGACTGGGGCACTAGCACTACTTCTGGCGCAACCGGCCACCTGGTCATCGACACATCTACAGCGCGGTGACCTTCGTCGCGACCACCGGACGCACCGGTTTCGGTACGGCACCGCAACTCGCAGGCCGGGCGGGAAGCTCCCGGGTCTCGACGTCGACCCGCCACGTCCGGCCGTCGCGGTGGCGCACCAACAGTTCCGTTCCGGTCTCGTCGACGGTGAAGGCTCCCATCGAGGTATCGCCGACGACGTCACGGACCGCGAGTTCGGCGACCTGACCTGCCGCTCCCCACGCGCTGCGGCCGCGCAGGCCAGGGGCATACACCTCACCGCGCGCAGCCGCGCGCACAGCCTCGATGCTCTGCGCGGCGTCGAGACGACCATACGAATATCCGGTGGGCAGCAAGATCATCGACGGAGCGAATCGATGCCCGCCGGTATGCGAGCACTCCCACACCGAGTCCGAGAATTCGGCCTGCAGCGCCGACGCGATCGGACGGCCCAGAACGGCACAGCACTGGTCGCGTTTGCCGTGCACGCAGACGAGCACGGTCGGGCCTGACAGCGTCTCCCCCAGCCCCGGAGGAGGTCCGGCCACCACGCGCGGCACGATGTCGAGCAAATCGGCCGGGTCGCCGACCTCGAGACGTTCGCACCACACATTGTCCGGCTCGGTACGAGCGAGGAGCACGGTCTTCGCCGGTCGCGGGACGTCGCGGCCCGGACGCCGGATGAACATGATCCGTACCCCGGCCGTATCCGCGCGGGCGGAGAGTTCGCCTGCCAAGTCTGCACCGAGCGCAGTGCCGTCGAGCACGTCGCGACCCCAGGCCGACGGGAACTCCAGGCATACGTAGCCGGGGGCTGTCGCAGTGGTGCCGGGCAACGGCTCGTCGACGGCGGACAGCGCAGAACAAGTGGGGGCAGCGGTGGTCACGTCGCCATTGTGTCCTGCCCGCACAACCGAAGAAAGTCGAGCGGCGACGGTGTCAGCGGGTGCGACGCAGACGCCGGATCCCCGCCTGCGCCCAGATTCGCAGGAAGCCCTGGGAGAGGTACGCGAGGCAGCCGACCGCGAGCGTCCACTTGGTGACGCTGATCGTGGATGCGGCGCGCACCCTCTCGTCGGTGATCTTGTCGCGGTGGTCGAGCAGGTACAGGCCGGTGATGTTCTCCGCGTAGTCGCCTGCCGCGGCGACAACGGGAGCGGTGAGCAGGGCTCTGCGCACGACCGGCGACAGCGGCCTGTGGTGATCGAGTGCGCGCGCACCGGCCCTCAGCGCCACAGCGAAGGTCAGCGGATGGAACATGTCCCAGTAGTAGTGCTCCCGGTAGCGGGAGAGTTCGGCGGGTCCGAGATTGTCGAGGATCTTCCTGTACTTCGACGCCGAGAACGTCGTCTGCACTGTGCCGACGGTCAGCGCGGTGGAACCGAGGACGCGGGCAATGTTCGCCTGCGAGACGACGAACAGTGCGGAGGTGGCGAGAAGCTTCCGGTCGGGTGAGGACAAGGACATGACCCGATCGTATTTGACGTCCTCCCGGCCGTAAACGACCGGGATTCCTCCTGCGGCGCTACGCCCCACTCCGGTGGGTTCCTGTTTCACCGGGACTCGCCTCCCGTCAGACGGAAGGACTGACAGCCCATCCGCAGGCGTTTAACCACTCCGCACGTCCTGCGGCGTGGATGTTCTTCGCAGCGTTGAAGTCGCGGTGATGGACCGACCCACACGCCGCACACTGCCACCCCCGAATCGAGAGCGGTTTCGGCCCGTCGAGCACCCCACACATCGAGCAGAGCTGGGACGACGGGACCAGCGGTCCACCTTCACGAAGGTGCGCCCGTACCGGGCGGCCTTCTCCTCCAACATGCGGGTGAACATGCCCCACCCGGCGTCGTGCACCGACTTCGCCAACCTCGTTCGCGCCAGACCGGTGACACACAAGTCCTCGACGAACACCGCTTGGCTCTCGCGGATGATCGCCGTGGACTGTGTGTGCGCCCAATCCTTGCGGGCATCGGTTACCTTCGCGTGGGCCTTGGCGACGCGGATGCGTGCCTTGGCCCGGTTGTTGCTGCCTTTGTCCTTGCGGGACAGGGCTTGCTGCGCCTTCTTCAACCGCCGTTCGGCCTGGCGGAGGAACTTCGGGGATTCGATGACCTTGCCGTCCGAGAGCACCGCGAACGTCGTCAAACCCAGGTCGATACCGACCTCCGCGCCGCACTCCGGCAGCGGATCGTCGGTCGTCTCGACAACGAACGACGCGAAGTACCGTCCCGCCACATCCTTGATGATCGTGACCGAGGAGGGCTCCGTCGGCAGCTCCCGCGACCACGCCACATACAACTTCCGGTTGCCTCGGATACCGAACCCATTGCGCGTGAGCCGGATCGCCTGCCGGTTGTCCTTGCGGGCCCGGAACCGCGGCGCCCCGATCCTGCGGCCCTTCCGCTTCCCCGACATCGAGTCGAACCAGTTCCGGTACGCGCGCCGCGCGTCCTGGCAGGCCTGCACCAACACCACCGACGCCACCTCGGCAAGCCACGCCCGATGCGGGGTCTTCTTCGCCTCGGTGACCACCAGTTTCTGCACGTCGGTGTCCGGAAGCTTCACCCCGGCCGCATACGCGTCCTGCCGGGCACGCAGCGCATCGTTGAACACCACCCGCGCACACCCGAACGACCGGGCCAGCATGTCCTGCTGGCCGGGCGTCAGGTATACGCGGTACTGGTATCGAAGCTGCACAGCGGGACCATAGCCACGACCACCGACATGATTGATGCGCTAACCCGGCCCTGAAGGACTGTGCTTGCGCACTACGTTCTCCGGTCAGTCCACTCCAGGGTGAGGGCCTGAAGAGCAGGCATCGAGATCGACCGCGCAGAGCGTGCGCTATCGTGTTCGCACTACCAACGCCCCGGGGGAGACGATGGAAGACACCATCAGAGCCGACATCGACGAGATTCGCGTTGTATCCGTCTCTTTCGATTCGAATGCGGAGACCGTCAGCCGCATCGACACGCGGGGAGTCGTCGCGGGAGCTGCCGAGGGATTCAGCGGTGGCGCGGCGATCGTGACGGCGCTGGGCTCGGCCGAGGCCGCGATGCGGCGTGCGATCTCGATGATCGCTGACCGTGCGTGGTCGTTGGCCGATACCCTCGATCGCGTCGGTGCGGATTACGAGCACACCGACGCATATTTGGCCGCGGAACTCGCCGCGGCTGTTCCGGAGTGATCCCACAGCTCGGTCACGCTCGACGCTGGATGCCTTCGGTGCTCTCCGACCACGCGACGGCCGTCGACGACGCGGCCGCCGGCCTCGACACCACCCGCACCCAGCTTTCCGGAGCGGCGTCGACGCTGCGGCACCACTGGGAAGGCCGGGCGGCCGAGGCCTGCGAACACCACCTCGACCGCGAACAGCGTTGCATCGGCGCCGTGGTCGGAGAATTCGAAGCACTGGCCGGTCTGATCCGCCGTGCAGAGGAATCACTGTCGTGGATGATCCGCACTATCAACAACGCGATCGACGACGCCGAACGTGCTGGTTTCACCGTCGATGATTCCGGTGCGATCACCGGTGAAGGTGTGGACACGAAGCCCGGTGAGCGCACGGCGGCGGAGCACGCCGACGCAATCCGCACTCACCTCGTCGGTCTCGGAGAAATCGACGACCACTACGCCGCACGCATCGTTCAGGCGGTCTCCGAGCTGATCGAGGTGACACCACGTGCCGCCTCGTTCTCACCGGACGAAGCAGCGCACGACTGGAAGATGTTCGACGATGGTGAACTCACCGGCGAGGAGATCGGCCGCCTGTTGTCCAACCTGACAGCGGCGGGACTCGATCCAGCAGCACTCGCCGACCTCGCGGCAGGGCAGGACGTCCGCACGCTCCCCACCGGAGCAGTCCAGTATCTCGAAGACCTGTATCGCGAGGGCGGTGTCGACGGATTCCTGGCCCTCCATCGCGCCCTCACGGATGACGGCGGGCCGCAGGCGGTAGCCGCCGCGGAAGCATTGGGTTCGGGTGTCCTGATCGTGTCGCACGAGCAGGTCTTCGACGCGGGCGGCGCACAGGGCGGCTGGGAGCGACTCCCCGACGATGTGCGAGCACTGACGCAACTGGAGCCGTCGACACCTCCCGCCGCAACACTCGACGAGTTCCTCGGATCCGTGTCGCCGTTCGAGCGTGAACGACTCGAATCGGTACCCGGTGCAGCCGCGGCCGCACACGCCGAGCACCTTCTGGATCCCGACGGCACCTACGTCCGACGGGTGGTGCAGCAGAACGATTTCTGGGCGGCCGTCGCGGCGTCGGACGCAGTACCCGGATCACGCCTCGGGGTCGAACTCGTTCAGGCGGCCTCCGCCCAGGTTGGTCTGGTCGATGCGCCGCACCACACCCCGTTCACGTCCACGTCATGGTCGGCCCCGGCCGATCTCGGCGAACCCCTGCTCGATATCGCTACCCGCAACAATGACGTCAACACACACATCCTCACGGGCGACCTCGACGGCGACGGCACCCCCGACACGCAACGCGACGACATCCTCACCCCGTTGTTCACCCACGACTGGGGTGACGACGGTGCCTCGCTCGGCCGGATGACATCGTGGATGACGGACGAGGCCATCGGTGCGACCGACCCGAGTGACGCCGATGCGGTCGCACGGCGAGACCAGGCCGACCGCGCCGCACTCGGACTGGTGCAGTACGTCTCGCACGCCGAGAACTACACGCGGCTCATGGATATTCACGGTTCCGACACGTCCGATCTGGGCGAGGCGAACCCGGCCCTGCTTCACGCCATGAGCAGCGGTCTTGTCGGCTACATCCCGCATCTCGCCGGAATCGATACGAATAGCAGCGAATGGACCTTGCGCGCAGTCGAATCGAGTGACGACGGAGACAAGCGGTTCGTCCACGCACAGCGCGTCTTCTCGCTGATGTCGACCGGCGCCGACGCGAACACGACATTCATGGGCGGGGCGTTGACATTCCAGGAAGCATACGACCGGCAGTTCGTGCGCAGCCTCATCGAACCCGACGAGTACGGCATGATTTCACCGAACACCGCCGCGGCCGGGAACACCGCCCATATCCAAGCCCTGATCGACACCGGTATTTACAACGCCGCCCTCGAACAGACCCGCGACCAGGAGAACATCCAGAATCTCGTCGCGGAACGCCGCAACCAGGCATACGACACCGGATACACGATGATGCGCAACACGATCGCATCGTTCGTTCCCACGAACTTCACCGCCGGCCTGGCAATGGACATGCTGAACCCGATCGTGCGCGACCACTTCACGATCCCCGAAACACCGACAGAGAACAGCGCATTCATTCTGAACGACTCGGCAATCTCCGCGGAGAACGATTTGAGGGTTGCGCGCTATCTCGTCGAAATGAACGGACCACCCTCACACCCTTCCGCAGTAGAAAATCTCACCGCAGTGGGGATCCTTTCTGCCGACGGGACATCCGAGAATAAATACACCGATTCCGTTGGTCACTCCGTTCAAACAATTCGAAAGATGATCACAATTGCGCTGAATGCCGAATACGGCACCGACTATTCGGATAACTACAATGAGGAGTATTTGATCAGTTACCGGGATGTTGCGCCCACCATCAACTTTGTCCCGTAAGTCCACATGAAGAACGTCGCGATCATTGCGCTTGTTTGCACAGCCCTGTGCTCAGGATGCGCCACAGTCGAATCCCGTCCGGAGATTCCATCGGAGACCCCCCCGACTGCGATGGAGGAGTCGCCCAACTCTCCGAATTTTGAAACGCAGAACCTGTCGCATCGATGGACCGCTGACCCCGGAATCAGTTTGGAATCCGTCGAACTCCAGGCGGTCCGCGCATTCCAGGAATCGGAGGACTTCTACTACAGTTCAGGTAGCGTCCATCCCACATATTCTGGCTTCATCGATGCCGCGCCGTACAACGTGGCCGAGACTACAGAAGCATTTCCTCGCACAGGCACGATTCACAACCACGTCATCGATGTCAGCACGCTCACCGACCGGATAGGACGCGATGTCACTCGCGTCACTTTCTGCGAAGATCGGTCAAACATCGCCGAACCCACGCAAAATACATGGACCGTGCGAGATCCGGGCAGCAGCATAACGGTTATCATAGTCACCCGAACCGATTCTCCGATCGTCGTACCAACACTCGATCTCAGCACAAGGACTGCCCATCCGAATTGGAATACCCTACAAGGGTGGGCTATCGAACAATCTGTTGATTTCGACGACTGGTTCTTCGATATCAGCGATCCACTCGACCAAAATTTGGTCGACTACTGCACAAACATGCTCCGGCGGTCCGAGCCACTAGCCTTTCCCGGTGACATCCTCACCACCGCACCAGAGGTCGAACCCTTCACACCGGGCTGGCCAACCGCCCTCGACACCACCACCGGATGAGCAGAGGTCGCCAAGCCTGAATGGTCAGTCGACGAGAAAGGACAGCACCGTCGCCACGAATTCTGCAGACCGATCGCGATGAATACTGTGTCCGCACGAAACCTCCCGCACCGCACCGTTCGGGAGCAGTGACAGCGCGTCGGCAAGAAGATGTGGATCGACCATGCTGCCACGACGCACCCCGCGCAGCAGCAACGTCGGAGACTTCAGTGCCGGAAGTTCCTCCCACCACATCGGATTCGGGGTGCGGAATTGAGATATCACGGATTCGGTCATCGACCGATCGAACGCGAAGACCGCCCGCGGATTGAGCACCATACTGGTCGTGGCGTGCCACAGTTCCGCGGGAGTGGGCCGGTGCGACGGTATCTCCGGAACCGGATCGTTCTCGCGCAACGGCAGCGGCGCTTCTTCGAGGATGAGCCTGCGCACCAACCCCGGATACTGCTGCGCCATCAGCGACCCGGCATGTCCACCGAGGGAATGTCCCACCAGATCCACCGTGTCGAAACCCAGGTGCTCACACAGCCCGGCGACATCGGCGGCAAACTCGGAGAATCGGTACGACGACGCACGAGCGCTGCGACCGTGCCCACGCAGATCCACAGCAACCACCCGGCGCCCGGCGGCGGTCAGCCGCCGGGCGAGCCGGTCCCAGGTGCGTCCGTCGCCGCCCATGCCGTGCACCAGCACGACCGGAACACCCGTGTCGGCACTGTGAGGCACCGAAGCCCGGTAGGCGATCGTGACACCGTTCGGTGTCGCCGTGCGAGCAGAAGTTTCCACAAGTCACGAGCGTAGTCAGTCGTAGACACCCTCCACTCGCCAGCCGTCGGCTCTGTGGACGATCAACAGGGCCCGACCTCCGTCGAGCAACACCTGCAGTCGCGCGATGTCGTGGGCGGCCTCGGGGTCCCACCAGTATTCGTCCACCGGCCAGGGCCCGGCCCATCCGATCACCTGCCAGCTGCGACTTCCCCATCGCAACTGTGCCGGCCGACCGCTGAGCAGACCCCGCTCGGTGATCGTCACCGCCTGACCCACGTCGTCGTCCACCGTGATCGGCGGCGGCACGTGCATCACCATGGCCGGAGCCGGTGGCGGTAGCCGACCCGGCCAGGGCGCATCCGGATCCGACGATGGCACCGCCTCCTCTCCCACCGGGACGAGCGTGATTCGTTCAGTGGGGCCGCGCCCACCGCTGAGCACCCCCACCCGGACCGCGTCACCGCCGAGCAGACCCTGCACCCGGACCAGCGCCCGTCGTGCCCGTTCGTCCTCGTCTCCGACGCCACCCCACAGGCCCAGCTGCAAGGCGCCGGAGGCCACCACCTCCACGGGTTCGAGGCGCAACAGCGTGACCCCGGCGGTGGGGCGGTCGGCGCTACGTCCGGTGAGCCAGCCGTCGAGTTGCCAACGCACCCGGTCGGCAGTCCCCTCTGGGGTCAGCGGTTCGGCGCAGCGCCACGTCCGCGCCAGTTCTTCCCCGTTGCCGGTGCGGGCCGACACGAGCAGCCGAGTGCAGGCCACATTCGCTGCGGCAAGACGGGTGTGCAGCAGTTCGGCAAGCATCCGGCCGATGAACGCCGCGGTGTCCACTCGCTCGACCGGGGGGTCGCATGCGTGCTCCACGGTGAGATCGGGAGGAACTGCACGCCCTGACGGCGGGCGCTCCGGTAGTCCACGCGCACTTCGGTGTGCCGCCACTGCGTCGGCACCGAACCTCGACGCCACATCGGATACGGACAGCGCCGCAAACGCCCCCATCGTGCGCACCCCGAGCCGCCGAAGCAGATCCACCAGTTCTGCCCGTTCCGGAGCGGCCAGCGCCGGCTCCACCGACAACTGAGAAATCGGCAGCGGAGCGAGGAACCCGGGGCCGCCACCGCTCGGCACCAACGCGGCCCGACGCGCGGCGAGCACCGCGGTGGACAGTTCGTCGGCGACACCCACCTGGCATTCCACTCCGACGGATGCCACCTCGTCGACAAGGCGTTCGGCGGCGGTCTCCTCCGATCCGAACCATCGCACGACGCCACGCGCCGCGAGAACTACGAGGCCCGGACGCAACACCTCGACACCGGGGGCGGCCGCGTCGACCGCCGCGACCACAGGTTCGAACAGTCGCGCATCCCGGTCCGGATCATTCTGTGCCACATGTAATTCAGGACATCTTCCTTGAGCTTCGCGACGCACCGAGCCGCGTACGACACCGGCTGCCCGCGCCGATTCCGAACATGCAACCACCCGATTCGCGGACACCACAGCGATCGGAGTGGTGGCGGGGATGCCCGCTGCCGCAGCCGCGGCCACCGCGGGCCAGTCCGGGCACCACACCGCCACGACACGCGACGCCGGCCGGCCGGCCCTGGTCACCGGGCCACCTCGAGATTCGGGGCCACCTCGAGGTTCGGGGCCGCTTCGAGGTTCGGGGCCGCTTCGAGGTTCGGACCGGAATCGGTTCGCCGTCGCTCACCGGATATCCACCGCACACCGCCCGGTCCGGCACAGACGTCGATGCACGCGTCCCGTGGAGCGGCGGCGCGTCCCAGTGCCCGCACCGACAACCTGGTACCGCACAGCCGCGTCCGCCCCGGTCCGGTCAATCCCTCGTAGCCGCTCACCTTCGCTTCGAGACGCACCTGCGCGCCGTCCCAATGCCCGTCGGTGACCACCAGGACCGCACCCTTGCTCCGCACACGAGCGGCGACGACACGGGTCCGCGATGGCGGAACCGACTTTCCCCCCAGGCCGAGCACCACCAGGTCCAGACCGTCGAGCAGTACCGTCGCGATCTCGACCGGATCGGGGCCCGGGTCAGGGATCACCGCCACCCGATTCAACCGGGCTCCCATCTCCGCTGCCGCGAGCAGCCCGAGTCGCCGTTGGCCGATGACTGCGGCGTGGCCGCCCGCTGCCGTCACCGCCGCCACCATTCCCAGCAGCAACGACGCCGACCCCGACACGGACACCACGGTGCCGCGGACCAGTCCTCCGCGCGGAAGCAGTTCGGCGAGGGGTTCCGGCACCGGAAGCAGTCGCTCGACCGGACTGTGTGCCGGAGCAGGCGCGGAGACTTCCCCCTTCGCCGGAACCGCGGAGATCCGGCGTCTCAGCGTCTCGATCCGTTCCGCTCGGCTCGGTTCTTCACTGCCGACCGGATCTTCACCGACCGGAAATTCGGCCACTTTGCCCACATACACCCCTGTCATCCGCCTGTCGCATGTACTCACGACCTGCCGACCACGGGGAAGACGCGGCCCAGCTCGATTTATTCGAACGTATTTTCGAACTCCTCCAGTAGACCTGATATCGGCACCGGCCGTCAAGTGATCAACCCCACCTCGACCCGTCGACCTCCCGAGGTATCCGCCCGGATCGATTACCCTCGTGAGGTGGCAGAACGGGAACGAGAAGGAAGGGTCGTCGGTCCGGATCACCTGGTGGCCGGGCGATATCGACTCGATTCCAAGCTCGGTGGCGGAGGCATGGGCGCCGTATGGCTCGCTCGCGACAACCGACTCGGGCGGAACGTGGCCGTCAAGCAGGTGATCTCCACCGCAGACCTCGACCCCGCCGCCGCCGAGGAAATCCGCCGACGCGCTCTCCGCGAAGGCCGGGTCGCTGCCCAGCTCACCCACGAGCACGCGATCTCCATGTACGACGTCGCGCTCCACTACGGCGAACCGTGGCTGGTCATGGAGCATCTGCCGTCCCGCAGCCTCGCTCAGGTCATGAACGCGATCGACACCCTGCCGCCGTACGTGGTCGCGCAGATCGGCGCCGATGTCGCCGACGCTCTCGCCGCCGCCCACGAGGCCGGCATCGTGCATCGCGACGTCAAGCCCGGCAACATTCTGATCGCCGAACGCGGCCACGACGCCGGTGTCGTGAAGATCAGCGACTTCGGCATCGCACGAGCCAAGGGCGACAACGATCCGTCCAGCGTGATCATCGGTACTCCCGCGTATTTCGCACCCGAGGTCGCGCGGGGCAGCGATCCCACCGAGGCCAGCGACGTGTTCTCCCTCGGCGCCACCCTCTACACCGCGGTCGAGGGGCAGCCACCGTTCGGCTACGAAACGGATTCGATAGCGCTACTGCACCGCGTTGCTCGCGCCGAGATCATCCCGCCCACCAGAACCGGTCTCCTCACCGACACCCTGCTCACCATGCTCGAACCCGACCCGTCGCGCCGGCCGACGATGAGCGAGGCACGCGATCGTCTCACCGCGGTGGTCCTCGGCCCCGGAGGGAACCCTGCCATGCTCCGCGGCAGGCCCATCGTCTCCCAGGACGGCACCGTCCCGTCCTGGGCGCAACGCTCGTCTCCGGTCGACGACCAGACACGCCCCCGCAGTTCGTTCATGGACCAGCCCCTGAACATGCCCACAACACCGCGGGCGCCGGACCGTGGTTCGTCCGCGTCGTGGGTGGCCGGTGTGCGCGACCGACTGATCCCCAAGGGCGAACTCCCCGAATCGACGCAGGAGAAGGTCCTCGCTTATGCACCGCTGGCGATGGCGGCGATGGCGGCGATCGTTCTGGTGGCGTTGGTCGTCGCGCTCGTCATCGCGTTCCTCGTGGCCTGATCCCCGCACCGTGTCGGTGCCGTGTGCCACTCTTCCGTCACATCCAGCGACACAGTACGAGGAGACCCGTGGCCACACCCGATCCGACCACACCCGATCCGACCATGGTCGCCATCACCGACGCCGTCACTGCAGGCCGTTCCGGCGATACCGCCGCCGCACGCCTGAACCTCGAAAGCCTGTGGGACGAGATCGGACCCGACGGCGACGCCCTGCACCGCTGCACTCTCGCGCACTTCCTCGCCGACCTCTACGACGATGCCGCCACTTCCCTCGTGTGGGACGCCCGAGCGCTCGAGGCAGCCGATTCTCTCGACGACACCCGAGTGCAGCAGGAGCATGCCTCGCTGCAGATCCGAGGGTTCTATCCGTCGTTGCACCTCAATCTCGCCGACGACCACCGACGTCTGGGCGATTTCGATGCCGCTACCGAGCACCTCACCGCGGCACGCATCTACGTCGACGCCCTCGCCGACGACGGATACGGCGCCACCGTCCGGTCCGGCATCGACAACGTGACAGAGGCGATCGAGGCGAAGAGCACCGCACGCCTCGTCACGCACTGACCACGCCCCGTCACGCACAGACGGAGTCGGCCGACATCCCGCCCTGTATCAGTCGATACGCCGCCGATGCGCCCACCGGGTGAGCGCATTACGGTTGGACTGCTGCGTCTTTCGCAACACATTCGACGCGTGCGTCTCGACGGTCTTCACCGAAATCACGAGTTCCTCGGCGATCTCACGGTATGTGTACCCGCGGGCGAGCAGTCGCAGCACCTCGAGTTCGCGAGGGGTCAGCGAATCGAGTTCAGGGTCCAGCGGGGGCTCCGGCGCGGTGGACCTACCGGTGAACGAATCCAGCACGAACCCGGCCAGCCGGGGGCTGAACACCGCATCTCCCCCTGCCACCCGACGCACGGCGTCGGCGAGATCCGGGCCGGAGATCGTCTTGGTGACATAGCCGCGGGCGCCCGCCCTGATCACCGCGATGACGTCCTCCGCGGCATCGGACACGCTCAGCGCCAAACACACCGAGCCCGGGTCGATGCGGCCGAGAACTGCGACCCCACCCCCGTCGGGCATGTGCACGTCGAGCAGCACCACATCGGGTTTCGTCGACTCGATCCCGGCCACTGCCTCTGCCACACCGCCGGCTTCACCGACGATCTCCATGTCGTGTTCGCGTCCCAATTCGGTTCGGACGCCGGACCTGAACACCGCGTGATCGTCGACGAGGAAGACCCGGAACCGCCGGGTCGATTCGGAGATCTCGGACGATATCGCCGGAGTCGAACTCACTGGGGCTGCTCCTCGTGGTGGGGATGTGTCGCCTCCCACTCTAGGGTTGCCTCTTGCGTGGTTGCCTCTTGCGGGGTCGTCTCCTCGGCGTGCCCCGCACCGGATCGCGGCATGTGGATGCGGATCTCGGTGCCCTTCCCGAGTGCAGTCTTGACCACGGTGCGTCCGCCGCGTCGTTCGATGCGCGCCCTGATCGAACGTGCCAGACCCTGCCGGTCTTCCGGCACAACGTCCGGATCGAACCCGACACCGCGGTCGCGGACGAACACGCTGATCTCGTGAGATTCGACCTCCACGAACAGGTCGATACTGTCGACCTGCGCATGCTTCGCAGCGTTGACCAGAGCCTCTCTGGTGGCGCCGAGCACCGCCGTGAGCGCTTCGGCCGACACGTCCTCGTCGTCGGGTGCCACGTCGCCGACGATCACAGGAGCCACGGACACGCCGCGCTGGTCCTCCACTTCCCCTGCGATGGTGCGCAGCGCTTCCGCCAGGGACGTGCGCGGAGTCTCGTCGCCGCCGAAGAGCCAGCGCCGCAGTTCACGTTCCTGACTGCGCGCGAGCCGCACGACCTCCTGCGGGCTGTCCGCCCGCTTCTGGATCAGCGCCAACGTCTGCAACACCGAATCGTGCAGGTGCGAGGCGATCTCGTCGCGCTCTTCGGTGCGGACCCGCGCCGCACGCTCGGTCTCCAGGGCACGCCACATACGGATCCACAGCGGCACGGACAGCAACACAGCCCCCACCAACGTGACGATGACGGCGAGCAACGACGACCGCAGTGCCTCGACGTCCACCTGAGCAAGGACGACGACCCCGAGACCGGTCACCACGAGGGTGAGTCCTCCGAGGACTCGCGCCCACGCGAGCACGGTCGGTTTGGCAGGCAGACCGAACACCGAGCGGGGGCCTTCGGCGTCGAACTCCCTCCAGACGAGAGCCGCTCCCACCGACACCACGACCACCGGCGCTATCGCCGAGGCCGCACCTCCGCTGAACAGCCACGACAGCCCGATGGCGAGCGCGATACCCATGACCGCGAGCCCAAGGGCGCGTCGGCGTTCTGTCCCGGACGGCCGATCGGTGTCGTCTCCGGGGGGAACGAACATCCACAACAGCCCGTAGGCGACGATGCCCAGCCCGCCGAGAGCGGCGAGCACCGTGAACGCGACACGTACCTTGGTGACGTCGATATCGAGATGGTCGGCAAGTCCACCCGCGACCCCACCGACGACTCGACCGCCGACTCTCCGTTCGAGACGGTCGACAGGCACGGGTAATCCGGATACGAGGTCCACACCTCGATACTGACACGATGTGCCGACCGGGGGCATCGGGGATCGACCCTGAGGTCGAGGCCCCCGACCACGGCCACGAAATCAGGGTTCGTCCCTGATGTGCGAAACGGTCTCGGCCGCCAGGATGGATGCCATGACCACGCGAACCTTCCCAGAACAACTCACGGATATGTGGCGTACCCGCCCTGTGCGGTTGCCCGAGCAGGGGCACGTCGCCGGTGTGTGCGCAGGTATCGGTGTGCGGTACGGCATCGATCCGGTGCTGGTGCGGATAGCGTTCGTCGTGTCAGCGCTCTTCGGTGGCGCCGGCATCGTGCTGTATCTAGCAGCGTGGGTGCTGTTCACCCGCCACGGCGATCAGGTGTCGGCGATCGAATCGCTCGTCGGCCGCGGGCACAGCTCCGATTCGAGTACCAAGGTGATCGTGCTTCTCGTCGCGCTCGCCATCGCGGCGAGTGCCGTCGGCCCGGTCGGTGTCGGCTCGGGCGGATCAGGATTCATCAGCATGGTACTGATGCTGGGCGGGTGGTGGTTGCTGTACCAGCGCCGGCCCGAGCCTCCGACGCTTCCACCACCGGTCGGCGGGTTCTCTTTCCACCGCACCATGTTTCCTCAGCAGCAGTTCGGACAACCGTTCCAGACGCCGTTCACGCAGACACCGTTCACGCAGACTCCGTTCCAAGCTCCGTTCGCGTCCGAACCTACGACCGCGCCGCGAGAGACCGACAGCCGTGCAACCGATAGCAATCAGACCGACAGCAGTGGGATCGACAGCAGTGGGACCGACAGCACCGTCTCGCTGTCGAAGGACACACCCCGGTCCTCGGACACCACACAAGTGCAGGAGCAGACCTTCTCGACCGGCAGTGGCACTCCGCCCTCGTGGGACCCCCTCGGCGTCGCCCCCTTTGCATGGGATCTTCCCGAGCCGACACCGACGCACTCGCCAGTGCCCGTCGAGAAGAAGCCGCGCTCACGGCTGACCACCACGATCCTCGGATTCGCGGTGCTGGCCGCGGCAGCTGCCGGGACTGTCGCCGTCTCCACCGACATCGAGTGGCTCACCCCTGCACGCATCGGAGCCATCGCCCTCGCGATGATCGGCCTGGGTCTTCTACTGGGTGCGTTCATGCATCGCGGATACGGCCTACTGGTGGTGACGGGTCCGCTGATGGGGTTCGTGATCCTGGGGTCACTCGTCGGACCGATCCAGATCGAATCGTCGGGTGAACAACGTTTCGCACCGCTGACCGCCGCCGAATTGGAGTCCGAATACGCCGTGCAGCTCGGAGATCTCGAGCTCGATCTGCGCAACCTCGAGCTGACGCAGGATCACGCGATCACGATCGACACCCGGCTCGCCTCCACGCAGATCCATCTGCCTCCGGAGCTCGACGTCGACATCACGTGCACGTCGAAGGCCGCGTCCCCGTGCATGCCACAGGGCCTCGACGGCGGAGCCGACGGACCCGGCGGACCGGTCCTGTCCATCGATATCAACACCGTTATGGGAAGCACGGAGGTGCGACGTGGCTGACTTCGACACCACATTCGACGCCGGAGCCGACGACACCGGCACGGACACAACACACGCGCGACGCGGACCCTCGATCCTGCTGCTGCTATCCGCGATCGCCGCGCTGGCGGTCAGCGCATGGGCCCTGGTCGGCCCCTTCCGCCTCGACTTCCTTGCCACGCTCGACATGGGATGGATCCTCGTCGCCGCCGCGATCGTCATCGGCGCGATCCTCGTACTGGCGCCGGGACGCAGAAAGAACCATCACTAGAGACGAGAACGCCTGTGCCCCGGACCACGACGGTCCGGGGCACAGGCGTGTCTCACGACACGGATCGTGTCGTCACTCCCACTCGATGGTTCCCGGCGGCTTGCTCGTCACGTCGAGCACCACGCGGTTGACGTCGGCCACCTCGTTGGTGATGCGCGTGGAGATCCGTTCGAGGGTCTCGTAGGGCAGGCGCGTCCAGTCGGCGGTCATCGCGTCCTCACTGGACACCGGACGCAGCACGATCGGATGACCGTAGGTGCGGCCGTCGCCCTGGACACCGACGCTGCGCACGTCGGCGAGCAGCACCACCGGGCACTGCCAGATCTGACCGTCCAGACCGGCGGAGGTCAGTTCCTCACGCGCGATCGAATCGGCGTGCCGCAGGATCTCGAGACGGTCGCGGGTGACTTCACCGATGATGCGGATACCGAGGCCGGGACCGGGGAACGGCTGACGGCCCACGATCTCCTCGGGCAATCCCAACTGACGGCCGACCGCGCGCACCTCGTCCTTGAAGAGCAGGCGCAGCGGCTCGACGAGCGCGAACTTCAGGTCTTCGGGGAGCCCGCCGACGTTGTGGTGGCTCTTGATGTTCGCGGTCCCGGATCCACCGCCGGATTCGACGACGTCGGGGTACAGGGTGCCCTGCACCAGGAACTCGACCTTCTCGCCCTTCGATGCGCCCTCGCCGAGAACCTCGGACACTGCGCCTTCGAAGCTGCGGATGAACTCGCGGCCGATGATCTTGCGCTTGGTTTCGGGGTCGGTGACGCCGGACAGTTCGCGCAGGAACGTCTCCGATGCGTCGACGGTGATGAGGCGGGCCCCGGTGGCCGCGACGAAGTCCTTCTCGACCTGCTGCCGTTCACCTTCGCGCATGAGTCCGTGGTCGACGAACACACACGTCAACCGGTCTCCGATGGCGCGCTGCACCAGCGCGGCCGCGACCGCGGAATCGACACCGCCGGACAGTCCGCAGATCGCGCGACCGTCGCCGACCTGCTCGCGCACCTGCTCGATGAGCGAGTCCGCGATGTTGGCGGCGGTCCACGCGCCGGGGATGCCCGCGATCTCGTGCAGGAACCGGCTCAGGACCTGCTGTCCGTGCGGCGAATGCAGCACCTCGGGGTGGTACTGGACACCGGCGAGGCGGCGCGCGCGGTCCTCGAACGCGGCGACGGGTGCGCCTGCGCTGGTGGCGGTCACCTCGAATCCTTCGGGTGCGACGGTCACGCCGTCACCGTGGCTCATCCACACCGGCTGTGTCGCGGGCAGACCGTCGTGCAACACACCGCCGGACACCGACAGGTCGGTGCGGCCGTACTCGCGGGCTCCGGTGTGCGCCACCGTTCCTCCGAGGGCATTCGCCATGGCCTGGAAGCCGTAGCAGATTCCGAACACCGGAATGTCCAGGTCGAACAGCTTCGGGTCGAGTTCCGGGGCGCCGTCCTCGTACACGCTCGAAGGGCCGCCGGACAGGATCACCGCGAGGGGTTCCTTGGCCGCGATCTCTTCGACGCTCGTGGTGTGCGGAACAACTTCCGAATAGACCTTGGCCTCGCGCACGCGTCGTGCGATCAGCTGTGCGTACTGGGCTCCGAAGTCGACGACGAGTACGGGCCGGGACTGCTGGGTTTGCGACACTCGAACAGTCTAAGCGGCCGCGCCCGGACATCCGGACGCGGCCGCTCAGGTCCCGGGTAGATCACATCTGTCGTGGCACTCAGGCCACTCCCGCTCCACCGGTGATCTCGACGATCGGCAGGGACAACGCGCCGGGAGCGCCCTCCGGCACGACGGGACTGTTCGGCGTGATCGGTTGTACCCGGCCGTACGGCTCGCCCTGCGCAGGGCGCAGGTCCTGTTCACCCTTGTTCGGCCACAGCGCAGCGGCACGTTCTGCCTGCGCCGCGATGGTCAGTGAAGGATTGACGCCGAGGTTCGCCGAGACGGCGGCGCCGTCGACCACGCTCAGGGTCGGGTAGCCGTACACCCGGTGGTACGGATCGATGACGCCGTGCTCCGGGTCGGTTCCGATGACTGCACCTCCGAGGAAGTGCGCGGTGAGCGGGATATTGAAGATCTCGCCCCAGGTACCGCCGGCGATACCGTCGATCTTCTCTGCGATCCGACGCGTCGCCTCGTTTCCGGCCGGGATCCACGTCGGGTTCGGCTCCCCGTGGCCCTGCTTACTGGTGACCTTGCGGCGACCGAACACACCCTTCCTGGTGTAGGTGGTGATGGAGTTGTCCAGGTTCTGCATCACCAGAGCGATGATGGTCCGCTCGCTCCAATCCTTCACCGACAACATCCGCAGCATCTTGGCGGGATTCTTCGCGACCTGTCCGAGGAACTTCACCCACCGGGGTACCGGGCCGCCGCCGTCGGTCATCAGTGTCTGCAGCAGTCCCATGGCGTTGGAACCCTTCCCGTACCGGACGGGTTCGATGTGGGTGTCCGATGTGGGGTGGAACGACGAGGTGATCGCGACACCTTCGGTCAGATCCATCTCGGGATCGACCTTCAGTTTGCCCGCGCCGACGATGGACTCGGAGTTCGTGCGGGTGAGTTCACCGACGCGGTCGGACAGCTCGGGCAGGGCCCCGGTGTCCTTGAGGTGGTGCAGCAGGTGCTGGGTGCCCCAGGTCCCGGCGGCCAGCACGACATGTGACGCGGTGAAGTCCCGCCGGGACTTGCGCACCAGCGCGCCGGTGCGTTCGGTACGCACCGTCCAGGTGCCGTCCGGGCTTTCGCGCAGATCGGTCACGGTGGTCATGGGGAGGATGTCCGCACCCGCGCGCTCAGCGAGGCCGAGGTAGTTCTTCATCAGGGTGTTCTTCGCTCCGTGGCGGCACCCGGTCATGCATTCGCCGCATTCGATGCAGCCGGCACGGTCCGGGCCTGCGCCGCCGAAGTACGGGTCCGGGACGGTTCTACCGGGTTCACCGAAGTACACCCCCACCGGCGTCTGGATGAACGTGTCGCCGACGCCCATGTCGTCGGCAACTTCCTTGATGACCTTGTCGGCCGCGGTCATGCGGTGATACTGCACCACGCCGAGCATGCGTCGCGCCTGGTCGTAGAACGGACTCAGTTCGTCGTGCCAGTCGGTGATGTCCGCCCACTGCTGGTCCTGGAAGAACGCGGCCGGCGGCTTGTACAGCGTGTTGGCGTAGTTGAGCGAGCCACCCCCGACGCCCGCTCCCGCGAGGATCAGGCAGTCGCGGAGGAGGTGGACCCGCTGAATGCCGAAACATCCGAGCTTCGGCGCCCAGAGGAACCGTTTCAGATCCCAGCTGGTCTTGGCGAAGTCCGCGTCGGCGAATCGACGACCGGCTTCGAGAATGCCGACCTTGTATCCCTTCTCGACCAGCCGCAACGCGGTCACACTGCCACCGAAACCCGACCCGACGATCAGTACGTCGTAGTCCACGACCCGTTGTTCACCCATTGGAGCACCTCCGCCGAACCTGCGTTGTTACCGGCCAGTATGCACCCCCGCCGGTGACCCTGCACACAAGGGGCATCTTATCCGTTACTGCAGGTGTCAGAGATTGCAGGTCGCTTCGTACGACAGTGGCCGAATGTCACATTTGCGCACTTCAACGCACACAATGTCACATTCGGCCACCACACAGCAGCAGAATCAGATCAGGCGCGCACCGACAACCCGACCTTCTGGAACTCCTTGAGATCCGAGTAACCCGACTTCGCCATCGCCCGTCGCAGACCACCGACGAAGTTGAGCGATCCGTACGGGTCGTCGGACGGCCCGGTCAACACACGCTCGAGACTCGGGCGCTCATCGTAGGCAACCTGAAGCGCAGCGCCACGCGGAAGCGACGGATGCGCGGCGGCGGACGGCCAGTACCATCCCTGGCCCGGGGCCTCGGCCGCGATCGCGAGTGGCGCGCCCAACACCGCAGCGTCGGCACCGCACGCGATCGCCTTCGCGAGGTCGCCGGAGGTCTCGATGTCGCCGTCGGCAATGACGTGGACGTAACGTCCCCCGGTCTCGTCCAGATAGTCGCGACGAGCTGCAGCAGCATCTGCGATCGCGGTGGCCATGGGCACCCCGATCCCGAGCGACGCGCTGGTGGTCGTCGCGCCGTGCGTCGAACCGAAACCGACGATGACACCGGCGGCACCCGTGCGCATCAGATGCAGCGCCGTACGGTGATCGCTCACCCCACCCGCCACGACCGGCACATCGAGTTCGGAGATGAATGTCTTCAGGTTGAGCGGTTCGCTGTCACCGTGCGCCACGTGTTCCGCGGAAATGATCGTGCCGTGCACGACCAAGAGATCGACGCCTGCTTTGACCAGCTCCGGCGTCAACGCCCGAGCATTCTGCGGGCTCACGCGCACCGCGGTGGTGACACCCGCGTCACGGACCTGTGCGACGGCCGCAGCCAGCAGAGCCGGCTGCAGCGGGGCCGCGTGCAGCTCCTGCAGGTATGCGATGGCCGCGCTCGGATCGGGATCGCTCTCGGCGATGCCGACGAGACGGGCGATCACGGCCTCGACGTCGGCGTGCCGACCCCACAGCCCCTCACCGTTGATCACACCGAGGCCACCGGCCTTGCCGAGTTCCACGGCGAAGGCCGGCGACACGAGGGCGTCGGTCGGATGCGCGAGCACGGGAATGTCGAAGCGGTAGGCGTCGATCTGCCACGTGGTCGACACCTCTTTCGACGACCGGGTACGACGGGATGGCACGATGTCCACATCGTCCAGCTCGTACGTGCGGCGGGCCGTCCGGCCCATGCCGATTTCAACGAGGTCGCGCACGCGCGCCCCTTTCTCGTGAGAATGCGGTTGTCCCGTCGACCGCGACGGGATCTGCTGCGAACGCGTCGAACCTAGCGGGCGGCGTAGTTCGGCGCCTCGGCAGTGATCGTGATGTCGTGCGGATGACTCTCCTTGAGTCCCGCAGCGGTGATCTGCACGAACTGGGCGCGTTGCAGTTCCTCGATGGTCGACGCTCCGGTGTAGCCCATGGCTGCACGCAGACCACCGATGAGCTGGTGGGTAACCTGCTGCAGTGGTCCGCGGAACGGCACCCGGCCTTCGATACCTTCGGGGACGAGCTTGTCTTCCGACAGAACATCGTCCTGGAAGTAGCGGTCCTTGGAATACGACTTGGCCTGGCCACGGGTCTGCATGGCGCCGAGTGAACCCATCCCGCGGTAGCTCTTGAACTGCTTGCCGTTGACGAGAATCAACTCGCCCGGCGATTCGGCTGTACCGGCGAGAAGCGAGCCCAGCATGGCGGTGGACGCGCCGGCAGCGAGAGCCTTCGCGACGTCGCCCGAGAACTGCAGGCCACCATCGGCGATCACGGGGACGCCGAGCGCCGTCGCCGCCGCGGTGGCTTCGAGGATCGCCGTGATCTGCGGAGCGCCCACACCTGCGATGACACGGGTCGTACAGATCGAGCCCGGCCCGACACCGACCTTGACGGCATCGACACCGGCCTCGATGAGCGCAGTGGCTCCAGCGCGGGTGGCAACGTTTCCGCCGATGATCTGCACGCGGTCACCGACCTCCGCCTTGAGCTTCGAGATCATGGCCAGAACCCCGGCGGAATGCCCGTGGGCGCTGTCGACCACGAGCACGTCGACTCCGGCGTCGGTCAGCGTCATCGCGCGGGTCCAGGCTTCGTCGCCGACACCGACGGCAGCACCGACGAGTAGCCGTCCGTCGCGGTCCTTCGTGGCATTGGGATGCTGCTCGGTCTTGACGAAGTCCTTGACCGTGATCAGGCCGGTGAGCTTGCCCTGCCCGTCGACGATCGGCAGTTTCTCGATCTTGTGGCGGCGCAGAAGGCCGAGTGCGGCCTCCGCCGTCACGCCTTCACTCGCGGTGACGAGCGGCGCCTTGGTCATCACTTCGGCGACCGGACGGTTCTGATCCACCTCGAACCGCATATCGCGGTTCGTGATGATGCCGACGAGCTGGTTCGCGTCGTCGGTCACCGGCAGTCCCGAGATCCGGAAACGCGCGCACTTCGCGTCGACGTCGGCAAGGGTGTCGGTGGGCTTGCAGGTCACCGGGTCGGTGACCATGCCCGCTTCCGAGCGTTTGACGGTCTCGATCTGCGCTGCCTGCGTCTCCGCAGGCATGTTTCGGTGCAGGACGCCCATGCCACCTGCTCGCGCCATGGCGATGGCCATGCGGGATTCGGTGACCGTGTCCATGGCGGAACTGACCAGCGGGATCCGCAGGCGGATCTCTCGGGTGAGCTGACTCGAGGTGTCGACCCTGTTCGGAACGATGTCCGACGCCGCGGGCAGCAGCAGCACATCGTCGAAGGTCAGACCGAGCATTGCGACCTTGTTCGGGTCGTCACCGCCGGTGTGCACATGCCCTCCGGTACTACTCATGCGGTTCGGACCCTCCGTGGTGATCGATGGGTGCGGACGGACGGACCGTCCGGCAGTGGGATTATGCGAAACGACGGGATTATGTGAAACGACGACGCCACCTCTGGCGAAGCCGTCGACGACCATGGTATCTGTTTGCAACTACGCAACTCGCCGCAACCCGTGCCGGCGTGCTCGAGATCTCTCGAATACGCGCCGTTCATCGGCGTGTCCACGCTGGACGGCTGGCGCGGAACCCCTCGAACTGCGTACCGTGGTGGCGTGCGTGATCAGTTGCCCCCCGGTCTGCCACCGGATCCGTTTGCAGGAGATCCCGACGATCCGTCCGCAGCATTGGACGCGATCGAGCCGGGCCAGCCCCTGGACCCTGCCGAACGGCTCGCGGTCGAAGAAGACCTTGCCGACCTCGCGGTGTACGAGGCGTTGCTGGCTCCACGCGGAGTCCGCGGCCTCGTCGTCTGTTGTGAGGATTGCCATCAGGAGCACTACCACGACTGGGACATGCTCCGCGCGAACCTGCTCCAACTGCTCGTCGACGGGACGATCCGCCCCCACGAGCCCGCCTTCGATCCGGCCCCCGACGCGTACGTCACCTGGGACTACTGTCGCGGCTACGCCGACGCGTCGATGAACGAAGCCCTGCCGGTCGACCCCTACGGACTCGATTCCTGACGACCGGACACCACTGCAACGAAAGGCCCGGCAGCACACATGCTGCCGGGCCTTTCGTTGCTATGGTCCGACGCGTCAGGCGCCGCCGGACGTCGTCTCATCCATCCTCATGTCCGAAGACGAGGGCTGCTGTCCGGTGTTCGATCCCTGTGTGTCCGACGCAGTCGAAGTACTCGGGTCCGGCACGGACACCGTGGTCGTCGGAGCGGGTTGAGTCGTGCCGGTCGACTCGCCCGGAGTCGATGTATCGGTGGTCGGCGGCACGGTCGGGGACGTCGTCTCCACCGGCGATGTAGGCGAATTCAAGATCGTCGGGTCGACGGTCGACCCCGGATTCGGCGTCGATTCGACGGGTGCCTGCGGCGTGGCCGACTGCTGCGGGGCGCCCGGGGTGCTCGGCTGCACCTGCGGGACTGCTGCGGCTCCGGGCCCGGGCGGCAGTGGCGCTCCCGGAACGAGCGGTCCCGGCAGGGTCGGCACGATGCGGTTCATCTCTTCGGTGAGCCGCTGCAACCAATCACCGAGTTCGTTGCGTTGCCCCGCGTCCGTGACCCCCGTGGAACGGACCTCTGCGGATCGGAGCAGTTCGGTCGCGGCCTCGGTCTGGCCTTCTGCGATGAGCTCCTCGGCCCTCTGCAGAGTCGAACTGGTGTCGATCCGCGCCATGGTCGACTCGGCCTGTTCACTGAACACCACTTCTTTGACGCCCCAGAGAGCGTCACCAGGTTCTGCGCTGTACGAGACCGTGGCAGCACCGCCGATGGCAGCTGCGATGAGCGCGGCGGCCCCGGCAAGGGGTCGAATGAGTCGAAGCTGCCCCTTGGAACGCGTGGGCGGTTGCGCCGCCAGAGCCTCGCGGGCACCGAGCTCACGGTTGACCGCCGCGACGACCTCGTCGAAATCGGGGCCGACAGGTAGCGGCTCCGCCAGGATCTCTGCTCGCCATCCGGCAAGCATCGTGGCGAGTTCGTATTCTTCGGCCGATCGTGTCTCCACCGGACCGTCGCCCGAGATCGCATCGATGAGGGCATCATCGCGCCGTACCGACGCGATGTCCACGGGGGTGCCGTCGTCGGGAAGATCGTCGGATATGCCGTGCCCCGCGCCGCGCCTCCTACCCATTCCTCTCACCTGCTCTCGTCACTTCCTTCTTGAGTTTCGCGATGGCCCGGTGCTGGGCCACACGGATCGCACCTGCAGTACTCCCAAGGGCGGACGCCGTCTCTTCGGCCGACATCCCCATGACCAGACGCATGATGAGGATTTCGCGCTGCTTCTCGGGAAGCGTGCCGAGCAGCTCTTTCATCTGCCGACTCGCCTCCGAGTTCAACGCGTGTTCCTCGGGACTGTCGTCGAGCGACATCACCTCGGGTACATCGGCCACCGGGTCCGCACGGTTACGTGCAGAGTTACGGTGCGCATCGGCGACTTTGTGTGCGGCAATGCCGTACACGAATGCCATGAAAGGACGTCCTTGATCCTGGTAACGGGGCAACGCCGTCATCACCGCCAAGCACACCTCCTGCGCCACATCGTCTGCCGAAAGCTGTCCGCGCTCGGCAGATCCGACCCGCGCCCGGCAATACCGGACCACGAGTGGCCGAATACTTGCTAGTACTCGAGCGAGAGCAGCCCGATCGCCCTGCGCAGCCGCAGCAACGGCGGAGCCCAACTCCTCACCCATAACAGTCATCGAATGCGCAAGTCCTGGCGTTACAAGTGGCACGGTCCCCCAACCGGGTGTGCTTCCACCTGGCGTGGAACTCCTCCAGAGTAACGACACCCCATGACGAACCGTCGCATGCGGGCACCGAACTATGGTCGGATCGTTGCGAAGCGGCCACCACCGTGCTCCACTGCCGTAGCGCATTCGTTACGCACACGCTCGGCATCGACGCCTGCACCCAGCCCGACGAGCAGCATCGACGCCGCCCACCGCAGCGGAATCAACCCGTGAGCAGCAGCCCGATCACATACGTCGGCCGCAAGCCCGAGCGCCGGGGCCCGGTCTGCACCGTCGGTGAGCGCGGCAGCCCTGAGCAGGTCGGATTTCACCTGGTGGCGCACCGACCCGAACCTTTCGGAGTCCGCCGCACCACGGGTCGCGAACACGCGCGCGGTCTCGAAATCGCCGGACGCGAGGGCCGTCTCCGCAGTGACCCACGAGAGCCGGATCCGCTGACGCAGCAAACCGCCTTCACCTTGCAGCTCGTCGTCACCCGAACGAGACACGACGAGAAGATCGGCGCACCGCTCGAGCAACCTGCGCGCCTGCGCAAGCCTCCCGCGACCGAGCGCGTCGGCCGCCAGACCGGTCAATGCGTCGCAGCGCGCCGCGACGAGTCGCGCTCTCTGGCCGGCGGTGCGGGCTACGGAGTCCATTCCTGCGACTGCGGCCAGTGCACGGCCGTCGTGCACGGCAGCCACGCGGTGCCACCCGAGTTGACGCAGCAACGATGCTTCGGTGCTCTCGGCGAGCGACACCCATACCCCTCGCGAGCCCGAGCGTCGCACCTCGGCCAGTTGTGTCCGGGCGGCGCTGTATCGCCCCTGCCCCCCGAGCGCGACCGCGCGCAACCAGCGCTCTTCGAGCCCCTGTGCGGCGCACCCGTCACGCGTAGGGACCGCCCCCACCGGCACGCTCTCGGGGGACCTACCGAAGGCGGCTGCATGCAACGACAACGCCGCGGCCGGTGGCGCTGTATCGATTTCGAATTCCGAGTTGCTGAGGATCGACATAGGGAGAATCATTGCACTGGCACTGCAAAGTCTCCCATTCCGGGAGATTCGAGAATTCGCACTGAGAGCGCAACAATTCTCAAACAATGGATTCAGACATCTCCCTAGCTCCGGGACCGACATCCAGTTGAACAAATGGTTAATTGCATACATGTTGCATGTATGTTCACCGAAGGTAACTCGGCAGCTCCATGGTCGAATCGCTCAGCATCCACTCCACCACCAACTGCGCATAAGGCCAGCTCAATGGCTATTAATACTGCACATCACGGTGCAATCACAGACCTCCGCACCCAGCGAAACACTCGACTGCAATCATGTTCACCCACCAATGTAAATATTTCCGACGTTAATTCTTTCCATTTTCGTTATGGACTATCCCACTGAGCGAAGGCATTGACGGCTAATCGGTAATACTTTTACGGTAGGACAGCCGGAGATAATTGGATCCGGCTCGGAAGGACGTCTTTCCGAACGATGGTCCGCTCGTCTCTTCGAGGCGAGCACGCTGCGAAGGAGTGCACATGCCCGCACCTCACACCCTGCCCGGTCCGAACGCTGACCTCTGGGACTGGCAGATGCACGGCACCTGCCGAGGCGCGGACTCTTCAGTGTTCTTCCACCCGGACGGCGAGCGCGGACGTGCCCGCAGCCAGCGCGAGAACCGGGCCAAGGAACTGTGCCAGAGCTGCCCCGTCCTCATCCAGTGCCGCGAACACGCACTCCGTGTCGCCGAGCCGTACGGCATCTGGGGCGGAATGTCCGAGAGCGAACGTGAGCTGTACACGCGACATCATCGCCGCAAGGTTGCGGTGTGACCGGCGGTCCCCCGCCCTCACTGCAGGGATGACAGCCGGCCCCGAGATCGACGGCATCGATCTACGACGAAGCCCCGCACGGAGAAATCCGTGCGGGGCTTCGTGCATCGTGGCCCCTCGGAGCTGCCCGAGGGGCCTGCGATATCTAGTGGGCGTGTCCGTGCCCGTGTGCGTCGCCGTCGACAGGCTCGGGCTTCTCCACGATTGCGCTCTCCGTGGTCAGAATCATCCGTGCCACAGAGGCAGCGTTGACGACCGCGGAACGGGTCACCTTCACCGGATCGACGACACCGTCGGCGATCAGGTCACCGTAGGTGAGCGTGGCCGCGTTGAATCCGTGGCCCTTGGGTGCCTCGGACACCTTGTTCACCACGACAGCACCATCGAGCCCTGCGTTCGAAGCGATCCAGTACAGCGGTGCCGTAAGGGCGGTCCGCAGTACTGCGACACCGGTCGCCTCGTCGCCGGACAACGAATCCTCGAGCTCGACAAGCGCCAACGAGGCCTGTACCAGCGCAGAACCACCGCCGGGCACGATGCCCTCCTCGACGGCAGCCTTCGCAGCATTGACCGCATCTTCGACCCGGAACTTACGTTCCTTCAGATCGGTCTCGGTGGCAGCGCCGACCTGAATGACGGCGATTCCACCCGAGAGCTTGGCAAGACGCTCCTCGAGCTTCTCGCGATCCCAATCGGAATCGGTGTTCTCGATCTCGCGACGGAGCTGAGCCGCGCGGTTCTCGATGTCCTCGGCGGTGCCTGCACCGTCGACGATCGTGGTGTTGTCCTTCGTCACTACGACACGACGGGCCGATCCGAGCAGATCGAGTCCGGCTTCCTTCAACGACAGACCGATGTCGGAGTTGATCACAGTACCGGCGGTCACGACCGCGAGGTCGTCGAGGAACGCCTTCCGACGGTCGCCGAAGAACGGGGCCTTCACCGCAACGGCCTTGAGGGTCTTTCGGATCGAGTTGATCACCAGCGTCGAGAGCGGCTCGCCCTCGATGTCCTCAGCGATGAGGAGGACCGGCTTACCCGATTCGGCAATCTTCTCGAGCAACGGCAGGAAGTCGGGCAGCGCGCTGATCTTCTCGCGGTACAGCAGCACGAGAGCATCCTCGAGGACAGCTTCCTGAGTATCGACGTCGGTGATGAAGTACGGCGACAGGAAACCCTTGTCGAACTGAACTCCCTCGGTGACGACGAGTTCGGTGCTCAGAGTCGAGGACTCCTCGACCGTGACCACACCGTTCTTACCGACGATGGTGAGTGCTTCGCCCACCATCTCGCCGATCACGGCGTCGCGCGAGGAGACGGTAGCGACCTGCGCGATCGCTTTCTTTCCTTCGACGGGAGTCGCGGCAGCGAGAAGCGCCTCGGAGACCTTCTCGACACCCTGGGCAATTCCCACGCCGAGCGAGATGGGGTTGGCACCCGCAGCAACGTTCTTCAGGCCGGCCTTGACGAGCGCCTGAGCCAGAACCGTCGCGGTGGTCGTGCCGTCGCCTGCGACGTCGTTGGTCTTGGTGGCGACACTCTTGACGAGCTGAGCCCCGAGGTTCTCGAACGGATCTTCCAGCTCGATCTCGCGGGCGATGCTCACGCCGTCGTTGGTCACAGTGGGGCCGCCGAACGCCTTGGCGAGCACCACATGCCGCCCACGGGGGCCGAGGGTGACCTTGACGGCGTCGGCGAGCTGGTCGACGCCGCGCTCGAGAGCGCGACGCGCGGTTTCGTTGAACTCGATTTGCTTGGACATGTTCTCCGACTACTCCTGGGTTCGGATGATCCCCAACGGATTCCGCCCCGGGTCCGTTACGGAACTCCGGGGCGGAACTGTTGCGGCCTACTTGGCGACGACAGCCAGAACGTCGCGGGCCGAGAGGATCAAGTACTCCTCGCCGGCGTACTTGATCTCGGTTCCGCCGTACTTGCTGTAGATGACGACGTCGCCTTCCTTGACGTCCAGCGGGATGCGCTTGTCGCCATCTTCGTCCCAGCGGCCGGGGCCGACAGCGACGACGGTGCCCTCCTGGGGCTTTTCCTTCGCCGTATCAGGAATGACCAGGCCGGAGGCAGTCGTCGTCTCGGCCTCGTTGGCCTGGACGAGGATCTTGTCCTCGAGCGGCTTGATGTTCACGCTCGCCACGATGCGCCCTCCACTTTCAGGGGTATTTGGGTCCGAGGCTCTCGTTGTCCTCGAACTCGGTTTTGTTCAGTCACCAGAGTGACTCCGCGCGCAGTCCCGTCGTCGCGGGTGCCGGGCCGACGCTCGGTGTCAACTAGCACTCTATACACGCGAGTGCCAGCGCTCAAGGGCTGCGGGTGCTGACACGCGGAGAGCGAACAGAAGGGCCCATATGTTACGGTTCAATAACGGAAACCGAGAGCGTGATCATTCGGTGACCATGTGCAGCGAGCGAACCTTGCCGCCCCGGTCGCCGGTCACGCACGAGAGGTGAACAATGCCCACGTCGCTAGGGATCTCCGTCGGCGCCTCCGGCGTCGGCGCCGCCCTGCTCGTCGACACTGCCACCGGGCTCACGTCCGAGTACCGCAGGCTAGCGGTCGATTCCGGTCATCGCCGCGATATCGGCGATCTCGTCTTCGATGCGATCTCGTTGATGACGACACAGGTCGTGGATCAACCCGTCCCCGATGCCGTCACCGTCGCCTACCGCACCGAAGAACAGGCAGACGCGATCCGCACCGCCGCGGAACGTCACGGAAAGCTCGTGCGACTCGTTCCCGAGACCACCGCACTCCTGGCGTACCTCCGAACCGTCGGAGTACGCACCGAACCCGGCGCGATCGCGGTCGCCGACATGGGAGCGTCCGGCACCACCGTCTCGGTGCTGGACCAGGAATCCGGCACCGTACTGCGATCGGCGCGCACAGAGAACGTCAGCGGCAATGCGGTCGGCACGGTGATCTACGACCACGTCCACCGCGCCACCAACCGCATGCGAACGCGCATGCAGGTCGATCCGGCCTTGCTGAAGGCGCGTTGTCAGGGCGCCCAAGAAGTACTCACCACCTCCGAGCGCACCCGGATCGACATCGCCGAAGCGGGGCCCGACGCGTCGGTGACCCTGACACGCACCGATCTGGCGGCGCTTGCCGCCGAACTCTCCGAGACCGCGGCCGCGTTCACCCGCCAGGTCACGACCCAGTCGTTGCCGCGTCCGGGCACGCTCGCCCTCGTCGGCGGTACCGCCGCGGTGCCAGCCCTGGCCGCCGCCGTCACCGACAGTTTCGACGGTCATGTCATCACTGTCCCGGAACCGGCGTCCGCAGCCGCCCAGGGTGCCGCGCACCTGTCCGGCTCCGCGCACTTCGGCGGTTACGACATCGTCGGCTCCGCAAGGGCTTCCTCCGCCTCGGCGGGAGCGCGCATGTCAGGCGCTGTGGCGGCGGCGCTCGTACTCGCCGCAGTGGTCGCTGGATTCGCCACCGACAAGTTCACCGACCGGACCGCCAGCACGCCGGTGTCTCCAGCCGGGACCAACGGTGTCGTCGTCACGGAAGACCCGTCGCAGCCGTCGTATCGGACAGAGACCGACATCCCGTCGTCCGATCCCGACTCTTCGCTGTCACCGACGCAGACCACGGACGGCGATCTCGACGGAACACCTCTTCCGGCTCCGCCCCCGTCGACGGTTCCGCGGACGGATATCCCGGTGACGAGCGACAACTCCACAGCCACTCCCACCCCGATCGATCAGGTGCAGACACTCGAGTCGGCACCCGGCGAGATCCCCGACAAGTGGGGTCCGCACGACTCGGATGAATCGACGACGTCGCCACGACCGACGCCGACGCCCACGAACCCGACTTTCCCCACCGATCCGACCGAACCCACAGAACCCACGACTCCGACCGATCCGACCGACCCCACAACCCCCACCGACCCGACCGATCCGACCGACCCGACCGATCCGACCGATCCGACCGATCCGACCGATCCGACCGACCCCACAACCCCGACCGACCCCACGACTCCGGAACCCGGGCCGGGCATCACACCCGAGCCTTCTGATCCAGCGCTGACCACGTCTCCCGGACTGAACTCACCGACGTCGACCATCGGGGAAAGGTCGGTCACCGAGAGCAGCATCAGCGGCGATCCGACGACCTCGGACGACGTGGACACCTCGACGACCCGCTGACGATCCTCGCACTCTCGGCCAGGTACAGCACTCTCGGTCAGGTTCAGAGTGGAGCCGAGAGTCAGGCCGAGACCTGCGCGACCGAGACGGACAGTCCCGGATCGGTTCCCACGGACAGCGCCGACGGGGTCGCTCCACCGGCAATGAGATGTGCACCCAGGGCTGCAATCATCACACCGTTGTCGGTGCACAGACTCGGTCGAGGCACACGCAGGGTCATGCCGGCTTCGGCACACCGCTCCTCTGCAAGCTCACGCAGCCGCGTGTTGGCTGTCGCGCCCCCGCCGAGCACCAGGGTGTCGACACCGACGTCACGAGCCGCCCGCACCGCCTTCATGGTGAGAACGTCGGCCACGGCCTCCTGGAAGCCTGCAGCCACATCCGCGACCGGCACCGGTTCGCCAGCGCGTTCCTTCGCTTCGACGAACCGGGCCACGGCAGTCTTCAGCCCGGAGAACGAGAAGTCGTTGCGGGCATCTCGCGGGCCCGTCATACCACGCGGGAACACCACAGCGGTCCGGTCGCCTACTCGCGCGAGCCGATCGACTTCCGGCCCCCCGGGATAGCCCAGTCCGAGCAGCCGCGCCACCTTGTCGAATGCTTCCCCCGCCGCGTCGTCGACGGTGGTGCCGAGTTCGACGATCGGCTTGCTCAGGTCCTCGACATGCAGCAGATGAGTATGCCCGCCCGAGACCAGCAGTGCAACGCACGGCGGCATCGGTCCGTGTTCGAGCGTGTCGACGGCGACGTGACCTGCGAGGTGGTTGATCGCATAGAAGGGGACGTTCCACGCGGCTGCGTAGGCCTTGGCAGCGGCAACTCCGACGAGGAGCGCACCCGCCAATCCCGGTCCTATCGTCACGCATACCGCGTCGGGTTTGGCGATGCCTGCCGAGGCGAGTGCCCGTTGCATGGTGGGAACCATCGCCTCGAGGTGGGCGCGGGATGCGATCTCCGGGACCACACCACCGAAGCGGGCGTGCTCGTCGACGCTCGAGGCCACCTCGTCGGCGAGAAGCTCGAGGGTGCCGTCACCGACGAAGCGGACGATACCGACGCCCGTCTCGTCGCACGAGCTCTCGATCCCCATCACTATCGGTCCGGTCACTGTCGTGGCTCCTCTCGCCGATCCGGGCGGCGCATGGTGTACGCATCGGCCCCACTCGGCTGGTAGTAACGCTTCCTCGTCCCCACGACCTCGAAACCCTCACGTCGATACAACGCAATCGCCGCGTCGTTGTCGGTGCGGACCTCGAGGAACACCGGGCCGCCCCACCGATCCGCGACACGCAGCAACTCTGCCAGCAGCGCCCCACCGATCCCGCGGCGCCGCGCGTCCGGGTCGACGCCGATCGTGTGCACCTCGGACTCCGGGTCCATTCCGGTGCCGAGCCGCGCCAGTCCGGCGTAGCCGACGAGGGCTCCCGACTCGTCGCGTGCAGCGACGTAATGGTTGTGGGCCGATGCGAGTTCGGAGCGGAACGCGGCGGCGCTCCACGGGTCGTCACCGGGGAACAGTACGGTTTCGAGTTCTGCGCACCTGTCCACATCATCGCCGCGGAGTGCATCGACGAGGACGCTCATGTGCGACGATCCGCGGTCGCGACGGCATCGGGGCGGCGCAGGTACAGGGGTATCAGTGGCTCGGGGAGCGTCCTCGCGCACAGGTCAGCCGATGCCGCTGCAACCAGACCTGCAGGCGACGGTGAGTACACGGGCACCGCGGGAAGATCGAACAAGGCGGTGTGCTGGGACGATCCCGCGACACGGTGTGACGGCGCGGACGGCACCTCCGCAGGCTTGCGGACATCGGGACCCTCGACACGACCTCGGGTTCCGTCGTACCGAGCGAAGTACACCTCACGACGCCGTGCGTCGGTGACGACGAGCAGATCACCCCCGTCGGGCGCTTCACTGCGCACGTCCTCGGCGATCGCATCGAGGCTGCAGACACCGTGAACCGGAATTCCGAGGGCATCACCGAATGCCGCGGCAGTGACCATGCCGACCCGCAGGCCGGTGAACGGCCCCGGCCCCACCCCCACGACGATCGCGTCGAGGTCGGCCGGAGTGCATCCGGCCTCGTCGAGGCACTCGAGGATCTGTGGGGTGAGGATCTCCGCGTGGGCACGTGGATTGTCGGTCAGGCGCACAGCAACCGTGGTGATGTGGGCTGGGTCTCCCTCACCACCGTGTCGGACGAGACCCGAGGTCACGGCGGGTGTTGAGGTATCGACGGCGAGCACAAGCACGATTCATCAGGATACCCGGTCCACAGAGTCGGTCAGTCCACCCAGGCCCATTCCGCCCGACGCACATCGGACTCGGGATCACGACGCAATCGCACCCGCAGGTGCCGGTCGGTGAGCTTCTCGACGAGTCCTCCGCCCCACTCGACCACCACGACCGCCGCGCCGAGGTCGGTGTCGAGGTCCAGCGCATCGAGTTCGTCGAGGGCATTCGGGCCGTCGCCCAGTCGGTACGCATCGACGTGGACCAGCCCTACCGGTGGAGCGCCTTCACGACTGCCCGGCCGGTGTTCGCGCGCGATGACGAATGTCGGTGACGTCACCCGGCCCTGTACCCCGAGCCCTGCTGCGAGACCTCTCGTCAATGCAGTCTTGCCTGCGCCGAGCGGACCGTCGAGCACCACGAGGTCGCCGGCGCGAAGATCCTGTGCAAGACGGCGGCCGAAAGCCTCGGTGTCCTCGACGGTCGGCAGTTCGATGTGGGCGGAGTCAGACAATTGCGGCTCGCCTGGTCGAAACGTCATGCGCGAAACCTCGCTGGATCAGCCGGTCGATCGCACGGTCGACGACCTCCGGGAACTCGAATTGCACAAGGTGCCCACCGCCACGAACCCGCTTGAGTTCGCATCCCGGGAGCGCCTCGGCAAGCTTCTCCGAACTCGGGAACGGAATCACCATGTCGGCGTCGCCGCAGAGCACGAGCGACGGTACCGAACCCAGCACGGGGAGCGCGGCGGATTCGTCGTGTATCTCGAGGGTGCGCAAGAAGTTCACGATCGTCAGCACCGAAGTCTCGTCGAGCATCCGATCGGACAACTCGACGAGGCGCGGGCTGACCACTGTTCCGTACGACGCCGCGCGCAGGATCGGCGTGACGACCGCACGGGCCATACCGCGCGCTACCTGCACCAGCCCGGGGGCCGTGCGCGCGGCGTACCGGAAGGCATCGATGACTGGGTTCTCGAGGTTCCGGCCGATTCCACTCTTGTCGAGGCCCGCCGCAGTGGTCGCGAGTAGCCCTACTCCCACGATTCGGGACTCGAACAGGTCGGGTCGTTGCGACGCAAGAGCGATCGTCGTCATGCCGCCCATCGAATGGCCGATCACCACCACCGGCCCGCCGGGGGCGGTCTCGTCGATGATCCGGCCGAGATCGCGTCCGAGTTGCGCGATGGTGCACGTTTCGAGGGCGGGCATGCCGGACTCGCCGTGGCCACGCTGGTCGTAGAACACCATCCGGACGTCGTCGCCCCACCGCTCGAGCATGTGCCGATACTGCAGATGCCACGACTGCATGCGCAGACAGTAGCCGTGGACGAAGACGACGGTCAGCGGAGCACGTGCCGGCCCGGATTCACGCACGACGAGCGGGACGTCGTCGTCGGTCATGACGATCCGCTTGGGCAATTGCAGTAAGGCGTCGAAGTCCTCTCCCTGGTACATCTCGGTGGCGGGCATCCCGGCGCTCCGCACGGCATACAGCCCCGCGGATGACGCGAGTGTCACCAGGCTTGCGCCCAGCAGACCCATTCGGCCCATCAGCGTCATCGCAACTCGCCTCCTTCGCCACCTACATAGGTGCGGACGGTTCGGCCACCCACCCCGGTCACGATCTCGTAGTTGATCGTGTCCAGGAGATCCGCCCAGTCCTGGGCTCCGCATTCACCGAGACGTCCGTCACCGAAGAACAACGCTTCGTCGCCCTCATGTACTCCCCCACCGTCCGGGCCGAGGTCGACGACAACCTGATCCATGCAGACGCGTCCCAGTTGAGGGCGTCGGCGCCCACCCAGCAGCACTTCGATCCGGCCACTGAGATTGCGGCGGATCCCGTCGGCATACCCCATCGGCAGAAGTGCCACGGTCGTGTCGGTCGGGGCGATCCAGCGGTGCCCGTACGACACCCCGGAACCTGCGGAGACCTTCTTCACCAGCGCCACCCTCGTTCGCAGTGTCATCACCGGTCGGAACCCGAAATCGCCTTCCTCGGGGATCGGTGTCAGCCCGTATATCGCGATTCCGGGCCGGACCATATCGAATCGCAGGTCAGGGCGGGTAACGGTGGCTGCGGAATTCGCCAGGTGGACGACCTCCGGAGTGAGCGACACACGTCGAAGGTCGTGGGTGGCCTGGTGGAGCCTGTCGCGCTGTGAATCGATCTCGGGGTGGCCGAGTTCGTCGCCGTGTGCCAGGTGCGAGAACAACCCCCGCAGCCGCACCGCTCCGGACGCCTGCGCTCGAGCGACGTCCCGCACGAAATCGGGCCATTCGTCGTGTGCGACACCATTGCGGTTGAGGCCGGTGTCGACCTTGGCGGTGATGACGGCGGTGTCACCGGTGGTCTCGGCTGCCGCGACGATGGCCGCGAGGTGCCGCGACGACGACACGCTGAGTTCGATACCCGCCGCGATCGCGGGCGCGAAGTCGGCGTCGACCGTGTGCAGCCACGAGAGCACGGGCGCATCGATTCCTGCGGCACGCAGTTCGAGCCCCTCGTCGAGCGTGGTGACGCCCAGTTCACGTGCCCCCGCCGCGAGCGCGGCGCGAGCAACCGGAACGGCACCGTGGTTGTAGGCGTCGGCCTTCACGACTGCCATGACCGCTGCGTCACCGGCATAGTCCCGAAGGCGCCTGACGTTGTGTGCGACCGCGTCCAGATCGATCATCGCTTCCGCTTGGGGAAGTGCTCGGCGGTCGGTGGACGGGGTGCGTTGTAGGGCGGTCACATGGATTGATCCTGCCACCGCAGCGATCGGCGTCGTCGGGGAGCCCGGGTGTGTCCGATTACGATTCGGATGCGTAGGCCCGCAGAATTCGCACCGCGGCACGGAGCTGCTCGGAGATGGCGCTCGCCGATACCGGTGCAGTTCCGGCTCTCTCGCCGTCCTCGCCGCGCGCTGCGAGATTCGCGGCAAGTGCGTGCGCACGTGCACCCGCCGCCGCAGCCAGGTCGATCGGCATGCCCGACGACATCAACGCTCCCACGAGCCCGGACAGCAGGTCCCCGGCGCCCGCGGTCGACGCCCACGACCCACCCGCGTCGTTGACGAACGTGTGTCCGTCCGGTCGGGCGATGAGCGTCGCATGGCCCTTGAGCAGTACGTGCACCTGCCAGTCCGCGGCAAGCGCCCGCGCGGCAGCGACACGATCCGACTGCGGGTTGCCGCTGCCGGTGAGCCGCGCGAACTCCCCGGCGTGCGGGGTCAGCAGTGTCGGCGCGGAACGCCCCCGCACGAGCGACGGGTTGCGCGCGAGGAGGGTCAGTCCGTCGGCGTCGACGAGCACCGGCAGATCGGTCGCCAGAACATCGCGCAGCGTGTCCTCCGCCTGCTCGTCGGTACCACCGCCCGGCCCGACGACCCACGCCTGCGCCCGTCCTGCAGCGTCGAACGTCGGGGCCGCGACGACCTCCGGGTAGCGCGCGAGGACCTCTGCCGCCGCACTGCCGACGTAGCGCACCATGCCGGACGTCGCGGCCACCGCGGCGCCCGTGCACAGCACCCCCGCTCCCGGATAGTGCGCGCTGCCTGCCACGATGCCGACCACGCCCTGGCTGTACTTGTCGTCGTCGGCGCCGGGCACCGGCCAGACGGCGCCCAGTTCGGCAGGTTCCGCCGACACCAGGTCCGCGGGCGGCAGATCGAGACCGATATCGATCAGTTCCACACGACCGCATCGGGCAGGCGCCAGGATGTGCACGGGCTTCCGCGCGCCGAAGGTGACCGTGAGGACCGCGTTCACTGCCGGCCCCTCGACCTCACCGGTGTCGGGGTCGACACCGCTCGGGGTGTCGATCGCGACGATCGGCGCGGTGATCGCATCGACGAGAGCAGCGGCTGCCGGACGCAACGGTCCACGACCAGAGATCCCGACGATGCCGTCGAGCACGAGGTCGGGATCACCGAGATGCTCGGGCGTCGCCGGCGCCGTACGACCCCCGGCAGCGCGCAGCGCTGCGAGTCCCGCGGGGTGCGCGCGCTCGGCGTCGAGCAGCAGTGCTGTCACCGCGACCCCGCGCCGACGCAGGAACGTGCCTGCCCACAGCGCGTCGCCACCGTTGTCACCGGAACCGACGAGCAGGCTCACCTTCCGGCCGGCGACAGCGCCCGTGCGTGTGTGGAGTTCATCGGCGACCACTCGAGCGAGCCCGTACGACGCTCGGCGCATCAGCGTTCCTTCGGGCAAGGCCGCAAGGAGAGGCGCTTCTGCGGCGCGTACCTGCTCGCACGGGTAGTAGCTGCGCATCGGTGCTCCCGGTCGCTCGGCCTGTTCTACGTGTGACTCATGTGTGCTTGCTCTACTCCACGGTGACGGACTTGGCGAGGTTACGGGGCTTGTCCACGTCGTACCCACGCGACTGCGCGACCTCCGCAGCGAACACCTGCAACGGCACCGTCGACAACAACGGCTGAAGCAACGACGGCGACGCCGGGATCTCCACGAGGTGATCCGCGAACGGCCGCACCGTCTCGTCACCCTCCTCGGCGATCACCACGGTCACCGCACCACGCGCCTGGATCTCACGGATGTTGCTGAGCAACTTGCTGTGCAGAACTGCGCGTCCCTTCGGCGACGGCATGACGACGATGACGGGCAACCCGTCCTCGATCAACGCGATCGGCCCATGCTTGAGTTCACCCGCCGCGAAACCCTCCGCGTGCATGTACGCCAGCTCCTTGAGCTTGAGCGCACCCTCGAGTGCCACCGGATATCCCACATGCCGACCCAGGAACAACACCGCGGGCGACGCCGCCAACTCCCGCGCCAACTCCCGCACCGGCTCCATCCCGCCCAGCAACTGCTCGATCTTCGCGGGCATCGCCTCGAGCTCCTGATACTCGCGCGCCACCTCATCGGGATACTTGGTGCCCCGCGCCTGCGCCAACGCCAACCCCACCAACAGGTTCGCCGCCATCTGCGCCAGGAACGCCTTCGTCGACGCCACCCCGATCTCCGGCCCCGTCCGCGTGTACAACACCGCATCCGCCTCACGCGGAATCTGCGCACCGTTGGTGTTGCACACCGCCAGCACCCGCGCCTTCTGATCCTTCGCGTGCCGCACCGCCTCGAGCGTGTCCGCGGTCTCCCCCGACTGCGAGATCGCCACGACCAGCGTCGACCGGTCCAGCACCGGATCCCGATACCGGAACTCCGAGGCCAGCTCCACCTCCACAGGCAGCCGCGTCCAATGTTCGATCGCGTACTTCGCCACCAGACCCGAGTGATACGAGCTACCACACGCGACGACGAACACCTTGTCGATGTCGCGCAGTTCCTGATCCGACAGACGCTGCTCGTCGAGCACGATCCGGCCGTCGACGAAATGCCCGCGCAACGTGTCCGCGACCGCGGTGGGCTGCTCCTCGATCTCCTTGAGCATGAAGTAGTCGTGGCCGCCCTTCTCCGCGGCCGCCAGATCCCAGTCGATGGTGAACGGCTGCGTCGGCACATCGGTGTTGCCGTCGAAGTCGGTGACCTCGTACGAATCCTTCGTGATCACCACGACCTGGTCCTGGCCGAGCTCGACGGCATCGCGGGTGAACTCGATGAACGCCGCCACATCCGAGGCGATGAACATCTCACCGTCGCCGACACCGACGACCAACGGTGTCGAGCGGCGGGCCGCGATGATCGTCCCGGGGTGATCGGCATGCACGAACACCAGCGTGAACGCACCTTCGAGGCGGCGCAGCACACTGCGGGTGCTCTCGACGAAATCGCCGGCCGTGGGCCCCTCTGCGTAAGCACGGGCCACCAGGTGCACCGCAACCTCGGTGTCGGTGTCGGATTCCAGTTCGACGCCGGCGTCTTCGAGTTCGGCGCGCAACGGCGCGAAGTTCTCGATGATGCCGTTGTGGACCACCGCCATCCGGCCGCTGGCATCGCGATGCGGGTGCGCGTTGCGGTCGGTGGGCCGACCGTGCGTCGCCCACCGCGTGTGTCCCATCCCGGCCGTGCCGTCGAATCGGTCCTCGCCGATCTCGTCGAGTTCGGCTTCGAGGTTGGCGAGCCGACCGGCCTTACGCTCGACAGCGAGGCCACCCTCGCCGTCGAGGACGGCGATACCGGCCGAGTCGTAACCTCGGTACTCCATCCGCCGAAGGGCCTCCACCACGACGTCGAGGGCACGGCGGTGCCCGACATACCCCACGATTCCGCACATGGTTAGCAGGGTACTTGGCAGGGAGGGCTCATCGACAACGCACTGGTGGCCCGGTGGCGAGCGCTACACAGGACCGCTGCGGCACGCCCATCTCGATCACCACACCCGTCTCCCGACTCGATCGGCTAACGTTCTCGCCGTGGCGGCGAACCCGAAATCCCTGGCTCGGCAACTCTCGAAGCGCGGCCCCCATACGGTGCTCCGCGGCGACCTCGCGCTCGCCGGTCTCCCCGGCGTCGTCTATACCCCTGCGGAAGGCTTCAACCTTCCCGCGGTGGCATTCGGTCACAGCTGGTTGACCGGCATCAGCAAGTACTCGGGACTGCTCGAGCACCTCGCGTCCTGGGGGGTCGTGGCGGCCGCACCCGGCACCGAACGTGGGCCTGCCCCTTCCTCGATCGGATTCGCCACCGATCTGCTGACCACCCTCGACATCTGCACCGGGGTGCGTCTGGGCACCGGTCGCATCAGCGTGCACCCACACCGACTGGCCCTCGCCGGGCACGGACTCGGCGCCGGTGCCGCGATCCTCGCTGCAGCACAGCGCAGGGTGGCCGCTGTCGCGGCGCTCTATCCCACCCCCACCACCCCGTCCGCGGCCCAGGCCGCCGCTCGCGTCGAAGCACCCGGGTTGGTGCTCGTCGGAGAGAAGAGCGTCGGATCGATGAACAGCGACGCGGTGTCGGTAGCCCAACAGTGGGGTGGGGAGGACGTACAGCTGCGCGTCGTCGACGACGCCGACGACCAAGGGCTCGTCGAGGGCCGCCGGCTGCTCGGTGCGCTCGGGTTCGGTGGCGCCGAACGGAAGACCCAGGAACGCACTCGGGCGCTGCTGACAGGGTTCCTCCTGTATCGACTCACCGGTGACAAGACCTACGCGGCGTTCGCCGATCCCACCACCGAAGTACCCGGCTCCACTGTGATCACGGATCCTTCTCTGGTCGAGCAGGATCTCGGTAGCCGGATCAGCACGCTGCTCAGCTTCTGACGCAGAGGGTCACAACGGGCCTGCCTCGGCCAGCACGACACCGTCTCCGTCGTCCGTGGGTGGCTCTGCTTCGTCGGAGTCGGTGGTCGCGGCGCCCGCGTTCGCTCCCGTACGACGATCGACCCGGACCCCGGCCGGCACCTGAGCGACCACCGGACCCGATGGTCTCGCGCCTTCTGACGGCGAACTTTCCGGGGGCAGGAGTTCCGGCTCCGAGGGCAGGATTCCCGAGGACAGGGCTCCCGAGGACAGGGATTCCGGCCGCGGAGTAGGAGCAGGTTCCGCATGCGCTGCCAGACCTGTCGGCGGGGGCAGGATCGGCGGGGGCAGGATCTGCGGAGACACAGAACCTTCGACGCTCGGCCCGACGATACCGAACGTGACGGCATCCGCGACGGCGGTCGCTCCCTCCACCGCTGTCGTCGCGAAATCGACCACCGCGCCGGTCAATTCCGCAACGGCCCCGACGAGTTCTCGACCGGCATCCACAAGATCGGTTGCCGCTCGCAGCACATCGGTCGGCCCGTCCGTGATCCCGGCCGTATCGCGGGAGCCACCACCGAGGTACCTCGCGCCCTCGGACGCCGGTGCCGGTGCCGGTGCCGGTGCCGGTGCGTCGAGCAGGTCGAACGCCCGGGCAACTGCGGAGAGGTGGTCGTCGACCGTGTCGTCGGCGATATCGCACGTCGCGATGAACCGGTCGATTCGTTCCTGGATCGTGGGCCCGAACACCTCGTGCAACCATCGCTCACACCACGCGGCCACGCTGCCCGGTCCGGGACTCGGCGTACCGGATTCCGCACACCAACTTGCCACCTGTTCGACGGTGGGGCCTGCAGCGTCGCCGTCGCGCGCTCCCGCAATGATGACGTCTATGTCCTCCGGGGTCCGGCCATCGACCGACCCACCCGCGAACTGCCCGATCTCATATGCCTTCTCGGCGACCGCACGGGTAATGCCGTCGACCGCACCCGTACATGCTCCGGCCAGGGCATGCACCGCGTCGAACACTTTCGCACCGCGCTGCACCGCTCGGTCCAGGTCGTCGCGGGCAAGGTCACCGGCGTCACCACGCCACGCTGAACGCAACGCACGCACGCCATCCGTCTGCTCCTCGATGCGACTCGCCAGATCTGCCACGAGTCGGGTGAACACGGCCGCGTCGTCCGCGAGTACCGACACGTCGAGCCCGTTCTGCTCGTCGTAGCGGCTGCCCAGCCCTTCGACGGTGACCCGGCCTGCGATACCGACCTGGTGGGCACGGGGGAGGTACGCGGCGAAGAAGTCCAGACCGAGTGCACCGGCATCGAGCATGTCGCTCAGACGCGCGCTCGGTGAACTCATCGAGGGGGCTCCGTCCGGATCTCGCGCAGTGCGTCGACCGTGGTTCGTTCCTGGTCGTGGTATCCGTCCGCTGCCGCGGCCGCAGCGTCTGCATACCGGTTCGTCGCCGCTGTCCACTCATCCAGCGCACGCCGCAGTCGCATGTAACCGTCTTCGACGGCAACACCGCGCGTCCGATACCTCTCCCCTGCGTACCGGGGCCCGAATTCCAGGGCTCCGAGGGCACGGCGGCAGGCTCGGTCTGCAGCTACCGCGGAACTGGTCACCGTCGAGGCGACGGCTCTGACCGCTGTGTCGTCGAAATACAACAGGTCATCGGAAAACAGTTCGGATCGTGGCTCCACGTCCACTCCTTCACGTGTCGGTCGACACCGTCACAGAGTTGGACGCAGCGCAGGAGGATCCGGTTCCCTTTCGACGAAAAGAATCGACTGCCCGCAGGCGGCGATCGCTCAGACGCCGGCGACGACCTTGGCGAGACGATCGGCGACCGCCTGTGCCTGGGCGTCCTCCGCCGCTTCGACCATGACACGTACGAGCTGTTCGGTGCCGGACGGACGCAGCAGCACTCGACCTGTGTCGCCGAGTTCACGTTCGGCTTCCGCGACAGCCTCCGCGACCGCCCGGTTCGCAGCGACCGCCGCTTTGTCGGATACGGCGACGTTGACGAGGACTTGCGGGAGCGATCGCATCACCGCGGCCAATTCCGCCAGGGGCGTGCCGGTCGATGCGATCCGTTCCATCAACCGCAGCCCGGTCAGGACACCGTCGCCGGTCGTGCCATGTGCAGGGAAGACGACGTGCCCGGATTGTTCGCCTCCGAGGGAGAATCCGCCACGACGCAGTTCCTCGAGTACATACCGGTCGCCGACTCCGACGGTCACGACCTCGATGCCGGACTCCCGCATCGCCAGGTGCAGACCCAGATTGCTCATGACAGTCGCGACGAGAGTGTCCTCGTGCAGCTCGCGGCGGTCTCGCATGCTCAGTGCCAGCACCGCCATGATCGCGTCGCCGTCCACGACCGCACCGGATGCATCGACCGCGAGGCAGCGGTCCGCATCACCGTCGTGCCCGAGACCGAGGTCGGCGCCGTGCTCGAGTACCGCCTTCTGCAGGGATTCGAGATGCGTCGACCCGCAGCCGTCGTTGATGTTGAGGCCGTCCGGTTCGGCGCTGATCGCGATCACCGTGGCACCGGCGGCGGCGTAGGCGGCGGGACCGACGTGCGACGCCGCGCCGTGTGCACAGTCGACGACGACGGTGACACCCTCGAGCGACACGCTCGTCGCACTCGCGAGGTGCGCAAGGTAGCGATCTGCGGCGTCGGAGGCGGTCCGGATCCGGCCGACGCCGGCCCCGGTCGGCCGCGCCGGAGTCACACCGTCGTGCAGTGCCGCCTCGATACGGTCCTCGGCGGCATCGTCGAGTTTGTGACCGCCCGCGGCGAAGATCTTGATTCCGTTGTCCGGCATGGGGTTGTGCGACGCCGAGATCATCACGCCGAGATCTGCGGCGTACTCACCGGTGAGGTACGCGACCGCAGGAGTGGGCAACACACCGACCGACACGACGTCGACACCGGCTGCGGCAAGGCCCGCGGTGACGGCGGCTTCGAGCATCTCGCCGCTGGCACGCGGATCGCGCCCCACCACTGCAACCGGACGACGACCGTCGCGGCCCGGCGCGAGCACGGTCGCCGCAGCACCCGCGAGTTGCATCGCCAATTCCACTGTCAGTCCGGCGTTCGCCATTCCGCGAACTCCGTCGGTGCCGAACAACCGGGCCATGTACACGTCCTTCACGTCGAAGCTGTCGAGTCGCCGGAAGACAGGCCGCCACGAGCACTGCCCCCGAATCAGAATGCACGAAAGCAGGCGCCGGTAGTAGTTCTCTACCGGCGCCTGCTCTCGTGGTCGAACAGGTGCCGAGGCTGACAAGGTCAGCGTCGGCGACACATCAGCGCTTGGAGTACTGAGGTGCCTTACGTGCCTTCTTGAGACCGTACTTCTTACGCTCGGTCGCACGCGGGTCACGCGTGAGGAAGCCTGCGCGCTTGAGCGCCGGGCGGTCCTCGGGGGTGACCTCGATCAGCGCACGCGCGATGGCGAGACGCAGAGCGCCGGCCTGGCCGGACGGTCCGCCGCCGTGGAGACTCGCGTGGATGTCGAACGACTCGCTGCGCTCGACGGTCACCAGCGGCGACTTCACGAGCTGCTGGTGCACCTTGTTCGGGAAGTAATCCTCGATGGTGCGGCCGTTGAGCACGAACTTGCCGGTGCCGGGCATGAGGCGGACGCGAGCGACTGCCTCCTTACGGCGACCGACGGTCTGGATCGGGCGATCGAACACGATCGGCTCGGCGGGTGCCTCGGCGAAGTCCTCGGCAGCCTCCTCGACCACGTATTCGTCCGCGGCAACCTCGACGTTGTCGACGTCGACGTTGTCAGCGAACTCTTCGGGATTCACGCTCTGCTCCTCCGGCGCCGTCACTGGGCCACCTGCTTGATCTCGAACGGCACCGGCTGCTGCGCGGCATGGGGGTGGTTCGGGCCCGCGTACACCTTCAGCTTCTTGGCGATGGCGCGGCCGAGCTTGTTCTTCGGGAGCATGCCGGTGACGGCCTTCTCCACGAGACGGTCGGGGTTCTTCTCGAGAACCTCGCCCACGGAACGAGCGCGGAGACCACCCGGATGACCGGAGTGGCTGTAGAGGAACTTGCCCTCGCGCTTGTTGCCGGAGATCGCGACCTTCTCGGCGTTGATGATGATGACGAAGTCACCACCGTCGGCGTGCGGGGCAAAAGTGGGCTTGTGCTTGCCACGGAGCAGGCTCGCCGCCTGTACCGCAAGGCGACCGAGCACCACATCAGTGGCGTCGATGACGAGCCACTGGTGGCTCAGGTCGCCGGCTTTCGGTGTGTACGTAGACACAGATCTTCCTCGTCTATCGTTTCGCTGCTGGCCCGCCTGCCGCACATAGTCGCCCTCGGCGGCCAGTTGAGACCCGAGAGACGACACTTGCCGCGCACATGGCTACGACAGCGTGCGACACGCCGATCGCACACATTACCCGTCCCTCGGTCGCCGGGTCAAAGAACGGCTCTCGGAGCACTCCGGATCGCATCCCCGCCAGATCACACGATGTCCCGGTGGCCTCTCCACCACCGGGACATCGCGCGGCGAGTCTCCCCGGTCACTCGCCTCGTGAATGGACCATCACCCGCCGTGCCGGGCTGCGTTCATCCTTTCGGTGATCTGCATCTGCTCATTGCCGCGCCCCACAGTTCCGCTGATCTCTGCCAGCACCTGGTTCAGACCGAGTCGGGCCTGGGACCAGCGCCGCTGGGTGTCCGCGTATGCCTCGTTGGCCTTGCCTTCCCAGCTGTCGTCCAGTCGGGCCACCTGGGCCTCGATGCCGTCGAGGATGCTGTTCATCTGCTTCTGGACCCCGGCGACTCCCGCGTTGAGGGTGTCAACGCCTTCGAAGTTCTGGAAGATCTCGCCATTCGAGCCGAACGCCATTGCCTGCTCCTTGAGTGTTGTGTGATTGCCCGCCGTCGGGTCGGTCAGTAGTCGCCGCTGAGTGCACTGGCCGCGCCCTTCAGCTCCGTTACCTGAGTGGCCGCAGCCTCCTCGTAGGACCGGCCGCCGGTGCGGACGGCCTCGGCGATCTCGTCGAGCGCCTGGTTCAACTGGTTCGCATTGTGAGTCCAGCGCTCCATGATGCTCGTGAACTCCGTTGCCCCCTGGCTCTTCCACACCGCCGACGTCTCCGACACTCGCGCGCCGAGCGTCCTCACCGCGCCCTCGAGTTCCTCGCGTGACTGCTGCAGCTGAGTCGACGCCACTTCCATTGCGACGACGTCAGCGTTGAGCTGCTGTCCACCACCGGTTCCGCCCTCACTCATCGTGCACCCCTCCATCATTCTGCGTCCCGGTTCACTCGGCCCCCGTTGGTCCGACCGTTTCGCCCCTACACCTGATTCGACGCAGCCCGCACCGGATCGGTTCCGCTCGATCCGAACTACATCGAAGTTTTTTTCACACCGGCTCCACTGTGTGGACGGCCTGCTCACATTCGCTTCTGATTCCGGTCCATTCTTCGGCGAGGAACTGACAGCCGATCGAGACCTGCAAGCCCGGCATGACCACGACCGACCACCTCACCGTGGAGAACTCGTCGGGCACCTCTACGTACGAGATGACCGGCCGGTCCCCGAAGCGCGTGTCCGAGTCCAGCTCTCGGATGACTCCGCTGCGCGCCGTCGCGCGGGCAGCAAGGCTCCTCGCCACCGCATCCGAATCGATTCCGTCCGCGAGAGCGGAGTACACGACCACGATCCTGCGGTCGGGGCCCGAATCCGGGAGCAGCTCAGCTCTTCCCGGCTCCGACCGTCCGGCATCGCGTATGCGCCAATACGACGGAAGGTCGAGACGTACGGGACCGAGATCGATCGTGGCGAAGTCGGGCGCATCCTGATCGGACGCCGCCGCGACGGGGGCATCGATGGACGGTTCCGGCCGGACGGCCGCCGCACTGTCGGCGACACTCCCGTCCGCGACGGCCTGGCGGAGGTTCGCATCACCCGACAGGAACACGATCGCGGCCACCACGACGATCACGATCATCGCTCCAGCGATCACCCATCCGAAGCTGGGTGCGCGTGACGGCTCGGGCATGGGCGCACGGATGTCCTGCAGCCACTGCGCCGTGGACGATCCGACCTCGACGCCAGGCGCCGCCTCCCCCACCGCGGTCGGCGCGGACATTTCTGTGATCGGCGCAAGCATTTCCGAGGCCGCGACCGGCACGACCCGAATTCCACGTCCGATCCGCTCGGCCAACCTCCCGCACAGTTCGACGCCCGCAGGCTCACCCGGGATTCCCGTCACCAACAACACATCCGGGTCGTTCCGCCCGGAGACCGATCCGATCAGAGCCTCGAGGCGCGTCACGCCGTCGTCGGAATCCGCCGCGTCCGCCGCCAGGCCCGGATCCCTCGCCACACGGTCGATCACGGCCCTGCCCCCGGGACACGGTTCGAGCAAGGTCGCTGTGACCCCTTCCGCCGCGACCTCGAGAGCCACGCATCGCACATCCGCATCCATCTCGATCGCGTCGTATGCAGCGACCGCAATCGGCACCAACTCCGCATTGCGCGCAACATGCCGAGCTGCGGTGTACAGCGCGTCGCGGCGCCGCGCGCTCCACTTCGTGGGATGCACCACCACGACAGTTCCGGTGTTCGGGGGCGCACCCACCGCAGCAGCGGCGTAACGCACCAGACCTGTCAGCAACTCGGCGGAGTCGTCTGTTCGGGCGGCAGCGAGAACGTCGGTTACCTCGAGCGACGTCGCGGCGTCTCCGAAGACCCATCCATCGCCCAGTCTCGCTGCCACGGCAGGCACGTAGCGGATTCGCTCTGCCCGGCGCGCACACACGCTGGACGCTCCGACGTGCAGCCCGAGGACATCCGCGCTCACGACGGCTGCAGCCATGCCGTCTGGATGAGTTCGTTACCGTTGCGTCGCACGAGAATTCCTCGGCCCGGCGGCATCGGGCCGGGTCTTGCCGTGCCCACGAGCGCGCCTTCGTCGCGGTTTCCGCTCATGATCAGGCCCGGCGTGGACAGGTCACGTAGCCGGGCGATGACCGGTTCGTACAGCGCTCGGCCTGCTCCGCCCGCGCGTCGCGCGACGATCAGGTGCAGACCGATGTCCTTGGCCTGCGGCAGATACTCGAGCAACGGGGTCAGCGGGTTCTGTCCCGATGTGGCCACCAGGTCGTAGTCGTCGACGATGACGAACACTTCTGGGCCGTTCCACCACGACCGGTCGCGCAGTTGCTGTTGCGTGGTGTCGGCTCCCGGGAGCCGACGTTCGAAGACCCCGGCGAGTTCGGTCGTCATCGCAGACAGAACCGATGTGCCCGGTGCGTAACCGCCGAGATGGTCGCCTTCGACGACGCCGAGCATGGTCCGGCGATAGTCCCCGATGATGATCCGTGCCTGCGCACCGGTGTTCGACTCCATGAGGCTCCGGCAGATTCCGCGGAGCAGCGCAGTCTTCCCACAGCCGGAATCGCCGAACACCAGCAGGTGCGGGCTCTCGGCGAAGTCGAGGGTCACCGGTGCGAGCTCCGCTTCGTCGATTCCGATCGGCACGCGCAGTCGCTGCGCGACCGGTGCGCTGATCGGGACCGGCCATCCACCGGGAATCGCGGTGAGGACGGCCGCTCGGTCGATTTCCTCGGGAAGCATCCTGACTGCAGGCGCGTGACCACCCGTGGTTGCAGCTGTGATCGCGGCGACTGCCGCTGCCACGCCGTCGGCCAGATCGTCGACGCCGGAGCTGCCGTCCACCCGCGGCAGTGCTGCCAGCACGTGAAGTCCGTCGCGTTCGATTCCTCGTCCGGGCCTGCCCTCGGGCACCAGTGCTGCCCTCTTACGTCCGTATTCCGAATCGGCCGGGTCGCCGAGGCGGAGTTCGAGGCGGGTGCCGAGATGGTCGCGTAGCGCCGGGCGGACATCCCACCACCGTGGTGCGCTGATCACCACATGAATTCCGTAGGACAACCCGCGTGAGGCCAACACCCCGACGCTCTGTTCGAGTGGTTCGAAGTCCTCCCGGATACTGGTCCAGCCGTCGATCACGAGGAAGACGTCGCCGAACGGGTCTGCCGAGACATGCTGCACTCCGTCGGCGCGCAACCGTCGCAGTTGCGACATCGATTCGATGCCCCATTCGCCGAACTGCCGTTCCCTTCGATGCAGCAACCCCATGAGTTCAGCGACAGTGCGGCGGACCCGATCGGCGGCGAGACGATTGGCCACGGAGCCCACGTGTGGGAGACCTGCGAGCCCCGCAAGGGTGCCGCCACCGAAATCGAGGCAGTAGAACTGCACCTGTTCGGCCGTGTGGGTGGCGGCCATCGACATGATCAAGGTGCGCAGCAGCGTCGATTTGCCCGACTGCGGACCACCGACCACGATGGCGTTGCCTGCAGCTCCCGACAGATCGACGACCAGGGGGTCTCGACGCTGTTCGAAGGGCCGGTCGACGATCCCGATCGTCGTCCGCAAAGTGGACTGGCGCAGAAGATCTCCGGTCAGCAGCGAGTGCGACAGCAACATATCGAGGCTCGCGGACTCGTCGAGCGGCGGCAACCACACCTCATGTGCGGGAGTGCCGTGTCCGCGCACTCTGCTGACCACGACGTCGAGGACACTGCGGCCGACCTCGGAGGAGGTCGTGTCGATGTCCGGGGCCTGGCCGGCGCCCGGCGGCACGGGCAGAGGTACACCACGATCGACCGGTACCTCTCGTGCGGTGAACACACGAGGGCCAGGAATCCCGGCAGCTGCCGTCCGGATCCGGCGCGCCGGGCGGCCGGGTTCGTACGGCCCCGACACGTAGGCCGCGTCGAAGCGTACGATCTCGGCCGAATCACATTTGAGGTAGCCGGCACCCGGCGTTGGCGGCAGGCTGTAGGCATCCGGAACACCGAGGACACTCCGGGATTCGTTCGCGGAGAAGGTCTTCAAACCGATCCGGTAGGACAGGTGACTGTCGAGGCCGCGCAGTTTTCCCTCGTCGAGTCGCTGGCTCGCCAACAGCAGATGCATGTGCAGCGACCGTCCGAGACGGCCGATCGCCGCGAAGAGATCTGCGAACTCGGGCTGCTGAGAGAGCAGCTCGGAGAACTCGTCGACGACGATGAACAGTGCGGGCAGCGGTGCCAGCGGAGCACCTGCGGCCCGCGCCTTCTCGTAGTCACCGACGTTGGCGAAGTTGCCGGACGCCCGCAGCAGCTCCTGCCGGCGCGTCATCTCTCCCTCGAGTGCGTCCTTCATCCGCTCGACCATCGCGAGTTCGTCGGCGAGATTGGTGATGACCGCAGCGACGTGGGGACTCCGGTCGAGCCCGAGGAAAGTCGCGCCCCCCTTGAAGTCGACGAGCACGAGATTGAGCGCATCGGGTGAGTGCGTCGCGACGAGGCCGAGCACGAGGGTCCGGAGGAACTCACTCTTTCCCGAGCCCGTGGCACCGATGCAGAGTCCGTGAGGACCCATTCCGTTCTCTGCGGACTCCTTCAGGTCGATCTCGACCGGAGCGCCGTCCGCACCGACACCGATCGGCACTCGCAGCCGGTCGCGACCGGATCGTGGCGCCCATGCCTGCTGCGGATCGAATCGCGCGATGTCGCCGAGCCCGAGTAGGTCCTGCCATGTCTCGATGCTGTCGTCTGCGGCGCCGTCGTCCGTTGCAAGCTGGGTCGCGGCCCGATATGGGGCAAGTCGTCGCGCAAGTGCCTGCGACTGCGGGGCGCTGATCCCGTCGACCTCCGCAAACGTCTCCACCGAGCTTCCGGTCCTCGCCCCGAGCCGACCGTTCTCCGCGACGAGCTGCAGCCCACGAAGCGCCGCGAGCCGCGGGGCGAATCCGGAGAGGTCGAGCAGAGTCACCGAGTCGAGCCCGTCGCCGAGCAGCCCGGACCCGGATCCGGAGACCCCACCGTCGATGACGATCAACAACTGCGGAACGCCCTCGACAGCGGGTGTTCCGCGGACGAACCGTCCGCGCGCGGACAGGTGTACGCCGAGGACCGTCTCGAGCTCGAGCACCGAACCGAACAGCATGCGTGCGCTCCCTGCACCGTCGCGCGCATCCGGATGCTGGGCATGGGGAAGCCACTTGACCCACTCCCACTCCGCCGCCGTGTCAGGTCCGCATACCACCGCTACCTGGAGTACGTCGGGCGCGTGGAACGTGCACAGCTGCGCGAGCATCGATCGAGCCAATTGCTGCGCCGTCTCCCGATCGCCGCCGATCCCGACCGATGCGAAGCCGCGCAGCGATACCGCCGTCGGGAGTGCGGGTACCACCGAGTGTGCGCGGACGAAGCGGCGCAACGACACTGCGGCAACAGGTTCGAGGTCCTCGACCGGACCGGTCTCGGGAGCGATGAGCTTCGTGGCCAGGCGCTGCCCGCCACGGCCCACCCGAACGTGGCAGAAGTCGACGTCGGCCGTGCGGCGTTCCCACATCCGCACGGTCCCCACGAGGGTCCACAACAACGCCGGATCCGGGTGCGTCCACTCGAGGGCCCGCCGCTGCCCCGAACCGGTCTCTGCCACGTCGCGCCGCAGGGTGTCGAGGTAGCGCAGGTAGTCCTTGCGATCCTCGTTCGTCTCGGAGGTTTTCGCGCCCCCACCGCGACCGCCGTTGGCCAGCATGCCGATCATCGACACCATCATCATCAGCGGGAAGATCAGGGCCATCGGGCTGCGCGCCATACCGGAACTGAACATGAGCGCGACCATGCCGATCATCGCCGCAACCATCACCAATGGCAGCAGCTTCATCAGCAGATTGCCCGGTGTGGCTCTCGGAATATCGGGCGGCGCCTGCAGACTCACTTCACCACCGGGTGCACGCGGCGCATCCCGTCGTGTTTTGCGCGCGAACCGCACAGTGCTCAAGTTCCCCAACCCCCGTACACACAGGCCGCCGACAACGACCTACCCCCCTCGGTGGTGGAAGCGTAGCGCACCATCGCGACAGTTACATCCGCGACGATGCCGTCAGCGGTTCCGCCGCGATGTCGTAAGGTCTGCGTCGTCGAAAGGTCCGCGCCGCCTTCGGTCGCCGGGCCGGCGCACGAACGACGGGGGAACAATTCGATGACGACTGTACCGACGAGCCCGAACGTACCCGGTGCGGTAGCAGCACCGGAATTGTGCCGTATCACGGTGCTCACCAAACACTCCGAGGTCGACCTGACTCTGCCACTGGGCGTTCCGGTTGCCTTGCTGCTCGCGGGAATCGTCGACCTCGTGGCCGCGCATCGACCCGACAACGAGTTCGACGTCACCCCCGAACGGGTCGAGCCGGAAGCATGGACCCTGGCACGAATCGGCCAGGGTCCGCTCGCAGGTGAACTCGGTCTCGACGAGCTCGGGATCCGCGACGGTGAGGTCCTCGTCCTCGAGCAATCCTCGGCACCGTCGTCACCGCCGCTGTTCGACGACGTGATGTACAACGTGGCGGTTGCGGGCCGCGACCGGTTGCGCCGATGGTCCGATCGCACCGCGGCCATGGTCGGTGCAGCGGTCGCGTCGGCGTCGATCACGATCGGGTGCGGGTCGTTGCTCCTGCTGCCGTCTTCCGGCAGCGAGCGGGCGGTCGCGGGAATCGTCACCGCGGTGCTGGCGCTGCTGCTCGTCACGGCAGCCGCCGTCATCGCACGGGTCTACCTCGACCGGCTGATCGGGCTGCTGCTCGCGGTGTGCGCGGTCCCTGTCTCCTCGGTCACCGGAATGCTTCTGGTGCCCGGCGACTTCGGTGCACCACACCTGATGCTGGCGACCATCCTCACCGGAGCGGTCGGCGTGGTCGCGGTGAGTGTCACGACGGTCGGACTCGCAACGTTCACTGCGATCCCGACGATGTCCGCGGTCGCGACGATCGCACTGGTCATCGGCACGGCCACCTCCGTACCGGTTCAGGCGCTCGGAGCCGGCGTCGTCGTGACCGCGCTACTGCTGGCGACCTTTGCCGCTCGTGCGGCCACGCTCCTCGCGCGTCTCCCCCTGCCTCCGGTTCCCGCACCCGGAACATCCCTGGACCCGGTGGTTCCCGATCCGGACGACGAGAACCCGCCGCCCACGTTCGAGGAGCTCGAGGCGAAGACGGCGCGTGCCCGAGCTCATCTGACCGGGTGGGTGTACGCGGTGGTCGTGCTCGCGACAGCAGGTGCGTGGTGCGCGGCGTGGCCGATACCGGATGCGGGTATCTCATGGCCCGGGGTCGCGTTGGCCGTAGCGACGGGAATCGTCCTCATGTTCCGGGGACGCACATACATCGGGGCGGAGCAGGCGGCTCCGATGATCGTGGGTGGTGCAGTTCTCGTCCTGGGTCTGGTCGTCGCCGCCGCTCTCGCCGGAACCGTCGCTCCGCAGGCACTCTTCGGGGTCACCGTCGTATTGTTCGTCGGCGCCCTGATCTTCGGGGTCGTTGCGCCGCGGCGCACGTTCACACCTGTGCAGCGCCGGATCAGCGAAATCGCCGAGTACACCGTCATCGCCACGATCGTGCCGTTGGCATGCTGGGTTGCCGGTCTCTACTCCGCGGTCCGTGGGCTGTGACGCACCTCCGCGGTCCGCGGACTGTGACGCACCTCCGCGGTCCGCGGACTGTGACGCACCGTCGACGGTCCGTCCCGGCTTCCTTCGTCACCACCCTGGTCGTCTCACTGTCCACAGTCGCCGCTGTGGGTACGGCGTCGGCGACTCCCCCGGTACCGGACAGCGGACTACTTCCCGCCGGCGGTCTGCCCGCGGCTCCGGAACCCACCGAGCAGCGCTACTTGTGCACCCGTGCCCAGCCTGTCGCCGACGGCCCGCAACGCCCGCTCGCGCAACGCATCATGGACTTCGAACGGGTGTGGCCCCTGACCCGGGGTGCCGGACAGATCGTCGCGGTGATCGACACCGGGGTGAACCGGCATCCACGACTTCCCGGCATCACCCCCGGCGGCGACTACGTGTCGACGGACGACGGCACGGTCGACTGCGACGCGCACGGAACACTCGTCGCGGGCCTGATCGCTGCACGACCGGTCGAAGGTTCGGGATTCGCCGGTGGTGCACCGGACGTCGAAGTGATCGCCATCCGTCAATCCAGCCGCAACTACTCCGACAGCTCCGTGGGGGATGAGGAGGCGGCCCAGAACTCCCCCGGTTACGGGGATGTACGCACACTGGCGTCCGCGGTGCGCCATGCCGCGGATCTCGGAGCCACCGTCATCAACATCTCCGAGGTCGCGTGCATGCTCGCGAGCGACGGGATCGCCGACGGGCCGCTCGGGGCCGCCGTCCAGTACGCCACCGATGTCAAAGACGCGGTGGTGGTCGCGGCAGCCGGAAACACCGAAGTATGCCGGGCATCGAATCCTCCGGCTGCGAATCCACTCGACCCTGATGCAGACCCGTGGGATTCGATCACGACGATCGCCTCCCCCGCCTGGTACGACGACCATGTGCTCACTGTCGGCTCGGTCGAGGCCGACGGCACACCGTCCGACTACAGCGTTCCCGGGCCGTGGGTCGATGTCGCGGCCCCAGGGAGCGGCATCGTCTCCCTCGACCCGTTCTCCGACGGTCTCGTCGATGCATACGTTGGCGCCGAAGGGCCGGTGCCGATCGCCGGAACGAGTTTCTCGGTGCCACTCGTCTCTGCAACGGTCGCGCTGGTGAGAGCGCGCCACCCCCACCTCGACGCGCGCATGGTGATGGACCGCATCGAATCGACCGCACATGCCCCCGCCGAAGGGTGGAACCCTCGGGTCGGGCACGGCGTCGTCGATCCGTTGGCCGCGGTCACCGCACCGCTGCCCGCCGAACGGGATGTCCCCGCGCCTCCGAAAGAGATCGCCGGACCCACGCCGGTCGATCCTCCCGACCCGACTCCGCGACACGTCGCGTGGGTCGCAAGCGCCGCCGTGTTCGGGATACTCGTCCTCGCGCTGCTTGCGGCCCTACCCTTTCGGGAGCGTGCCCGCCTCCGGGACCGCGCGGGCGGCGGTCATCCACCTGTTCCGAGCGGCGCGGGTCGAGGGTCCGGGGCGACGCCGTCGTGAGCGAGGAGCGCCTCGGCGCGCCCGAGTGAGGGGCCCGGGGCGAGCAGGTCGACGATCTGCCACGGCGCTCGCGCCGGCTCTCCTTCGAGACCGAGTGCCTCCGCCGCGTCCCCATCGGTGATGCCGTACCGGACGCCTGTGTCCGCGACGTAGAACAGGGCCCCTCGGCGTTCACTGTCGGGGACGATCGACGTCGTCTGCACGAATGCGCCCCGTCCCGGCGGAATGTGGACGACATCCACGTTCGGGCCCGGCCCGTCGGCCTGTGCGGGCTCGACCGGTATCGCATCCTCGGCGATCGGCAGGACGCTGCCCGCCGACAGCACCAGCGCCGAGCGTCGTTGGGCGTCGGAGCCTTCTTCGGGGTTCCATGTCAGGCATCCGACGGGTCGGTCCGCCGGATCGACGATCGTGGGTACCACTGCCGGGAAGGTGTCGACAGCCAGGTGGCGCACCGTCGGCGCGTCCTTGAGCGTGTCGGGCGGCACGATCGGAATCTCTGCAACGCCTTGGGAATCCGATGCATGGATGATCTGCGCGGTTGCGCTCGACACCTCCTGCACCCCGTCGCTCAAGACGACGTAGTAGCGCTGGCCGTCCGGTTCCGCGAGTCCTACGACGGATCCGACGCGGGAATCACCGACCGGCACTCGTGGTCTGCTCCCGGCGTCCGGGATCACGGGCGCGGTGAGTTTCGGCAATTCGGGGAGCGCCGCGAGCAACCCCGCGCCCACGGGACGTGCCGATCCGACGTCGATGCCCAGGACGCGTGTCAGGGCGCGATCCTGCGGGTCGATCTCCGCCCGGCCACCGCCGTAGGCGAGATGGTACTCACCGTCGAAGGTCATCAGGAGCGCTTCGTCGTCGAGAGGTCCGCCGTCGCCGGTGTACTCGGGTGTGCCTGCCGTCACGGCGGTGGTGACGAACTGCCGTCCGCCGGGGTCGACCGAGTCGCACACGGTCCAGGACATGTCGTGATCGACATGCGCGAGGGACGACGGAGCGCCGGGGATGCCGACCAGCGGCCCCCTCGGCCGGTCCTCGAGTTCCTCATCGGCGACGACCGCGGGTTCGGCAGGCGCATCGAGCACCAGTCGTGCGGACGCGAGATTCATCGCGGGATGGAAGGTTCCATCGATCGCGACGTAGAGCGCGCCGGAATCCCTGCCCACCACCAGCGGGGCACTGCCGATCTTGTCCTGTGGCCGGAACAGTGCCAGGGCAGCGCATCCGGCAAGGACCAGGCAGGCGACCACCGTCCCCACCATGAGCGAACGCGACTGCGATCGCATCGGGTCGTGGATCATGCGGACGTCGCGACGAACGAGCGCATGCTCCATCCGTCTCATCAGAAATCTGTAACCGCTCACCTGCCATCGAGTGGTGGGCTGCGATGCCATATGTCCTCCCCCGTGCGGCACGCTCACTGCCGCAACACAGTACAGTTGCGCGTTGGGAAGCTCGGGCGGGCACCCACAGGCCTGCCCGATCGGTGTCGGGGGGAGTGCCGTGGATAGAACTGTGTCCGAGGTCGTGCGTGAAAGATCCGGCGTGTACGGACAAGCCCGGGTCGTGTCACGGCTCGTCGTGGCACAGTGCGCGGGTATCGCAGTCTGGATGGCGGTGGCCGCGACCGGCGCACCCGCATGGGTGGCACCGACCGCAGCAGCCGCGTCCGCTGCTCTGCTGCTCATCCGGATCCGGGGTCGCGATGCGATTGCCGCGACGACGACGCTGCTGCGACACAGGTTTCCGCGCGTGCATGCCCCCGCCGAGATCCGCGATGCGGCGCAGCCGACCGGCCGCCCGGTGGGTTTGAGGTGGGACGGCACATGCGTCACTGCGGTCGTCGAGGTACTCGCTCCCGCCGGAGTCACCACCCGGCTCGGGCGGGATCGCGCCGACTCGTCGCAGACGCTGCCCCTCGGCGCACTGTCCGATTGCCTACGCCGACACGACGTGACGCTCGACGGAATCGATGTCGTCGTCCACGGTCGCCGGGTACTGGACGCGACCCCCGCCGGTCAGGTCTACGCGCAACTCATCGGACCGCTGCCCGCAGCTGCGATGCGCACGGTGTGGCTCGCACTGCGCCTCGACGCGTCGACGTGTCGAGACGCGGTGGACCGGCGCGGCGGTGGCACCGAAGGCGCGACCCGCACGATCATCGCGTCGGCGCGAAGGGTCATCAGAACGCTGGGCGATTCCGGTTGCGCAGCAAGAATGCTGACTGCTTCGGAGATCCACTCGGCCGCGAGCCGGATCACTCACGGCGCAGATCCGCTGGCGGCGGAATGTTCTTGGAGCCACGTCCGCCTCCCCGTCGGGTACAGCACCGGGGGTGTGCTCGATCCGAGACGACTCGACGCGAGCGCCCTGACCCACATCTGGACCCACCCGTCGCTGTCGTCGACGGTGGCGGTGCGCATGCGCCCCGGTTCCTACGGTACGACCCGCGTCGGTGGTCTCGTCCGGTACGCGACACGCACGGCGGACGGTCCGGTGACGTCCGGTGCTCGCCCGGTCCACGGCCGCGAACGTGACGCGCTGCGCGCATCTCTGCCGTACGCGTCGAACGGCCTCGAAGACATCACCGAACTGCGCAGCGTGAGCCGCGACGAACTCGACGGGTTGGCGCTGCCCGCCGCGGGTTGCGGTCAGTTGATCGGGGCGGACGAGTCAGGACGGGCGGTCGCGGTGCGCCTGACCGGCCCGGGTGTGCGCTCTGTCCATGTTGCGGGCGAGTTGTATCTCGCACAGCAGATCGTGTTCCGCGCCGTGGCGATCGGTGCACGCGTGGTGATCCACACCGATCGCGCCGATGCCTGGCGGTCACTCCTGGACGGGGCGGCGTCCCCGGATCGACTCAGGATCGCCGGTGAGTATCCGGGCGACCGCGAGTTCGACACTGTGGTCTTCGATGGGGCCCAGCCGACGACGAGGCCTCACACCGGCGCCATCCACGTACATGCGCGTCCCGACCAGTGGCCCCGCGAACGTCCTACCGTCGCCATCGAACAACCGAACGGAGCCGGCGACCGGGTGGTGCTCACCACGCGCGGACAGCGGATGGGGCTGACGCTCGTCACCATCGCGGCCGAGTCCGCGCACATCGGGCGACCACGTGTCGCGCAGGCGGTGCCGGTGCGCTGACCGGCATTTCAGCCCGGGTATGGCGCGAGGTCGCGTCCGGCACGAATAGTGGCAGCCCACCATGCGAGTTGGTCGAGCATGCGTTCGGCAGAATCGATGGCCGCGCCGTCGCTCGTGGTGCCGTCTGCAGCGAAGGCGTACTTGACGCGGTGGAAACTCACCGATTCTCGCACCGGCACCATGTGGACCTCGACGATCACCTGCCGGAGTTGCTCCACTGCGCGTAGGCCACCGGACAGACCGCCGTAGGACACGAATCCGACGGGCTTGGCGCGCCATTCGCGTTTGACGCTGTCGATCGCGGTCTTGAGCGCGGCGGGATATCCGTGGTTGTACTCGGAGGTGATCACGACGAATGCCTCGGCCGCGTCGATCCGCCGGGTGAAGGCCTCGACCGCCGGACCTCCCGACAGTTCCTGCGGTAGCGGGACCTCGGCGAGATCGATGCTATCGACATCGAATTCTGTGGTGTCGGTTCCTGCGGTGTCCGACCCCGTCGTGCCGTCGTCAGCACCGTCCGACACCGTGCGTCGACGCACCGTCTCGGTGAACCAGTTCGCGACGACCGGTGCGACCCGTCCCTCCCTCACGCTCGCCACGATGATCCCGAGTCGGATCGGTTCCTGCCGCTTCTGGTCCATGTCACCGATCGTAAGGTGCATCAGGTCGTCAGACCGTGGGTGAGCAGGGCTGGGAGTTCACCGTAGGCCTGTGCGTCGTCGAGGCCGGTCTGCTCAGCAGCCTGTCGCTGCTGGATACGCACCATGACCGCGGAGACCTCGGCTCCCCAGCATCGGCGACTTCGGCTTCGACGCATTCCGTCGCGCCGCGGAAGAATGCACGGTGACCGCGTAGACGAATCGGTCCCTGTTCTCGGCGAGGTAGAGCGTCGCTTTCGAACAGCGCAGGCGGGCTGCGATGGTCGGAGCCCTTCTCAGAAAATCCCGTGCGCCATGGATGGTTAGCTTCTCCCCATCCGGGTAGGCATCTGATGGGCGGCCGAGGCCCTCACCCCCCATCGGGGGCCGAGGCCGCCTCCCCCGCGCCCATTCACGGGCCGGGGCATACAACGAAGGAGGAACGACATGGTTCTCGGTTCACTCGGCGCTACCCTTCTCACCCTGCTGGCAGGTCTGGGCATTCTGCTCTGATCGTCGCCGTACGTGGCCGGGGTGGGATGCAGCGCCTGAGGAGCACGACAGGCCCTGAACGGACGCGCGGTAACGCAGAGACTGCTGGTGCCGATGTGACGGATGACTACTGGGTCTTTCTCCCCCTGTGAACGACCCAGAAGTCACTTCGACTTCGATCGAAGACGAAGGTCATCAACCTGTTGGAGGAAACATGATTCTCGGTTCACTCGGCGCCACCCTGTTCACGCTTCTGGCGGGTCTGGGCATCCTGCTCTGATAAGCCGATCTGCGGCGTGCCACCGTCTCCGAGGGGACGGTGGCACGCCGCAGATTTGCAGCCCTCCGATCCAGAGCCTCAGGCGTCGATGGCATCCGAGAGTAGGGGCCAGGATTCGTGTAACGCGTCCTCCCAGTATCCCCACGTGTGAGTCCCCTCGGCTCGAGTCGAATAGGTCGCCTCGATTCGGAGTCCGTCCAACGCGGTACGGAGTCGGTCCGTGCAGCCGCTCACCGCGGTCTCGATGACCCCGAGCAATGCGACATCGGGTATCACCGCAGGCCCGTACTCTTCCCATGCCGCAACCTCGTGCGAGCCGGGCAGGCCCCCGCTCGACGACACGAATATCGCCGTTCCACGCAATCGCTCCGCGTGGCGGATCACGTCCTGTTCGCCCCAGTGCGGGGCCCCGACCGGACCCCACATGTTCTCGACATCACCGCCGCCCAACCCGACAACCATCTCGACGTACCGGCTACCCACGTCCGTCGAAGTCTCGGCGCAACCGCTGTACGATGCCACCGCGTCATACAGCTGCGGTGCATGCTCGGCGAGTGCGAGCGCGGACGTGGCAGACATCGAGACACCCGCAATCGCGTTGCGTCCGCTCGCGTCGAGCGCAGCATCGACGATCGGGGGTACTTCCTCCGTGAGGAAGGTCGTCCACTTGTTGCGACCCAGTTCCGGATCGTCGGCGAGCCAATCGGTGTAGTAGCTGAATGCACCGCCGATCGGCGTGACGACATTGACATTCTTGTCACCGAAGAAATCGACGACATCGGTCTGTTTACGCCAGGTGGCGTCGTCGACACCACCTCCTGCGCCGTTGAGCAGATACAGCACGGGGCGCGACTCGGTGGTGTCTGCGGGACGGATCACCCGAAGTTCGATCGTGCGATCCATTGCCCCGGAATGGACGAAAAGAGACCAATCGCGGTCGGAATGCCGGTCCACGCGTTCGAGTCTGGCGCCACCGACTTCCATTGCACCGGAAGGCAGTTCGTCGGCGACGCCGATCCCCGGGGCCGCGCCACCTGTCGCTGTGACCACAGCTGCCGCGATCGCCGCGATCGCCGCGATGAGTACACACCGTCGTCCAGCCAAGATCATCTCTCCTTCGTCAACCGCAGCAGCCGCGTGCGATCGGCCCGCGCGTCTCCCGCGTCGCGGAGTTGCGCGCGGCGAGATCCCCATCGGCAGGGTAGTCGACGCCGACAAGTGAGAGTCCGTGCGCCGGAGCCACTGCGACCGACGCTGCCCGTTCGCGCTCGTCGAGGAGGGCAGTCATCCAGTCGACCGAGCGACGCCCCTCTCCCACTGCAAGCGCGGCACCGACGAGGCTGCGGACCATCGACCAGCAGAATGCGTCGGCACTCACATGGGCGGTGAGGATGTCGCCGGAGCGGGTCCAGTCGTAGCGCTGCAATTCGCGGACGGTCGTGGCGCCCTCGCGCCGCTTACAGAATGCGGCGAAATCGTGCAGCCCCAACAGGGAACGCGATGCGTGTTGCATTGCCTCGAGATCGACCGTTTTCGGCCAGGAGACGGTGTCGCGGGCACGCAGCGGGTCGGCTCCGTATACGGCTGCCGTCACCCGATACTCGTAGTGTCGTCGGATCGCGGAGAACCGCGCGTCGAAATGCTCCGGTGCCACCGAGATTCCGGTCACTCGGACATCGCGCGGAAGAAACCGTGCGAGTCGACGGATCCAGCGCGACGGATCGTCCGGCAGCGCCTCGGTCGGCACATCGACGTGCGCAACCTGACCCGATGCGTGCACTCCCGCATCGGTGCGACCGGCAACGGTGAGGAGCACGGGCTCCCGCACGATGGCGGACAGCTTCTCTTCGATCTCGCCGCACACCGTGCGCCGGCCGGGCTGGCGGGCCCAGCCGGAGAAATCGGTGCCGTCGTAGGAAATGTCGAGGCGGAGCCTGGTTCGCTCACCGGAAACTGTGTCCGAAGCGACGAGCCCGCCGTCCCTGTGCTGGGCGGCGGGCTCGTTCGATTCAGCAGATGCCGAAACCAAGTGGACTAGTCCTTCTTGGCCTCGTCCGCCTCGGGCGCGTCAGCGGCCGTAGCGGTGGTGTCTTCGATCGCCTCGACGACAGCATCGGCGTTGTCGACCTGAGCGTCGGTGGCATCGGCCTCGACGGCCTCCACCACGTTCTCCTCGGCAGCCGGTGCAGCCTTCGATGCCGAGACGCGACGAGCGCGGTCGGCCTCGGAGGACACGGTCTTCTCGCGCACGAGTTCGATGACCGCCATGGGCGCGTTGTCGCCCTTGCGCGGCATCGTCTTGATGATGCGCGTGTAGCCGCCGTTGCGGTCCTCGAAGGAGGGACCGATCTCCGCGAACAGGGCGTGCACGACGTCCTTGTTGCGGATGACCTTCAGCACCTCACGACGCGAAGCCAGCGTGCCGGCCTTTGCGTACGTGACGAGCTTCTCGGCGTACGGACGCAAGGCCTTGGCCTTGGCCTCCGTGGTGGTGATGCGGCCGTGCTCGAAGAGCGCGGTGGCCAGGTTGGCGAAGATCGCCTTCTGGTGCGAGGCCGACCCGCCGAAGCGGGCGCCCTTCTTGGGCTTGGGCATGATTTTCTCCTAGTAACGGACCGTGAGCTGCTACAGCTGCTCGGTCTCGGCGTAGTCCTCGTTGCCGTCGGTGTCGCTGAACCCGGCGTCGGTATCGCTCCAGGTACCGGTGGCGGCGTCGTAGCCGGCCACACTGCTGGGATCGAAGGACGCGGGGCTGTCCTTCAGCGACAGGCCGAGCGAGTGCAGCTTGACCTTGACCTCATCGATGGACTTCTGACCGAAGTTGCGGATGTCGAGCAGGTCGGACTCCGTGCGTGCCACCAGCTCACCGACGGTGTGAACACCTTCACGCTTGAGGCAGTTGTAGGACCGGACCGTCAGGTCCAGGTCCTCGATCGGAAGTCCGAAGGAGGCGATGTGGTCGGCCTCGGCAGGCGAGGGACCGATCTCGATGCCTTCTGCTTCGACGTTCAGCTCACGAGCCAGACCGAAGAGCTCGACCAGGGTCTTGCCCGCCGACGCGAGTGCATCGCGTGCGGCGATCGAGTTCTTGGTCTCCACATCGAGGATCAACCGATCGAAGTCGGTGCGCTGCTCGACGCGGGTGGCCTCTACCTTGTACGTCACCTTGAGCACCGGCGAGTAGATCGAGTCGACCGGGATACGGCCGATCTCGGCACCGGATGCCTTGTTCTGGACGGCGGGAACGTAACCGCGACCGCGCTCGACGACGAGCTCGATCTCCAGCTTGCCCTTGTCGTTCAGGGTGGCGATGTGCAGATCGGGGTTGTGGATCTCGACACCCGCCGGCGGAACGATGTCCGCTGCGGTAACGACACCCGGGCCCTGCTTGCGGACGTACATGGTGACCGGCTCGTCCTCTTCCGAGCTGACCACGAGCCCCTTGAGGTTCAGGATGATGTCGGTGACATCCTCCTTCACACCCGGAACCGTGGTGAACTCGTGGAGCACGCCATCGATGCGAATGCTGGTGACGGCGGCACCGGGAATCGAGGAGAGCAGGGTGCGACGAAGCGAGTTGCCGAGCGTGTAGCCGAAGCCGGGCTCGAGCGGCTCGATGACGAACTTCGACCGGTCGTCAGCGATGACCTCTTCGGTCAGCGTGGGTCGCTGCGAGATGAGCATGAGTTGCCTCCTTGTGGGCGTCCGCTATTTGACGCCCTAGTGGTGGTGTGGTGCCCTCCCCGCCCAACAGGGCAAGGAGGACACCACGCACGAGGTGCTCTGGTGACAGAGCACGAAGCGCTCTTACTTCGAGTAGTACTCGACGATGAGCTGTTCCTGCAGCGGGATCTCGATCTGCGCGCGCTCGGGGAGCTGGTGGACCAGCACCCGCAGACGCGGACCGACGACCTGCAGCCACGGCGCGACAGGGCGATCGCCCTGGGATTCACGCGCGATCTGGAACGGCAGGGTGCTCAGCGACTTCTCGCGGACATCGATGATGTCGTACTGGGAGACGCGGTAGCTCGGGATGTCGACCTTCTTGCCGTTGACCACGAAGTGTCCGTGGGAGACCAACTGGCGGGCCTGGCGGCGGGTGCGCGCGAGGCCTGCACGGTAGACAACGTTGTCCAGACGCGACTCGAGGATGGTCAGCAGGACCTCACCGGTCTTACCCGGGCGGCTGGCTGCTTCCTCGTAGTAACGACGGAACTGCTTCTCCATGACGCCGTAGGAGAAGCGAGCCTTCTGCTTCTCCTGCAGCTGGAGCAGGTATTCGCTCTCCTTGATCCGCGCGCGGCCGTGCTGGCCGGGCGGGTAGGGGCGACGCTCGAAGGCCTGATCGCCTCCGACCAGGTCGACGCGGAGACGACGCGACTTACGTGTAACGGGACCGGTATAACGTGCCATGACTTAGAACCTTTCCTTTCCCGTTTTTAGACGCGACGGCGCTTGGGCGGGCGGCAGCCGTTGTGCGGCTGAGGAGTGACGTCGGAGATCGTTCCGACCTCGAGGCCGGCGGCCTGGAGTGAGCGGATCGCGGTCTCGCGGCCCGAACCCGGGCCCTTGACGAAGACGTCGACCTTCTTGACGCCGTGCTCCTGCGCCTTGCGGGCAGCGTTCTCGGCGGCGAGCTGTGCGGCGAACGGGGTCGACTTACGCGAACCCTTGAAGCCGACATGTCCCGAGGAAGCCCAGGAGATCACGTTGCCCTGGGGATCCGTGATCGAGACGATGGTGTTGTTGAAGGTGCTCTTGATGTGAGCAGCGCCGTGCGGGACGTTCTTCTTGTCCCTGCGCCGTGCCTTCTGGGTCTTCTTCGGACCGGCGGTGCGTGACTTGGGAGGCATTACTTCTTCTTTCCTGCGACGGTGCGCTTCGGGCCCTTACGGGTACGAGCGTTGGTCTTGGTGCGCTGTCCACGCACGGGCAGACCACGACGGTGCCGCAGGCCCTGGTAGCAGCCGATCTCGATCTTGCGGCGGATGTCCGCCTGAACCTCGCGGCGCAGGTCACCCTCGACCTTGTAGCTGTCCTCGATGCACTCGCGGAGCTTTGCGAGGTCCTCGTCGGACAGATCCTTGCTGCGCAGGTCCGGGCTGACGCCGGTTGCCTCGAGGATTTCCTTCGAGCGAGTACGGCCGATGCCGTAGATGTATGTGAGTGCGATCTCCATCCGCTTCTCGCGGGGAAGATCAACACCTGAGAGACGTGCCATGTGGCATTCCTATTCGGTGTATGGAGGTCTGCTCCCAGCCCGTCCCCTGCGTAAGAAACTGTGTGGTGACAAACACAGTGGGGCCCCGGCCTCCGAACCGAGGGTGAATCGCACAGCTCCCCGACGGATCGAGGATCGTAACCGTGCGACTGGTACTGGAAGGTCTTCTTGCTTGTTGCCAAGCAGATCTTCGCGAGGAAGGTCGATCTAGCCCTGACGCTGCTTGTGACGCAGGTTCTCGCAGATCACCATGACCCGACCGTTACGACGGATCACCTTGCACTTCTCGCAGATCTTCTTGACGCTAGGCTGAACCTTCACGTGCGTCCGATCTCCTGTATGTGCGCCCCCGGATACGACGCAAGCCCGTCCGGAGACATGTTTTTCCCCGACCGTTCGGCCGGGGAAGTCTGTTACTTGTAGCGGTAGACGATGCGTCCACGCGTGAGGTCGTAGGGCGAGAGCTCCACGACAACCCGGTCCTCGGGAAGGATGCGAATGTAGTGCTGCCGCATCTTGCCGCTGATGTGGGCCAGCACTTTGTGGCCGTTCTCCAGCTCGATGCGGAACATCGCATTGGGAAGTGGTTCGATAACCCGACCCTCGACCTCGATTGCGCCGTCCTTCTTAGCCATATCCTCCGCGATCCGTTGTTCGACGTGTGGTTGCACCGGCATCCGATACCGTGACGCTCGGCATCCCCGAATCCCCTTGCGAAGACCATGTCGACGCAGACCGACCGGAGCGCAGCGCGCACCATCGAACGATATTACGGGAACTTTCCCACCAGGCCAAATAGCAATGATGTAAGGAGGCACACGTGCGTGCGCTGGTTCAACGGGTCAGTAGCGCAGCCGTCACCGTCGACGGAGCGGAGGTCGCGCGGATCACGCCCCCGGACGGTGGCCACGGGCTGCTCGTGCTCGTCGGCGTCACCCACGACGACGACCCAGCGAAAGCCGCGACACTCGCCCGCAAGGTCTGGACGATGCGGATCCTCGAGGACGAGAAGTCGGCATCCGACCTGAACGCCCCGCTGCTGGTCGTCAGCCAATTCACCTTGATGGCGGATACGCGGAAGAGCCGACGTCCGTCGTGGTCGGCGGCGGCGCCCAGGCCGGTAGCCGAACCCTTGATCGACGAGTTCGCGTCAGCGTTGCGCACACTCGGTGCGCATGTCGAATCGGGAGTGTTCGGTGCCCACATGGAGGTGAGCCTCGTCAACGACGGACCGGTGACCCTACTCGTCGAGGTATGACCGACTCGCCCTCATTGAGCGAATGTATCGTTCGTCTCCTTCAGCAGAACGAACGATACATTCGCTCGACTGGGAGCGGAGCGACTACTCGGGACGGAGAGTGAGGATCCGCGGACCGTCCTCGGTGACCGCAACGGTGTGCTCCCAGTGCGCGGCGCGACTGCCGTCGGTGGTCACGACGGTCCACTCGTCCTCGAGAACCACCGTCTCGTAGGTGCCGAGGGTGAGCATCGGCTCGATCGCCAGCACCGAACCCACGACGAGTTGCGGGCCCTTGCCCGGCTTGCCCTCGTTGGGCAGGAACGGATCCATGTGCATCTCACGGCCGATGGCGTGTCCCCCGTAGCCGTCGACGATGCCGTAGGGGCGTCCGTGCAGACGTTCCGCGGCGTGCGTGCCTTCTTCGATTGCGTGGGACACATCGGTGAGGCGGCTGCCGGCGATCATCGCGGCGATACCCGCCTCCATCGACAGGCGCGTGGCGTCGCTGAGATCGGAGTCTGCAGCGGACAGCTCGCCCACCCCGAAGCTCCAGGCCGAATCGCCATGCCACCCGTCGAGGATCGCTCCGCAGTCGATCGACACCAGATCGCCTTCGACGAGGATGTCGTCAGCCGACGGGATGCCGTGTACGACCCGGTCGTTGACCGACGAGCAGATCGACCCGGTGAAGCCGTGATATCCCAGGAACGACGGAACGGCGCCCGCATCACGGATCACCGACTCCGCCACCCGGTCGAGTTCCAGGGTGCTCACGCCCGGCTTTGCTGCATCCCGCACCGCGACGAGCGCGGCCCCCACGATGGCGCCCGCGGCTGCCATCGCGTCGAGTTCGCCGGAAGTGCGGAACGGAACCACCTTGCGTTTACGCCCGAAACCCATACCCGAATTCCTGTATCTCTGGTCTTGCCGTCTACTTGCCGAGTGCGGCGAGTGCGCGTGCGTTGATCTCCTCGACTTCGCCGACGGCGTCGACGGTGATGAGGACATCTGCGTAGTGGTCGAGCAGCGGCGCGGTCTCCTCACGGTAGACCCGGAGACGGTTGCGGATCACGTCCTCGGTGTCGTCCGCGCGGCCGCGAGCGAGCATGCGCTCGACGACGATGTCCTCGTCGATGACGAACGACAGCACACCGTCGAGAGCGGTGTCGAGGTTCTTCAGGATCTTGGCGAGCTCCTCGGCCTGCTCGACGCTGCGGGGGAACCCGTCGAGAAGGAATCCGTTCGCTGCGTCGGGCTCCGCGAGGCGCTCGCGCACCATGTTGTTGGTGATCTCCGCGGGGACGAGGTCTCCAGCGTCGATGTACTTCTTGGCCTCCAAGCCGAGCGCAGTGCCCTGGCCGATATTGGCGCGGAAGAGATCGCCGGTCGAGATGGCGGGAACGCCGAGTTTCTCCGACAGGATTGCGGCCTGTGTGCCTTTGCCGGCACCGGGAGGACCGAGGAGTACAAGTCTCACTTGAGGAACCCTTCGTAGTTACGCTGCATCAATTGACTTTCGATCTGCTTGACAGTGTCCAGCGCGACACTGACGAGAATGAGCACCGCTGCGCCGCCGAAGATGCTGCTGGCGGTCTGGCCGCCCGACAGGAAGAAGTTCGGAAGCACTGCGATGAGACCGAGGTAGATCGAGCCCGGAACCGTAATGCGGTTGAGCACGTAGCTGAGATATTCAGCGGTGGGCCGCCCCGGGCGGATACCCGGGATGAAGCCGCCGTACTTCTTCATCTCGTCGGCGCGTTCCTCGGGATTGAACGTGATGGCGACGTAGAAGAACACGAAGAACACGATCAATCCGAAGTACAGCGCGATGTAGACCGGGTTGTTCGGGTTGACCAGATACTCGTTGATGATGCGCTGCCACCAGCTCGGCTCGGGATTGGTGGTAGCACCGGTGAGCTGAGCGATCAGGTTGGGCAGATACAGCAGCGACGACGCGAAGATCACCGGGATGATGCCCGCCTGGTTGACCTTCAGCGGCAGGTACGTCGACGAGCCGCCGTACATGCGGCGACCCACCATCCGCTTGGCGTACTGCACCGGGATACGACGCTGTCCCTGCTCGACGAAGACGACGCCGACGATCAGAGCCAGTGCGACGGCAAGCACGATCGTGAAGACGAGACCACCGCGGGATTCGAGGATCGTCCGACCCTCGCTCGGCAGCGCAGATGCGATACCGGCGAAGATGAGGATCGACATGCCGTTGCCGACGCCGCGTTCGGTGATCAGTTCGCCGAACCACATCACGACTGCGGCACCCGCGGTCATGACGAGGACGATGACGACCATGCCGAAGACGCTGTCGTCGGCCAGGATAGGTTCGGAACAGCCCTGCAGCAGCTGGCCTCGGGCGGCAAGCGCCACGATGCCGGTCGACTGCAGAACGGCGAGCGCCACGGCCAGATATCGCGTGTACTGCGTCATCTTGGCCTGCCCCGCTTGGCCCTCCTTGCGGAGTTCCTCGAATCTGGGGATCACGACGGTGAGCAGCTGCACGATGATGCTCGCGGTGATGAACGGCATGATGCCGATCGCGAACACCGACAGCTGGAGGAGGGCACCACCCGAGAACAGATTGATCAGGGAGTAGATGCCGGCCTGTTCGCTGCCGGCGAGCTGGTCGACGCACGCCTGGACGTTTCCGTAGTCGACGCCCGGGGACGGCACCGAGGCGCCGAGACGGTACAGAGCCACCAGCCCGAGGGCGATGAGGATCTTCCGCCTCAGGTCCGGTGTCCTGAGGGCCGAGACGAAGGCGGAAAGCAAGAATCCTCCTGGCAGGCCGGTCGGGAGCGACAGGCCGGATAGGCCCGTCGGACAGTAGACAACTCTAGAACTCTAACAGTGCACACCCTCGCGGCCACCGGCCAGGATCGCCGACGGGACGACGCGAGGGTGCAACGAAGCTGCGAGTACGTCACAAGCGTACGGCAGCACAGAGATACGCGAACGGCCGCGGTGCAGTCATCGACTGCAC
>NZ_JBHWXB010000008.1:208773-264472 GCF_042729855.1 Rhodococcus sp. NPDC060090 | reverse complement strand
ACTAATCCACCCAGCAAGCTGGGCATCATCGTTCGACTTGCATGTGTTAAGCACGCCGCCAGCGTTCGTCCTGAGCCAGGATCAAACTCTCCGTTAAAGACTCATAATCAAAACCCCGAAGGGCCGATCAGTCAAAGACAAAAGAGCCAAACCACTAGCATACAAAACTCAAACTAGCTCAAACACTGATCTCTCACAGACGGAAGAATGTGATGATCAGCAACAACCACCCACAAAAGCGGGTGGCCGCACCAAATAATATTGGCACTGACATTCATCGGCACACTGTTGAGTTCTCAAAGAACACGCACACACCGTCGATCCCGGACGATTGTCCGCTTTCTCGGGGGCTACTTGTTCGGTCTCGCAACCACTTTGGGAAGTGGTGCGACCTCCAACCTTACCAGAAGATTGACGGCCGGTGAAACTTTCAGGCGTTTGCGTCCAACCTCGTTGTCCCTGACCTTGCAGTCCGGGTCGGTGTCCGTGTCGCTCTGACCTGGATTAAGTTACGCGACTGTGAACACAGCGCCAAATCCGCTGGTCGGAAGCCCTTTTGCTGCCGTTTCCGCAGGTCGCAGCCGACCCGCCCATGCATTCAGAGCAAGATCATGATTCGTGACGCGCAGCACAGCAGGGCTGCGCGTCACACCCGAAGGGTTGTCGGCGACCGAATCATGCGCTGAGGCAGCGTATTTCGACGATCAACGCACGTGGCGAATCCACCGATGCCGGAGACCGCGCCGGAACGCACCACACCTCTGCCCGGAGAAAGCCCAGGAGACCCGAGGTCCTCGTGCGATCTCTTCCGTTTCGTCCTATTGCCGTTTCGTCGAACCGCACGCTACGAGCGACGACCGTCGTCGGATATCCCGGAACTCTGGGAGACCAGGACTCATGGCTGCGTATCTCTGGCCCACGACCGACCCGGTTACGTGTGTCGGTGCGTCACCGATCGCGACGGTTCCGGACCTCACACGCCTGCCGCGACTTGTCCGCCTCCGCTATCTCACTCCACAGCACAGGTGGACCTCCCTCGTGCCGGCTCGTAGCGCGATGTGGACCGAAGAGCTCCAACCGATGGGCATATCCGATGCGATGTCGGTGCTGTTCGATCCCGACCTCTAGTCGTACTCCGCACTACCGGCGGGCAGGCCGATCGCAGTCACTGCGAGGATCGAGGAGATTTTCGCGAAGACAGGAGTCCACAGCCGCGGCGCGCTGGTTGCCCTCGCAGTTCGGGGCAGCGGCGGGTGGGCGGAGATCAGTCCGCGCTGCCGACTCGCTCGATGGTCCCGCCGAGCTCGGTCAGGATCTCCACGAACCTCGGATATCCGCGATCGATGTGGTAGACGTCGTGGACTTCGGTCACCCCGTCGGCACACAGACCCGCGAGTACCAGCCCCGCACCCGCACGGATATCGGATGCCCACACCGGTGCACTCGACAACTCTTCGACACCTCGTACCACCGCGTGGTGGCCGTCGGTACGTGCGTCTGCACCGAGCCGAATCATTTCCTCGACGAATCTGAAGCGGGCTTCGAAGACGTTCTCGGTGATCATCGACGTTCCGTCGGCCACGGCGGCAAGCCCGATCGCCATCGGCTGGAGGTCGGTCGGGAACCCGGGGTACGGCAGAGTCGCAAAGTTGACCGCGCGAGGCCTGTCCTTCTGGACGACGTGGAATCCGTCGGCGTGCGGTGTCACCTCAGCACCCGCTCCGCGAAGCTTCTCGAGGACCAATGCGAGGTGTTTCGGATTCACGCCGCGGACCATCATCTCGCCCCGCGTCATCACAGCAGCGATCCCCCACGTCGCCGCGACGATGCGATCGCCGATGCATCGGTGCGTCGCAGGCTTGAGCGCGGACACTCCCACGATATGGAGGGTCGTGCTTCCTGCACCGGAGATCCGGGCACCCATCTGCACCAGCATGTTGCACAGATCCACGATCTCGGGCTCACGTGCCGCATTGTCGATCGTGGTCTCCCCTTTGGCCAGAACAGCGGCCATGAGGATGTTCTCGGTCGCACCCACCGAGGGGAACGCCAACCGGATCGCCGCGCCGTGGAGATCGTCGGCCTCGGCCACGACACATCCGTGCTCGATCGTGCTCCGCGCACCGAGGAGCCGAAGCCCGGTCTGGTGCATGTCGAGGGGACGTGAACCGATCGCGTCTCCACCTGGAAGCGCGACGACCGCACGCCGGCACCGAGCGACCAGCGGACCCAGTACGCACACAGAAGCACGGAACTGCCGCACCGCAGCGAAATCAGCGTGGTACTCGGGTTGTGCAGGCGTCGTGATGCTCACTTCGTCGCCCTCGAGTACAACCTCGCAGCCGAGTCCGCGCAGCACCTCGGCCATCAGCGGGACGTCGAGGATGTCGGGGCAGTTCGTAATCGTGCTGGTGCCCTCGGCGAGGAGTGCCGCTGCCATCAGTTTGAGCACACTGTTCTTGGCACCGCCGACAAAGACGTCACCGACCAGCCGGCCACCACCGGTAACAAGAAAGCGTTCACTCACAACGACACAGCGTAACCAGGTCACTCGGAGGACGCCGGAGCCGGTACCGTGGCGGCCATGGCTGTCCACCTCACAAGGATCTACACCCGCACCGGCGACGACGGAACTACGGGCCTCAGCGACTTTTCCCGAGTGTCGAAGAACGATGCCCGGCTGGTCGCGTATGCCGACTGCGACGAGACGAATGCGGCGCTCGGTGTCGCGCTTGCACTCGGGACGGTTCCCGATCGCGTGGTCCCGGTGATCCAACAGATTCAGAACGATCTGTTCGACGCAGGCGCCGACCTGTCCACGCCGGTCGTGGAAGATCCGAAGTACCCGCCGCTGCGAATCACTCAGGAGTACATCGACCGGCTCGAACGCTGGTGCGACGAATTCAACGAAGAGCTCGAGCCGCTCAATTCGTTCATCCTGCCCGGTGGAACTCCGGCTGCAGCACTCCTGCATACGGCCCGCACCGTGGCTCGCCGTGCGGAACGCGCGGCGTGGGCCGCCGTTGATGCTGCACCCGATGACACGAACGTTCTTCCCGCGAAGTACCTCAACCGTCTGTCGGATCTACTGTTCATCCTCAGCCGAGTCACGAATCCGGACGGCGACGTCCTCTGGAAGCCGGGTGCGGGCGCGTAACGTCTCGATTCACCCGAGGCGGCGGCGCTGCGAACGTTCGTCAGGCCTGGATTCGAGCCAGGACAGGAACGCTGTTCGCGCGCCGCTGTCGAGTGCCACCTCGTAGATGCTGCCGCTGTCGACGATCTCGAAAACGACGATGTCGTCGGTCATGATGTCGAATTCGGTCCCCTGCGGAGCACGACGGGATCGCACATCGATGCCCTGACGACTCATCCGCGAGTCGGGGCCCGGCTTGATGCTCGACAGTTTGTAGAACACGAGCGTGTTCTCGCCGTAGCGGATGATCCCGTGTCTCCAACCGGAACCATCGGCGCGAGGCATGACACGGACGATGGCGGCGGTACCACCGCCGCGCAGTTTGGTGAAACGAAAGAGAAAAGCCGCGACGGAGGCCGCGAGCAGCACCACCAGGATGATGAGAACGATCATTCCTACTGACACTGCTCGTCGGCTCCGTCGCGGCTTTCCTGTTGTCTTACTCAGGCCCGCTCGACGGCCCGCAAGCGACCCTTGGCCACCGCGATCTCGGCGTCGTCCTGACTCTCGGCCAGAACGGTCTTGGCCGCTTCGACATCGATGGTCTCCACCAGATCAGCGGATTCCGCCAGTACGGTCACGGTCGTCGCGGTCACCGAAAGGAACCCGCCGTGCACCGCAAGGACGATGCGCTCGCCGTTGACGGTCTTGACGGACACGACGCCGCCCTCGATCAGCTGGCCGAGAACCGGCTCGTGACCGGCCATGACGCCGATCTCACCTTCTGTGGTCTGGGCGGTGACCAGCGTCGCCTTCCCGGACCACAGGCGCTCCTCGACAGCGACGACGTCCACGGTCATTTCAGCCATCGGGGCCTACTTCCCGGCGATCTTCTTGGCTGCGGCCTCGACATCGTCGAGTCCACCGCAGCTGTTGAACGCCTGCTCGGGCAGGTGATCGAACTCGCCCTTGCAGACGCGGTCGAATGCCTCGATGGTGTCGGCCAGCGGCACGACGGAGCCCGGCTGACCGGTGAACTTCTCTGCGACGATGAAGTTCTGGCCGAGGAACTTCTGAAGACGACGTGCACGGTTGACCGTGACCTTGTCCTCTTCGGAAAGCTCGTCCATACCGAGGATGGCGATGATGTCCTGCAGTTCCTTGTACTTCTGCAGGATCCGCTTGACCTCGTTGGCGACACGGAAGTGATCCGCACCGACGATGCCCGGCTCCAGGATGCGCGAGGTCGACGTCAGCGGGTCCACAGCGGGGTAGATACCCATCTGCGAAATCGGACGCGAGAGCTCGGTGGTCGCATCGAGGTGCGCGAACGTGGTCGCGGGCGCCGGGTCGGTGTAGTCGTCGGCGGGGACGTAGATCGCCTGCAGCGAGGTGATCGAGCGGCCACGGGTCGAGGTGATGCGCTCCTGGAGCTCACCCATCTCGTCCGCCAGCGTCGGCTGGTAACCCACGGCGGAAGGCATACGACCGAGAAGGGTCGACACCTCGGAACCGGCCTGGGTGAAACGGAAGATGTTGTCGATGAACAGCAGGACGTCCTGGCCCTGAACATCGCGGAAGTACTCCGCCATGGTCAGTGCGGACAGGGCGACGCGCATACGCGTTCCCGGCGGCTCGTCCATCTGGCCGAAGACAAGGGCGGTGTCCTGGAGGACGCCCATCTCTTCCATTTCGAGGTGGAGGTCGGTGCCCTCACGGGTGCGCTCACCGACGCCGGCGAACACCGACGTACCGGAGAACTCACGCGCGATACGGGTGATCATCTCCTGGATCAGAACGGTCTTGCCGACACCGGCACCACCGAACAGACCGATCTTGCCGCCCTTGACGTACGGAGTCAGCAGGTCGATGACCTTGATGCCGGTCTCGAGGATCTCGGTCTTACCTTCGAGCTGATCGAAGGCGGGGGGCTTGCGGTGGATGCCCCACTGCTCGCCATCGCGACCGAGGCCCGGGGTGTCGAGGCAGTCGCCGAGGGCGTTGAACACGTGGCCCTTGACGACGTCACCGACGGGAACCGAGATCGGCTTGCCCGAATCGACGACTGTGGCGCCGCGGGTGAGTCCGTCGGTGGGCTGCATCGAGATGGTGCGCACCAGGTTGTCGCCGAGGTGCTGCGCAACCTCGAGGGTCAGCGTCTTGGCCACCGACGGGAGGGCGACCTCGGACGTCAGGGCGTTGAACAGGGCGGGTACGGCGCCACGCGGGAATTCCACGTCGACGACGGCGCCGATGACACGGACGACGCGCCCGGCCAGGGCCGACGCCGCACCGGCGTTGTTATCGGTAACTGCTGCGGTCATTGTGGTTCAGTCACTTCCTGCACTCGAGGCGAGCGCACCGGCACCGCCGACGATCTCGCTGATTTCCTGGGTGATCTGGGCCTGGCGAGCCTGGTTCGCCTGACGGCTGAGGGTGTTCACCAGTTCCGTGGCGTTGTCGGTTGCGGCCTTCATCGCGGTACGACGGGCAGCCGACTCGGAGGCCGCCGCGTCCAGCAGCGACGCGAAGATACGCGTGCTGATGTACTTCGGCAGAAGCGCGGCAAGGAGCGTCCCGGCTTCCGGCTCGAAGTTGTAGTCGGGCTGAGGCCCCTCGGCGCGACGACCGTCGGTGAGCATGTCTTCGCCCAATTCGATCTCGTCCTCGGTGACGCTCACCTCGAGAGGCGCCATGCGACGCACCTCGGGGGTCTGGGTCAGCATGGACACGAACCGGGTGTAGACGATGTGGAGCTCGTCGACGCCCTCGATGGTGCCTTCTCCGTTGGGAGCGGGAACCTCGGAACCGGAACCGGCCATGAACAGCTCGACCAGGTGCCGGCTTGCCTTCGCGGCGTCGGTGTACCGAGGCTCCTGCGAGAAGCCGGTCCACGCGCCCGCGACCGCACGATCGCGGAATGTGTAGAACGCCAGACCTTTACCGCCCAGCACGTACAGCACGGGCTCTTTGCCCTCGCTGATCAGCAGCTGACGCAGCTCCTCCGCCTCCTTGAGGACGTTGGAGTTGTAACCGCCGGCCATACCGCGGTCGCTGGTCACGACCAGGACTGCGGCGCGTTTCGGGTTCTCGCGCTCGTTGAGCAGGGGGTGATCCAACGACGCAGACGCACTTGCCAGTTCCGAGAGGACCTTGGTGATCTCCTCGGCGTACGGCTTGGATGCTGCCACTCGGGCCTGGGCCTTCGTGATGCGCGACGTCGCGATCAGTTCCTGCGCCTTGGTGATCTTCTTGGTCGAATTGACCGACTTGATCCGCGAGCGGAGTTCACGCAAGTTCGCCATTCGTCGATCACACTCCCTTCACTGGACGCTGGGTCATGGTCTCCACGCTCACTTGCGGACGGAGGTGCGCTTGATGGAGACCTGCTCCTGCTCGACCTCGTCGGCTCCGAGCGTCTCGGCCTCGGGGTCGTTCACGACGCGGCTGCCGTCGGAGGCGATGAAGCCTTCCTTGAACTTGTCGGTCGCGGCCTTGAAGGCATCGGCCGACTCGTCGGTCAGGGCCTTGCCACCGGCAATCTGCTCGTAGGCGCCTGCAGCGTTGCGGTGCAGGTCTTCGAGGAGCTCTGCTTCGAAACGACGGATGTCACCGACCGGAACAGAGTCGAAGACACCTTCACCGGCGAGGTAGATCGACACGATCTGGTCCTCGACAGCGATCGGCGAGTACTGGTCCTGCTTGAGCAGCTCGACGAGTCGCTGGCCGCGCTCGAGCTGAGCCTTCGAGGCAGCGTCGAGGTCGGAGGCGAAGGCCGCGAAGCCTTCGAGCTCACGGAACTGCGCGAGTTCGAGACGCAGCGAGCCGGAGACCTTCTTCATGCCCTTGGTCTGTGCGGCACCACCGACACGGGAGACCGAGATACCGACGTTGATCGCCGGACGGACGCCCTTGTTGAAGAGGTCGGACTCGAGGAAGACCTGACCGTCGGTGATGGAGATGACGTTGGTCGGGATGTATGCCGAGACGTCGTTCGCCTTGGTCTCGATGATCGGCAGAGCCGTCAGCGAGCCGCCGCCGAGTTCGTCGGACAGCTTGGCGGAACGCTCGAGGAGACGCGAGTGCAGGTAGAAGACGTCACCGGGGTATGCCTCACGGCCCGGCGGGCGACGCAGCAGCAGGGAGATGGCACGGTATGCCTCGGCCTGCTTGGTGAGGTCGTCGAACACCACGAGGACGTGCTTGCCCTGGTACATCCAGTGCTGGCCGAGAGCCGAACCGGTGTAGGGAGCGAGCCACTTGAAGCCTGCCGAGTCGGACGCCGGAGCCGCGACGATGGTGGTGTATTCCATCGCGCCGCTCTCCTCGAGGGCCTGCTTGACGCCCGCGATGGTTGAGCCCTTCTGGCCGATAGCGACGTAGATGCAGCGAACCTGCTGCTTCGGGTCGCCCGTCTCCCAGTTCGCCTTCTGGTTGAGGATCGCGTCGATGCAGACGGCGGTCTTGCCCGTCTTGCGGTCGCCGATGATGAGCTGACGCTGTCCGCGGCCGATCGGGGTCATCGCGTCGATGGCCTTGATGCCGGTCTGGAGCGGCTCCTCGACGGGCTGGCGCTCCAGCACCGATGCGGCCTGCAGCTCGAGGGCGCGGGTCTCGTCGGCTTCGATGTCGCCGAGGCCGTCGATCGGCTGACCGAGCGGGTTCACGACGCGTCCGAGGAAGTTGTCGCTCACCGGCACCGACAGCACGTCGCCGGTCCGCTTGACTTCCTGGCCTTCCGCGATGTCCTGGAAGTCACCAAGGATCACGGCACCGATTTCGGTTGCCTCGAGGTTGAGGGCCACGCCCAGCACGCCACCGGGAAACTCCAGCAGCTCGTTGGCCATCGCCGACGGCAGACCGCTGATGTGCGCGATGCCGTCACTGGTATCGACGACGACGCCGACCTCCTCGCGGGAGGCCTCCGGGGAGTAGCTCGCGGTGTAATTGTCAATCGCGCTACGGATCTCGTCGGAGGAGATCGTCAGCTCCGCCATGTTCTTCCTGCTCTCGGTATCAGGTCTTCGAAAAGATCTAGGTGTGTGTTCGGAAGTGGACTACGTGAGGCTCTTGCGTACTGCCGCGAGTCGCCCCGCTGCCGTACCGTCGATGACCTCGTCGCCCACCCGGACGACCAATCCACTGAGAAGCGCGGGATCGACCTCGACGTGCACCGTCACAGGCTTCCCGTAGACGCGGGTCAGCGTCGCGGCAAGCCGGCTCGACTGCTCCGCGTCGAGGGCAACCGCGCTGCGCACGTGGGCAACGGCCCGGTCGCGCTGCGTTGCGGCAAGTGCAGACAACTCGTCGAACGTGTCGGCCGGGGACGCCTTCAGGCGACCCACCGCGTGCACGGCGAGAGTCGAGGTGATGGCCGTCGACTTGCCGTAGAGCAGGCGCGAGAGGAGTTCGCGCTTGGCCTCCACCGACGTGTTTCGGTCGGAAAGTGCCTGCTCGAGCTCGCCGTTGCCGGAAACGATGCGGCCGAGCCGGAAGAGCTCGTCCTCGACGGTGTCGAGCTGGTCCTGGTTCGCTGCTGCCTTGAGGAGGGCCTCACGACCGAGCTGCACGAGCGAGTTGGTCAGGTCGGATTGCGCCGACCAGTCCTTGCCCACCGCGGCTTTCACGGTCGCGAGAGTCGAGGCCGAAACCTTGCTCCCGAAGACCTGCTCGGCCAACGTCTCACGAATGGCCGCGGGGGCCGAGGCGTCGGCCAGCGCACCACGAAGGGTTCGCTGACTGTCGAGCGCCTCGACCACCGAGAGCAGTTCCGAGCCGGCCTGAGCCGCAGCGGCAGTCTCGGCACCCGAGCCCAGGGCGGACTGCAGTGCGGACCGCGTATGAGCGAGTGCCTCACGGCTTGCTGCGTACATTGTGCTCACTTTCCGGATGCAGAGTCAGCGCTGAGGGAGTCGAGTTCGTTGAGGAACCGATCGATCGAACCGGCACGCTTGACGTCATCGGCGAGAGCCTCACCGATGATCTTCTCGGCAAGATCTACCGAGCTGCGACCGAGGTCGCTCCGGAGTTCGGCCACGATCTGCTGACGCTGGGCCTGCAGCTGGTTGTGACCGGCAGCGACGATACGGTCGCTCTCCTCCTGTGCCTGAACCTTCATATCGGCGATGATCTGCTGGCCCTGCGTGCGGGCCTCCTCGCGGATCTGTGCGGCCTCGGTCCGGGCTTCGGCGAGCTGAGCGCGGTACTGCTCGAGCGCCTCCTTCGCCTCTGCCTGGGCTTCCTCCGCCTTCTTGATGCCGCCTTCGATCAGCTCCGAACGCTCGTCGAGCACCTTCTGGAACATCGGAAGTACGTACTTCCAGAAGACGAAACCGACGATGATCAGGGCGACCAGCGACCAGACGATGTCGTACGTCGCGGGCAGGAGGGGATTGGGGATCTCCCCTTCCTCTGCCGCGAGAATCAGGATGCTGTCAGCCATGGTGGTCGTCGAATCAGAAGATGAAGCCGGCAACGATGCCGATCAGGGCCAGGGCCTCGGTGAATGCGATACCGAGGAACATCGTGGTGCGCAGCTGTCCGGCCATCTCGGGCTGACGGGCCATGCCCTCGATCGCCTTGCCGACGACGATGCCGATGCCGATGCCGGGGCCGATGGCGGCGAGGCCGTAGCCGACCGCACCGAGACCGCTGATCGTGGTCTCCTGCTGGGCGATGACGTCTGCTGCCTGAAGCGCAACGCTCATTGGTGTTCCATTCCCTTTCTTGTGGCTCGGCCCCGGGGGTCGGCAACCGAGTCAGTCTGTGTGTATCTGTCGGTCGTGCTGGCCGGCGAGCTAATGCTCTTCGGCGTGCAGTGCCATGTCGATGTACACCGCGGTGAGCAGCGCGAAGATGTAGGCCTGCAGAACGATCACGAGGAGCTCGAAGAAGGTGAACGCGATGCCGCCGATGACGGAGCCGATGCCGAACACCTTCATGATTCCGTCGGAATCGAAGAAGAAGAATTGCGTGGCGCTGAAGAACAGCACCAGCATGATGTGGCCGGCCAGCATGTTGGCCATGAGACGAATGGTGAGGGTGAACGGCCTCAGGATGAAGGTCGAGACGAACTCGATCGGGACCACCAGCAAATGGAGAGCCGGCGGCAAGTTCGGAACGACGATGCTGCTCTTGACGTAACGGAAGAATCCGTACTTCTTGATGCCCACGTAGTTGAACACGATGTAGGCGAGCGCGGCGAGGACGATCGGCATACCGATTCGTGCATTCGACGAGATATTGATGAACGGGATGACCGCTGTCAGGTTCAACCCGACCACCAAGAAGAAGATGGTGACGATCACCGGAAGGAATCGACGTCCTTGTTCCTTACCGAGGATGTCCTCGGCGATATGGATCCGGACGAAGTCGAGCATGATCTCGGCGACGTTCTGAACGCCGCGGGGCACGATCTTCGGGCTGCGCATCGCCAGAACGAAGAACAGCGCAACGATCACTGCCATGGCGACGCGGATGATCATCAGCCGGTCCATCTCGAAGGGGGTACCTTCGAACAGGACTGCCGGTGGGAAAAAATCAGCTAGTGACGGCGCGTGGAATTCTCCGGCTGCCAAGGTGGTGACGCTCAGCGCTCTCTCCCGTAGTCGGCCGCAGGCATTGCCGTCTGCGGGTCGATCGGACATTGACGATCCAACAAGTCGACCAGGTCGGCTCGCGTGTGCGCCAGTGCTCCGAACCGCAAATCACGGTTCTGCTTCTGCCGTTGTCGGCGACTCTCGTCGACTCGGCGGCCATTTGAACACGACCGCCTACCAAGTGACAACTGCTCGCGCTCACCCAGTAGGTGCACACAGTGCCACTCGCGTAGGCCTCACACTATCAACAGTTCTACGACAGTGCGTAGGTGGGGCACACGCTGCGAAGTAATTGACAAGCGAATCTACTACTGCGTGTCGTTTCCAGTAGTTTCGTTGCCGCCGGACGAGTGAGGCTCGACGTACAGCGCGCGTTGCGACAGCACACCGTAGGTTTCCGCCCCCAGCACGATGATCAACGCGAACACGATGGTCAGAACCAACGCGCCCTTGTCGTAGAAATCGAGCGGCTCGAGGAGAACCATGACGACGATCGCCAGAATGAGCTTCAAGAGCCACGTTCCGAGCAGAACAGCGCCGGCCGTCATTGCAGGCAGCTTCGCCGTCAAGAGCACACCCAGCGCGGTGAACAGGATGAATCCCCCGCCGACAGCCGCTCCGATCAGCGCCCCCCACACTCCGGGGAGGCCGACGACGAGGTAGCCGATCACCGACGCGACCACGGTGAGGGCGAGCAGACCCAGAGCGCCGTAGCGGACCGCTGCACGCATCGGGGCCGCCGAGTCGGGCAGCGCTGGCAGGATCGGATTCGAGTCGGACTGATCAGAAGAGCTCACGATCATCGAGCCTAACGGACGCGTTTGCGGGGTCCGGGTCGGCCGCCGCCACCGCCGCCGTCGTCGTGGTGCCGAAGCGAGGGCACCGCCGTGACGACCAGAGCGAACACCAGTCCACCCGCCGTCAGGAGCACCACGGCCGTCCGGTCCAGTAGAGAAGACCCCACCGCGCCGAATGCGAGGACACCGACCCACAAGTACAACAGCAGCACGACCCTGCGGTGGGAATGACCGATCTGCAGCAGTCGGTGGTGCAGGTGCATCTTGTCCGGGCTGAACGGGCTCACACCCGCGCGGGTACGACGGATGATCGCGAGCAACAGGTCGAGGATCGGAATGAACGTCACCGCACCCACCAGGATCAGCGGAGACAACAGACCGAGCAGATCTCGGGAACCGTAGGCACTGAGAGAGATCCGGCCGGACGCACTGGTCGAGACGGCCGCGAGCATCAGGCCGATCAGCATCGATCCCGAGTCGCCCATGAAGATCCGGGCGGGCTGGAAATTGTGGGGCAGAAATCCGAGACAGGCGCCCGCGAGCGCGGCAGCGATCAGCGCGGGCGGATACGCCGAGACGTCGCCGCCCTGATCGAGCAACAGACCTACCGAGAAGATGCAGATCGCCACCGCGGCGATCAGACCCACACCCGCTGCGAGACCATCGAGACCGTCGACGAAGTTCATCGCGTTGATCATCACCGCGGCCACTGCGACGGTGATGAGGCCACCCTGAAGCTGGTCGAGCACGAGAGTGGAGCCGTCGAACGGGTTGTAGATGACGATCCAGCTGATGCCCATCACGACGAGCACTCCGGCGGCCGTGACCTGGCCGACGAATTTGGTGAGTGCGTCGAGCCCCCACCGATCGTCGATGATGCCGACGAGAACGATGATCGTCGCCGCCACCAGCGTCGCCCCCATATCGGGGGTGAACTCGAAACCTCTTGTCAGAGCGGGGAGTTGCTGCGCGAACAAGATTCCGACGACGAGACCGAAGTAGATCCCCACGCCGCCCATCCGAGGTGTCGGCGTCACGTGGACGTCACGGTCGCGAGGCTTGGCCACCGCCCCGAACCTGGTCGCGAGGATGCGGATGAGCCCCGTGGACAGGAACGTCACCACCGCCGCGGTGAGGAGGACGAGAAGCAACTCTCGGATCGGTACCCCGGCGCCCTGCCCTGATTGGGCGAGCACCACGGCCGCTGAGTCGACTGAAGTCACGAACTCCTGTCCTCCACCGTCACTCCCCGCCGGTGCGCAAACGCTCGGCGTCGTCGCCCAGCACCTCCGCAATGGCTTCTGCGGATACGGCACCTTCACGGATGATGCGCGGCCGGTTTCCGGTCAGGTCGACGATCGTCGAAGCAACCCCGTGCTCGGCCGGTCCACCGTCGAGATATACGGATGCGGACTCCCCGAGCTGTTCTCGCGCCTCCGCAGCCGTCGTGGCGGGCGGCCGGCCCGAGACGTTCGCGCTCGAGACCGCGAGCGGACCCACCTCACGGAGCAGTTCGAGAATCACGGGATGCAGCGGCATCCGGAGCATGACGGTTCCGCGGGTATCACCGAGATCCCAGGCGAGCGACGGCGCGGCATGCACGACGAGGCTCAATGCGCCCGGCCAGAAGGCCCGGATGAGTTCGCGGGCTTCCGGACGCACCGTAGTGACAAGTCCGTCGATCGTCGTCCACGATCCCACCAGAACGGGGACCGGCATGTCGCGCCCGCGACCCTTGGCCCGCAGCAACGCGGCGACCGCGGAACTGTCGAACGCGTCTGCCGCGATGCCGTACAACGTGTCGGTCGGGACGACGACGAGACGACCCGCCTTGAGCGAACCCCTGGCGGCATTCAGGCCTACGGAACGCGAATCCGGCTGGTTGCAGTCGTACACAGTGCTCACATCGCCATCCTTCCACTCGCATCGGTGTACCCGAGGATCGACCCCGTTCGCCGAGTACGTTCAGTCGATGTCGGCCGACGGCACCGGCTGCGCACGACTCGCCTCCCGCTCCGTGGGGACTCTTCGCGCAACGACGAACCGCGGCTTCCCCGCCAGATCCGGATGCTCGACCACGTCACCGAATACCCGGCGCTGGGACAACAGGGAGGCGACCTGTGCGCCGTTGGTGTCGTCGTGTTCGATGGCCGCCACTCCCCCGATCTTCAGCCACCGGGCGACGTTGGAGATCATCGGCTTGATCACCGAGAGCCCATCCGGCCCACCGAAGAGCGCCGAGTGCGGGTCGTGGTCGATCACCTCCGGGTCGAGCTCCGCGCCCTCGGGAATGTACGGCGGGTTGGACACGACGACGTCGACGACGCCCTCGAGCGATGCGAGCAGCCCCCGGTCGGTCACATCGCCCTGGTGCAGGACGATGGGCGTGTCGCCGTCCCGCGCGCGGGTCTCGGCATTGCGTCGGGCCCACGCGAGGGCCTTCGGCTCGAGTTCGACAGCGTGCACCACTGCGTCGGGACGGGCATGCGCGATCGCGAGTGCCAGAGCGCCGGATCCGGTGCACAGGTCGAGCACCACGGGGTTGCGTCGGCCGTAACTTTCGAGAAACGCCAGTGCCCACCCCAGGAGCAGTTCGGTCTCCGGCCGCGGGACGAAGACACCGGGACCGACCGCAAGGTCGATGGCTCCCATCGGTGACGTTCCGGTGATGTATTGGAGAGGGATCCGCTTTGCCCGCTGCGCGATCATCGCCCGATAGGCATCGATCATCGCGGGGTCGACGAGAGGCACCAGACCGAGGCGGGTGCGTTCGATCCCGAGGAGGTGCGCGGCGAGCAACTCGGCGTCCGCACGAGGGCTCGGTACACCTGCTTCTTCGAGCACCGATACGGCTTCGATGATGGCCAGGCGCAAGGGTTGACGACTCACCCGTACAGGATCCCACGGTGTCACGAACAAGACACGGATAGGTCTACTTCGCCACATCCGTCACACCTGGCCGTTAACGTCCCGGAGGTTGGGGAAACCGAAAGGAGTGTCATGAACAAGAACACATCACGCGCTGTCCGCGCCGCCGCAGTGGTCGCGATGGGCGGTGCGGCAGCATTCGCCGGGACCGGCACCGCAGCGGCTGCTCCCATCGACTTCCAGCCCATACCGGTGCTCTGCCCTGCAGGAATCGCAGAGACCCAGTCGTTGACACATACCGAGAACGAGGCTGTCGAAGGTGACGAAGTCCTCTACGTCGTCAACCAGCAGAGTGCCGGCGGCGGGACCGTGTCCTGGATCAACATCAACACCGGTGCAACCGGAAATACGACTCTGGAATCGACTGAGGGCCTGTGGGGAGCTCCCGCCGCACTGACCGAACCCGAGGCGGGAACGGTTCTGGCTGCGATCTGGGGTATGCACGAGAACGCAGCAGGTGAGCAGTGCTTCCTGCTCCCCGGTGTCGATATCGCTCAGGTACCGGGCGAGTCAGACGAGGGTGACGAAGGATAAACCGTCCACTCGACGAGAGGTCCGGCTCCGACGATCATTCCGCCGCGAGCCGGGCCTCTCTGTCTGCCGTGCCCAAGGCATCGAGCAGCGTGTCCAGCTCACCGTCGAGCACAGCATCGAGGTTGTGGGCCTTGAACCCGATCCGGTGATCCGTGATCCGGTTCTCCGGGAAGTTGTAGGTGCGGATCCGCTCGGAACGGTCGACCGTGCGCACTTGGCTGGCACGACCGGCCGACGCCTCGGCGTCCGCGGCCTCTTCTGCCGCCGCCTGCAGACGCGCCGCCAGCACTTGCATCGCGCGCGCCTTGTTCTGAAGCTGTGAACGCTCGTTCTGGCAGGTGACGACAATGCCCGTAGGCAGGTGGGTGATGCGCACCGCGGAGTCGGTGGTGTTCACGCCCTGACCACCCTTGCCGGACGAGCGGTACACATCGATCCGCAGGTCGGTCTCGTCGATCTGGACTTCTTCGACCTCGTCGGGCTCCGGGTAGATGAACACGCCGGCCGCCGACGTGTGCACACGGCCCTGCGATTCGGTGACCGGGACACGCTGGACGCGGTGGACGCCACCTTCGAACTTGAGCCGCGACCACACCCCGTCACGCACATCGGTCTTGGACTTGATCGACAGGGTCACGTCCTTGTAGCCGCCGAGATCGGAGTAGGTGGCTCCGAGAACTTCGACACGCCAGCCGGCCCGCTCGGCGAAGCGGGTGTACATGCGGGCGATGTCACCGGCGAACAACGCGGATTCTTCGCCGCCCTCACCGGACTTGACCTCGAGCACCACGTCGTCGCCGTCGTGGGGGTCACGCGGAGCGAGCAGGTCGGTGAGCGTCTTGTCGAGCTCGGAGACCTGCTCCTCGAGATCCGGAATCTCGGCGGCGAACGATGAATCGTCGGCGGCGAGTTCACGGGCCGCGTCGAGGTCGTCGCGGGCCGCGACCAACTTCGCGTAGGTCGACATGATCGGCGCGAGTTCGGCGAACCGCTTTCCCACCCTGCGGGCGGCGGATGGATCGTTGTGCAGCGACGGGTCGGACAGCTGTTGTTCCAGGCCCGCGTGTTCGGCCAGGATGTCGTCGATGGCCGATGGCTTGGTCTGCCCCGCCATGGGTTCGCTCCGCTCTTGTCGTGAAAGTGCTGTGTTCTACAGGAATCCGATCGTCGGACCGGAAAGAGAAATGCCGACGCCCGGTCTGTACGAAGACAGAACCGGGCGTCGGCATTGCAGCTAGCTGTCGTCTGCAGCCTTCTTCGACGCGCGCTTGCCGTAGCGAGCCTCGAAGCGCGCGACGCGTCCGCCGGTATCGAGGATCTTCTGCTTGCCCGTGTAGAACGGGTGGCAGTTGGAGCACACCTCGACGTTGACGCGGCCCGACTCGGACGTGCTGCGGGTCTCGAACGTGTTACCGCAACCGCAGACGACGGTTGTCGCCACGTAGTTGGGGTGGATTCCTGCCTTCATGGTGTCCCTTTCATGGTCGCCGGGTCGCCTTCGCCGATCGAAGACGTGAACCGGAACCGGACTGAACTGTTCGATTATGCCAAACGTATGGGCCCGGGAAAAATTCCCGGGCCCGCACGTCAGTCTTCCAGTGCCCCCGGTGCGGTCTTCGCCACCTGCATGAGGAACTCGATGTTCGTCTTGGACTTCTTGAGCCTGTCGACGAGCAGGTCGATCGCCTGGTGCGAGTCGAGACCGGAGAGCACGCGACGCAGCTTGTGCACGACCGCGAACTCGTCGGGGCTCATGAGCAGCTCGTCCTTGCGGGTGCTGGACAGATTGACGTCCACCGCGGGGAACACGCGCCGCTCGGCGATCTTGCGATCGAGCTTGAGCTCGGCGTTGCCGGTGCCCTTGAACTCCTCGAAGATCACGGTGTCGCCGGTAGAACCGGTCTCGACCAGTGCCGATGCGATAATCGACAGCGACCCACCGTTTTCGATGTTGCGCGCAGCACCGAGGAATCGCTTCGGCGGATACAGCGCGGTGGAGTCGACACCACCCGAGAGGATGCGTCCCGACGCAGGCGACGAGTTGTTGTACGCGCGGCCGAGGCGGGTGATCGAGTCGAGCAGGACCACAACATCGCGGCCCATTTCGACCAGGCGCTTTGCTCGCTCGATCGCAAGTTCGGCGACCGACGTGTGGTCTGACGGCGGCCGGTCGAAGGTCGAGGCGATGACCTCGCCCTTCACCGAACGCTGCATGTCGGTGACCTCTTCGGGACGCTCGTCGACCAGAACCACCATGAGATAGCACTCGGGGTTGTTGACGGCGATCGCATTCGCGATGTCCTGAAGCACCGTGGTCTTACCGGCCTTCGGCGGCGACACGATCAGCGCACGCTGTCCCTTACCGATCGGCATGACCAGATCGATCACACGCGTGGTGAGGATGTTCTGCTGCGTCTCGAGGCGCAGACGCTGGTTCGGATACAGCGGGGTGAGCTTGTTGAACTCGGGACGACGCTTGGCCGCGTCGACCTCACCACCGTTGACGGTGTCGAGCCGAACCAGCGGGTTGAACTTCTGACGCTGGTTGGACTGCTCGCCCTCGCGCGGAACACGCACCGCGCCGGTGATGGCGTCACCACGGCGCAGACCGTTCTTTCGCACCATGTTCATCGACACGTACACGTCGTTCGGTCCGGCGAGGTAGCCGGAGGTCCGTACGAACGCGTAGTTGTCGAGGACGTCGAGGATGCCTGCGACCGGCTGGAGGACGTCGTCTTCCCGAATTTCGGGTTCGCGCGTATCGCCGCCGCCGGATTCGCCGCGGTCGCGACCGCGACGACGCTCCCGGACGCGTCGGCCCCGGCGACCGCGGCCGCCTTCCTCGTCGTCGTCCCCACGGTTGTCGCGGTTGTCCTGACGCGGCCCTTGGTTCCGATCGCCCTGATTGCGATCGTCGCGGTTACCGCCCTGGTTGCGATCACCCTGGTTGCGATCACCCTGGTTACGGTCACCCTGGTTACGGTCACCCTGGTTACGGTCACCCTGGTTACGGTCGCCGCGCTGACGTCCGCCCTCGGATTCGGTGCGGTCCTGGGACTTCCCGCGGTCGTTCGACCGATCCCGGGACTCGCCGCCACGCTCGGTGTCCGGTGTCTGCGAGTCGTCGGATACCTGCGTCTCGCTCTTCTGGTTCTGCTCCTGCTGATCCGCACCGCGACGACCGCGACGCTGCCGACCCCGGCGGGGTCCGTCGTCGTCCGACTCGGTCTGCTGCACGTCGGCAGCGGGCTTGTCTTCAGCTGCAGGCTTCTCGGCGGGAGCCACGACCTGGGCGGACTCACTCTCCGAGGCCGCTGCGGCACGGGTGCGGCGAGTACGCGCGGGGGGGCTCGGTGCTTCCTCCGCCGTTTCCGCAGGAGCCTTGGCGGGCTCGGCCTGCACCTTGGTGCGACCGGCCGGAGCCTCGGTAGCGGGAGCGCTCTTGGCACCGCTTCCCTGCTTTTCCTTGATCGCAGCGATGAGGTCGCCCTTGCGCATTCCCGACGTGCCCTTGATGCCGAGTTCGGCAGCGAGAGCCCTCAACTCGACGAGCACCATGCCCGCAAGCCCGGTGCCACGACGGGCTCCACGCGAGGGCTGGGCGGAATCGCCGGACTGGGTGCCTGCGGAAGCCGCGGCGGTATCGGAAGCTGGTGTAGCGATCAGGTCCGTATCTGTCACGGAGATCCTTTCCTTCCCTCGCCCACTGATGCGGAGTCGAGGGTTCGTTCCGCAGATCAGCTTCATTCACTGAGCTGGGATTTGCCGTACGAGTTCACGGAAGTCGAACGGTCGGCACGTCCGCCACCACACCGATGTCGGTTAGGTACGGCCTTTGTCCCTCTCCCGGATCGGAAGCAGGTGAGGATCGACCCAGGATCGGACGCCCCGATGGAGCTGGAGTGAATGTCCTGGAGAACCCGGCGACACGAGCGCACGACGTGCGGACTTCCTCAGGATAGCGACGTTCTGCACGTAGGGCAAGAATCTGTGTGACGCGAGTTTCGTGTGTGATGCACCACTCCCCTTTCGCAACCGAGGGGAGTGCCGGCAACGGCCGGCCCGGGCGTCCGGGTCGGCCGTTGCCGAGGCGATCATGACACGGCGAGGTCAGTCGACCTGAACCCCGTCGGCGATGTCGAGGTCGAGCACGGTGAGCTCGTCTGCCTCCGCCGCCGCGCGGAGATCCGCGGGAATCGACTCGGTCGTCAACGCGAGAACCGTAGGACCTGCGCCCGACACGGTGGCCGCAATTCCGGCACGGCGCAGGATCGAGATCCATTTGGTCGTCAGTGGAAGCGCCGGAGCACGCTGCGCCTGATGGAGCAGATCCTCGGTTGCCTGCATCAACAGATCGGGCCGTTCCGTGAGCGCAACGACTGCGAGCGCGGCACGACTGACGTTGAATGCGGCGTCACGATGCGGCACCAGGTCAGGCAACAGCCCGCGGGTGTGGGCGGTCGACGACCGCACGGACGGCACGAGCACGACGGCCTTGATCGACGGATGCACCCGCAGCGACACCGCCCGGTACGCACGGCGCTCCGCGTCGACCTCGGCCTCACTCCACGACACGACAGCACCGCCCAGAACGCTGGCCGACGCGTTGTCGGGATGGCCCTCGAATTCCGACGCCAACTGCACCAGTTGCGCCGAGTCGAGGATCCGCTCGGGTGCAACCTTCCGCACCAGGCCGTTGGCGGCAGCAAGCCCTCCCACCGCCGCGGACGCCGACGAGCCGAGACCACGCGAATGCGGAATCACGTTGCGGCACACGATATCGAGACCATCCGCCCAGACACCTGCGGCTTCGAGCCCGCGTTCGACCGCGCGCACCACGAGATGCGACGGTCCCCACGGCACCTCCTGCGCCCCCTCCCCTTCGACACGCACCTCGAGGCCGGAACCGGTTGTGGTGACGGTGATCTCGTCGTACAACCCGAGCGCCAGTCCGAGCGTGTCGAACCCGGGCCCCAGGTTGGCGCTCGAGGCCGGGACCCGAGCTGTCACCGAGACCCCTGCGGGCAACGTCTGCGTCATGTCCTGTTTCCCAACGGAGGAGGGCGAGGCGGTCACTAGGCCAGCTCGAGCGCCGATGCCACGGCCACAGGATCGACCGGGATGGGTTCGACCACGGGCACGTCACGCAGGGCGGTGTCGGGGTCCTTGAGCCCGTTGCCGGTGACGGTGCACACGATCTTCAGACCGGGCTCGAGCCAGCCTTCCTTGCGCGCCGCGAGCAGACCGGCGATCGACGCTGCCGATGCAGGCTCGACGAAGATCGACTCGGTCTTCGCGAGCAGGCGGTAGGCCTCGAGGATCTCCTCGTCGGTGGCCGCCCGGAATGCGCCGTTCGACTCCTCCTTGGCCGCAACGGCACCGTTCCACGACGCCGGTGCGCCGATCCGGATCGCGGTAGCGATCGTCTCGGGGTTGCTGACCGGATGGCCGAGGACGAGCGGCGCGGCCCCTGCCGCCTGCACGCCGAGCATGCGAGGGCGACGGGTGCTCATCGCGTCGGCGAAGTACTCGGAGTAGCCCTTCCAGTACGCGGTGATGTTGCCTGCGTTGCCGACGGGCAGCACGTGCACGTCCGGCGCGTCGCCGAGCGCGTCGACGATCTCGAACGCCGCGGTCTTCTGGCCTTCGATGCGCACAGGGTTGACCGAGTTGACGAGTCCGATGGTGTCGAACTCGGAAGTCGTCTTGCGTGCGAGTTCGAGGCAGTCGTCGAAGTTGCCCTCGACCTGAACGATCTTCGCGCCGTGCATGACGGCCTGGGCGAGCTTGCCCATGGCGATCTTGCCCTGCGGGACGAGGACCGCGCATCCGATACCGGCCTTCGACGCGTATGCGGCGGCGGAAGCCGAAGTGTTGCCCGTGGACGCACACAGCACGGCCTGCTTACCGGACGCGAGCGCCTCGGTGACGGCCATGGTCATGCCGCGGTCCTTGAACGAACCCGTGGGATTGAGTCCTTCGACCTTGATGTGCACTTCACAGCCGGTGAGCTCGGAGAGCCGCTCCGCCGGAAGCAGCGGCGTACCGCCCTCGCGCAGCGTCACCGTCTTCCAGCCGTCGCCGATCGGGAGACGACCGCGGTACGCCTCGATCAGGCCCGGCCACGGGGTGTGCACGGGGGTGGTGTTCTTGTCGACCGCACTCATTCGGCGGATCCCTCCAGTCTCAGGACGCTGGTGACAGCAGTTACGGATTCGAGATTCTCTAGCGCTGCGATGGTGTCCGACAGCGCCCGGTCGGTGGCTCGGTGGGTGAGCACCACCAGTCGGGCGCCGTCGCCGGCGCCTTCCTGACGCACAGCGGAGATACTGACGCCTCGCGTCGCGAACTCTGCGGCGACGGCGGAGAGCACGCCGGCGCGGTCGGCGACCTGCAGGTTGACGTAGTACCGGGTGACGATGTCGCTCATCGGAGCGATCTCGAGCTCGGCGTACTTCGATTCGCGGGGGCCGCGGCCCCCCTGGACGCGGTTGCGTGCCGCCATGACAAGGTCGCCCATCACCGCAGATGCGGTGGGCGCTCCCCCGGCCCCCTGGCCGTAGAACATGAGCCGACCGGCGGCCTGGGCTTCGACGACCACGGCATTGAACGCACCGGAGACCGTGGCGAGAGGATGCTCACGCGGCACCAGGGCCGGGTACACGCGGGCCGAGACGCGGTCGCGGCCGTCCGGACCGGGAATACGTTCGCAGATCGCGAGCAATTTGATCGTGCAGTTGAGGGCACGGGCCGACGTGAGGTCGGCCGCGGTGATCGAGCTCATGCCTTCGCGGTAGACGTCGGAGGCGGTCACCCGGGTGTGGAACGCGATGGACGCGAGGATTGCGGCCTTGGCGGCGGCGTCGAACCCTTCGACATCGGCGGTGGGATCGGCTTCGGCATAACCGAGGCGACCCGCCTCGGCGAGCGTCGTCTCGTAGTCGGCGCCGCTCTCGTCCATCGCGGACAGGATGTAGTTCGTCGTACCGTTGACGATGCCCATCACGCGGTCGACGCGGTCGCCGGCGAGCGACTGGGTCAACGGACGGATCACCGGGATGGCGCCGGCCACGGCCGCCTCGAAGTAGAGGTCGGCGTTGTGGGACTCCGCCGCCTCGGCCAGTTCACCGGTGTAGGCGGCGAGGAGCGCTTTGTTCGCCGTCACCACCGACTTTCCTGCATCGAGCGCCGAGCGCACCAGCGTGCGGGGCAGTTCGATACCGCCGATGAGTTCGACGACGAGGTCGACGTCGTCGCGGCGGACGAGTGCCTCCGCATCGGTTGTCAAGAGCTCCGCGGGAATACCGCGATCCGACGTTGCGTCGCGCACCGCGACGCCCCTCAGTTCGAGGGGCGCACCGATGCGCTCCTGCAGGTCGCGCGCGTCGTTCCGGATGATGTTCACGACCTCGGCGCCCACGGTGCCGTGGCCGAGTACCGCGACACCGAGGGGTCGCTTCCCGGATAAACCTTCGACCGTTGTGCTGGTCACTCCGTAACCTCCAAGCTCAGCAGATCTTCGATCGTTTCCCTGCGTAGCAGGATGCGCGAGACGCCGTCCTTCACCGCCACGACGGCCGGGCGGGTCAGCAGGTTGTACCTGCTGGACATCGAGTAGCAGTATGCACCGGTCGCCGCGACGGCCAGCAAATCTCCCGCGTCGAGATCCGCGGGCATCCAGGCGTCGCGAATGATGATGTCACCACTTTCGCAGTGCTTGCCGACCACCCGTGCGACGACGGGTTCGGCCTCGCTCACCCGCGACACGAGGCGCGATTCGTACTCCGCCTGATACAGCGAGGTACGGATGTTGTCGCTCATCCCGCCGTCGACGCTGATGTAGCGCCTGGTCTGGCCGGCACCGACGGTCACGTCCTTGATGGTGCCCACCTCGTAGAGCGTGATCGTGCCCGGGCCCGCGATGGCGCGTCCGGGCTCGACGGCAAGCGTCGGGGTGGGCAGCCCGACGAGAGCGGACTCGGTACGCACGATGTCGGTGAGTTTGGCGGCGAGGTCCGCGACCGGCGGCGGGTCGTCACTCGGCACGTACGAGATGCCGAGTCCACCGCCGAGGTCGACGATGTGCAGCTGCGAGGTCTTGTCGACTCCGAATTCGGCGACGATGTCGCGCAACAACCCGATCACCCGGTGGGCGGCGAGTTCGAAGCCGTCGACGTCGAAGATCTGCGAGCCGATGTGGCTGTGCAGCCCGACGAGGCGCAGGTTGCCTGCGGCGAAGACGCGGCGCACGGCGTCCATCGCGTTGCCGCCTGCCAGCGAGAGACCGAACTTCTGGTCCTCGTGCGCGGTGGAGATGAACTCGTGGGTGTGTGCTTCGACACCGACGGTGATCCGGATGAGGACGTCCTGGACGACATCGAGCTCACCTGCGACCGCGTCGAGGCGGTCGATCTCGGTGAGCGAGTCCAGCACGATGTGGCCCACACCGACCTCGACGGCGGTCTGCAGTTCGGCCACGGACTTGTTGTTGCCGTGCAGCGCGATCTTCTGCGCCGGAAATCCTGCGTGCAGTGCGACGGCGAGTTCGCCACCGGAAGCGACGTCGAGGGACAGCCCCTCCTGGTGCACCCATCGGGCGATCTCGGTGCACAGAAACGCCTTGGACGCGTAGTGGACCCGCGCGTCGGGTCCGAAGGCGTCGGCGATCTCACGGCACCGCGACCGGAAGTCGTCCTCGTCGACGACGAACAGCGGTGTGCCGTAGGTCTCGGCGAGTTCGGTGACGGAGACCCCGGCGATGTGTGTGACGCCGTCGTCACCACGGGTGGTGTTGCGCGGCCACACATGCCGGTGGAGTTCGTTGAGTTCGGTGGCATTGCCGGGTCGTTGTGGCAGACCGGGTGCGTGCGGGATCTCGGCGTGACGCGGTCCCGCGGGGTGCGCGTTCACATCCGCTCCGGTGCGCTGACGCCGAGGAGGCCGAGTCCGTTGGCGAGAACCTGGCGTGCTGCGGCGCACAGCGCGAGCCGTGCCGTGTGCAGGTCGCCGGGCTCTTCGTCGCCCTGCGGCAGGATGCGGCACGCGTCGTAGAACCGGTGGTAGGTCCCTGCGAGCTCTTCGAGGTAGCGCGCCACACGATGGGGTTCGCGCAGTTCCGCTGCCGTTGCGACGACCCGCGGGTATTCACCGATGGTGCGGATCAGGTCGCCTTCACGCTCATGGGTGAGCAGCGCGAGGTCTGCGCCCTCCCCGCTGAGTCCGAGGTCGGCGGCGTTCCGTGCGATCGACGACAGTCGCGCATGCGCGTATTGCACGTAGTAGACGGGGTTCTCACTCGACGCGGAGGCCCACAGTGCGAGATCGATGTCGATGCTCTGATCGACGGACGAACGGACGAGCGAGTATCGGGCGGCGTCGACGCCGATGGCGTCGACGAGGTCGTCGAGGGTGATGACGGTGCCTGCGCGCTTGCTCATCTTCACGGCCTGGCCGTCTCGTACCAGGTTGACCATCTGGCCGATCATGACCTCGACGGTGTCGGGATCGTCACCGAAGGCCGCCGCTGCGGCCTTGAGCCGTGCGATGTAGCCGTGGTGGTCGGCGCCGAGCATGTAGATGCACAGGTCGAAGCCGCGGGAACGCTTGTCCTGGAAGTACGCGATGTCGCCTGCGATGTACGCGGCGTTTCCGTCGGACTTGATGACGACGCGGTCCTTGTCGTCGCCGTAGTCAGTGCTCTTGAGCCACCACGCGCCGTCGTCGAAGTACAGATTTCCCGAGCTCTTGAGCGTCTCGACGGACTTCTCGACGGCTCCGGACTCGAACAGCGAATTTTCGTGGAAGTAGACGTCGAAGTCGACGCCGAACTCGTGAAGCGTGCGTTTGATGTGCTCGAACATCAGGTCCACGCCGATGGACCGGAACACTTCGTCCCGCTCGCCTTCCGGGAGGTCGAGTACCCCGGGGCGCTGCTCGACGACGGAGTTCGCGATCTCGACGATGTAGTCGCCGGCGTAGCCGTCCTCGGGAGCGGGCTGTCCGAGCGCGGACGCAACGAGCGAGCGCGTGAAGCGGTCGATCTGCCCGCCGTGGTCGTTGAAGTAGTACTCGCGAGTGACATCGCCGCCCTGCGCCGAGAGGACACGACCGAGTGCGTCGCCGACCGCAGCCCACCGGGTACCGCCGAGGTGGATGGGGCCGGTCGGGTTCGCCGAGACGAACTCGAGGTTGATCTTCCGGCCGGCGAGGGCCTTGCCGCTGCCGTACGTGTCGCGCTGATCGAGCACCTCGGCGACGATCGCGCCCTGCGCGTCGGCGGCAAGCCTGATGTTGAGGAAGCCGGGGCCCGCGACATCGGCGGAGTCGATGCCCTCGGAGGCGGTGAGTGCTTCGGCGAGCCAGGTCGCGAGGTCGCGGGGATTCACGCCGACCTTCTTGGCAACCTGCATCGCGACATTGGTTGCGTAGTCGCCGTGCTCCGGGTTGCGGGGCCGCTCGACAGTGAGGCTCGCGGGCAGTACAGATACGTCGAGATCACGGTCGGCGAGCACTCTCGCAGCGGTTCCGTGGAGCAATTCGGCAAGATCGGCAGGAGTCACAGGTGTTCATCCTATTGGCTGGGGCGCGAAGCCGTGGACGCTCCCCCGTCCCCGACGCCCGTAGAGTTGGCGATGTGTGTGTACCCGACCGGTGCGCACGTTCGCCTGTCCATCCGTAGAAAGAGCAACCAGCGATGCCCAGCGGTCCGAGCAACGGCAGTTCCGGCAAGAAGAGCACCGGCGCCAAATCGTCGAAGGCCATCCAGGCCGCCAAGAAGAACAGCGGCGGGGCCAAGGGCCTCCCGAAGCAGCGCCAGATTCCGTGGCTGACGATCGGCGGCATCGTCGCCGTCGTCGCACTGGTCGCGGTGATCGCGGTCAGCATCATTCCGCAGTACGAGAACCAGCAGGAATTGTCGGCCTGGGCACCGACGGAGGAGAACCAGGACCCGTCGCTGGCCATCGACGGCGTTGTCAATATCGAGTACCCGGCGGGCCAGCACGTCGCCCCCACGCAGCGCGTCGCCTACGACCACAGCCCGCCGTTCGGCGGACCACACGACGCGATCTGGGCCACGTGCACCGGAACGGTGTACGACACTCCGGTGCGCAGCGAGAACATGGTCCACTCGCTCGAGCACGGCGCCGTCTGGATCGCCTACAACCCCGATCTGCTCGACGACGCAGCCGTCTCGGCTCTCGAAGCGAAGGTCGACGGTCGCACCTATATGTCGATGTCGCCGTACCCCGGCCTCGACGCGCCGATCTCGTTGCAGTCCTGGGGTCATCAGCTCAAGGTCGACAGCGTCGATGACACGCGCATCGATCACTTCATCGAAGCGCTGCGCCTGAACCGGTACACCTATCCCGAGGTCGGTGCGAGCTGCTCGACGCTGCCCTCGTCGTTCGATCCGGCGAATCCGCCCCCGTTCGATGCGTCCGCGCCCGGCCCCGACGCGGTGCCGATGGACGGCGGCGTCGCCGACGGCACCGAGCAGCTTCCCGCCGACATGCAGGTCCCGGCAGGGAGTTGACGATGAGCGCCTCGGACGATCTGTCGCGTGACCCGGCCGATTCCACACCCGGCACCGGAAACCGCAGGACGGTGCTGGTGCTGGCCGCCGTCATCGCCCTCGCAGTCGGCTTCCTGCTCGGATTCCTGGCACGGATTCCCCTCGAGGACTCGAGACCGGCCGATCCGATGGCGGGTTCCGTCGATGTCGGGTTCTGCCAGGACATGACGGTGCATCACAACCAGGCGATCGAGATGTCGGCGATCGCGGTGACGAGCTCGCAGGACCAGTACGTGCGCAACCTCGCCTACGACATCCTCACGACACAGCAGAATCAGGTCGGGCAGATGGAGGGCTGGCTCACGATGTGGGGGCAGCCTCCGCTGCCGTCGGGCCCGTACATGACGTGGATGAGCGAGGACGGCGGTCATGGGCACGGGCACGCCGCGTCGGACGACCAGGGCCACGATGCCGGCGCGGCGGGGCCGATGCCTGGTATGGCCTCCTCCGAGGACCTTGCGAACCTGCGCGCCGCGACCGGAGTCGAGCAGGATGTGTTGTTCCTGCAGCTGATGCTGCGCCACCACGAGGGTGGACTGCCGATGATGGAATACGGTGCCCAGTACGCGAGCGAATCGGTCGTGCGGGGTCTTGCTCAGAAGATGGTCGATACACAGACCAGCGAGTCGCAACTGATGACGTCGATGCTCGCCGAGCGCGGCGCCGAGCCGCTTCCGATGAACTGATCGATGGTCCGATGTACCCGATCCCGGCCTGTAAACCGGCTCTGAACAGCCGATGTGGCGTAGCGGCGACAATACGCTAGGCTGACTCCCGCACCGCTGGTCACCCGGCGGGCCCGGATTGCCCTCGTAGCTCAGGGGATAGAGCGCTTGCCTCCGGAGCAAGAAGTCGCAGGTTCGAATCCTGCCGAGGGCACCACTTCACCCCCGCTTCGTTCACGAAGCGGGGGTGAAGTCGTTTCGGTGGATGTTCAGATGCGCACGAAGCGTGCGGGATGGCTGTCGGGCACCAGCCGGGCACGTCCACGCTCGATGAGGTGGCGCAGATGCGCAGAACCCTCGGACATTGCCATCTGCTTGCCACGAGCCGGTGTCTCGTCCCACGACCGGTACCACTTCATGCGGGATGTGGCCTCCCACAGGGTGAGTCCTTCGTCGCCGAGGGAGTTGTACAGGTCGTCGAGTCGCTCTTCGTGGTGTTCGACGAGCGCCGCCGTCCTGGCCGCGAGATCGTCGATGGGTTGCCGGTGCGCGGGAAGGGTGCGCCTGGCGGGGAGCTTTCCTACCGCCTCGAGCGAAGCGAGGAACTCGCCGAGCGCATCGCGTTCGGCGACGGGGAAGTCGAACTCACCGACATGCGGCGTGGTCTTGGCGAGCACGTGGTCGCCGCTGAACAGGATCTCGTGTTCCTCGATGTAGAAACACGCGTGGCCGGGGGTGTGGCCGGGGGTGAACACGGTGCGGAGCGTGCGTCCGGCGAGCGGGATGACCTCGCCGTCGGTGAGCTTCCGATCGGGCATGGCCTCGGGTCGTCCTTGCCCCTTCCCCGAGTCCGCGAGGTACTCCTCGATCTGCTCGGGCGGAGCCCCCGCGACACGCCACTGTTCGAAGTCACGTTCGCTCCAGTTGCGGTCGGACATCATGTGACCGAGTGTCTCGAAGTCGGATTCGTGCATGCCCACCCAGCATCCGGATGCTTCCCGGAGCCGAGCGGTCAGGCCCACGTGGTCCGGATGGAAATGGGTGACGACGACGCCTTCGACGTCGGTCACCGACAGCCCGGCGGTCGCGAGGCCCTGTTGCAGCGCGTTCCATGAGGTGTCGTTGTTCCAGCCTGCGTCGACCAGGACCACCCCCCGAGGGGATTCCACCGCGTAGACCTGGGTGTCGCCGACCGGGAGGTCCGCAACGGGAACGGGGATCGCATGGATTCCGTCGCCGATATCGAGTGAAGCTGTCATGGCACCGCCTGATTCTGAATTCGTGTTGCTTTTCTCACTATTCGTCCCGATTCGAAACTAGCTCAAAGGTCTAACTATTTGGCGCGTAGGGTTCGATGATCGCAACGATCGACCGGATATCACCCGCCGGGATATCGAAGTGTTCGGTGACCGACACGGTGATCGTCTCGTTTCGACCTGCGGCGATGTCGAGCAGGAAACGCGCGACGACGTCGTGATGCCACTCGTGGAACGTCAGGTCGCGCACGCGGCGAATCGGCCGGTATTCCGCACCGTTCTCGAGGCGATCGCGGATCTCGATGCCGCTGCTTCCGGTGCGCTGACCGTTCTCGACGCGCCACGCATCCTCGGCGAGCCGCACATGTGATGCATCGTGACTGAGCAACGAGCGAATGTAGGCGCGCGCCATCGCCACCCGCGCGCTGTCGGTGGGCGCATCCGCGTGTTCGGAGACGGCCGCCATGAGTGTCGGCGCCCAGTCGGGGCGACAGATCACCAGATCCGGAAGGTACGGATGGGGACGGTTGTATTCGAAGGGGCTGCCGTCGATCCGCGCGCAATACATGCCCGCCGCCTGTGCGACCGCGACGGGCGCAGCCGAGTCCCACTCCCATTGCCCTCCGGCGTGGACGTACGCGTCGGCCTCGCCGCGCACCACGGCCATCGCCTTCGCTCCTGCCGAACCCATCGGCACGAGATCGGCGCCGACGGTGCGCGCGACGTCGTGGATGAACGCGGGCGGCCTGCTACCGCTGACCACGATGCTGGGCCGATACCGGCCGAGAGGTTCGTGGACGCCCGCGGCGGTGTGGTCGCTCGTCGAATACACGGCGCCGAGTGCGGGCTGAGCGACGGCTCCGTCGGTGAGACCTCGTCCGGCCTGCCACAACGCGATGTGGACCGCCCAATCGACGTGGCCGGGCCAGCCGTACTCCTTCGAGCCGTCGAGAGGATCGATGATCCACACCCGCTCGGCGTGGACACGACCCGGATCGTCGGCGGATTCTTCCGAGAGCACCGCGTCGCCGGGCCGTTCGGCCGCGAGCCGTTCGAGGATGAATGCGTTCGCCGCATGGTCTCCGCGGCGACCGAGGTCGCGCCCGTACAGTTCGCCCTGCTCGGTCGCGCGGATGTTCAGCAACAGCTCTCCTGCGCCTGCGGCGATCTCGGTGGCCAGGGCTGCGTCGTCGGTCATGCACTCAACACAACCACGGTTCCGGCGCCGCGGGGCGATCGACCGTTGACCATCCACTAGAACACGTTCTATTGTCGGCTTCGGAAGATGCTCTACCGCAGCGGTACACATTCGGACCCTCAGGAGAACCGTGTGCTCACCGATCCACTCACAGCGGCCATCGCCGAAGCCGAGAAACTCGTGGCCACAGCACCGCACATCCGCACCGAACAGGACCTGACCGAAGGCTACGAGTACCTCGCCGGAGGAATATCCGCGTGCGTGCACGCTGCGTTCGTGCACAGCAGCACTCACCCGACCTTCATCACCGGCACCGGCCCCTACGCCAAAATGGGTCTCGACAATCCCGACACCCTGTACTGGGGAGCCGCAGTACGCGACCACGCCGAGTACCTCGTCACCGGCCGTCGCGGCACCACCTGCGACCTGAGCTTCCAGGTGATGGCCGGAAACTACACCGACGCGAACGTGCCGGGTAATGTGACCGCGTTCGACGATCGCGCACTCACCATCGCCGACGACGGCACCTTCGAGGTCCGGTTCGGGCCCGGCCCCGCGGATAGCGCCCGCAACTACTTCCACCTCTCCCCCGGTTCGTCGCAGCTCGTCGTCCGGGAGGTCTACAGCGACTGGACCCAGCGCCGCGGATCGCTCCGCATCGACCGGCTCGACACACTGGGCACGCCCGCGCCCGCACCGACCCGCGACGACGTCACACGACGATACGAGCGCGCAGCCCGGGCTCTGATGTCGCGTGTGAAGACGTGGCTGCAGTTCCCGCAGTGGTTCTACCTGGATCTGCCGGTCAACACCCTCACCGAGCCGCGTCGCACTCCCGGCGGGCTCGACACCCAGTACTCGTCGGTCGGTCATTTCGACCTCTCCGACGACGAGGCGATGGTGATCACGCTGCCCGCGTCCGACGCACCCTACCTGGGCTTCCAGCTCGGCAGCCTGTGGTACGTCTCCCTCGATTACACCGGCCATCAGACCTCGCTCAACAACTCCCAGGCGCAGATCGATCCCGACGGGAACATCCGGATCGTCGTCTCGAACCGCAATCCCGGGGTGACCAACTGGGTCGAGACCGTCGGTCACGACCGCGGCATCCTGCAGTTCCGCTGGCAGCGCCTCGACCGTCACCCCGAACCCGGGGAGGGGCCGGTCGCCGAGGTCGTCGCGTTCGATCGTGTCCCCGAACTGCTGCCGTTCCACGAGTCGAACCGCATCACGCCGGACGAGTGGTCGTTGCGCATCGCCGCACGTCAGAGCGGTGTGGCGGATCGGATGCTCGCGTGAGCGCCGCGGCAGGCCTCCTGCGCGATCGGGTGGTCGTCATCTCGGGTGTCGGCCCCGGTCTCGGCCGCACCCTCGCGGTGCGGTGCGCCGAGCACGGCGCCGACGTCGTCCTGGCCGCCCGCACCCGGGAGCGACTCGAGCAGGTCGCTGCCGAGGTCACCGAACTGGGCAGGCGCGCTGTGGCCGTACCCACCGACATCACCGACGACGACTCGGCCGCCCACCTCGCCGAGGTCGCCGTGCGGGAGTTCGGGCGGGTCGACGCCCTGGTGAACAACGCGTTCTCGATACCAGACATGAAACCGTTGGCGCGCACCGATTTTCAACATATCCGTGACAGCATCGAGCTCACCGTACTCGGTGCGCTGCGACTGACCCGGCTGTTCACCGACGCCCTCGGCAGCTCGAAAGGGTCGGTGGTCAACGTCAACTCGATGGTGCTGCGCCATTCCCAGGAGCGCTACGGAAGCTACAAGCTGGCGAAATCCGCACTGCTCGCGGCGTCGCAGTCACTCGCGACAGAACTGGGCCCGCAAGGAGTTCGCGTCAACTCCGTTGCACCCGGATATATCTGGGGTCCGATCCTGCGTGGCTATTTCGAGCATCAGGCCGACAAGTACGGCATGACAGTCGATCAGATCTACGAGCACACCGCGGCGGCGAGCGATCTGAAGCGGCTACCCACCTCCGAGGACATCGCCGACGCGGTCATCTTCCTCGCCTCTCCCATGGCGTCGGCGATCACCGGGCAGTGTCTGGACGTGAACTGCGGCGAGTACCACCACTGACGGGACTACACCATGACCGAACGCACCACGATCGGCACTGCGGAATCGCTGCACGAGTCCGCGACGCGCCTGACCGGTCTCACCGATTTCGGGGCCGACGACTACAGCGAAGCCCTGACGGTCCTGCTCGACTCCTACGAGCGAGACGAGCGACTCACCCCACTCGGCAGCAAGATGTCGCGGGTGTTCCTGCGCGGGGCGCTCGTCGCGCGACTGCTGTCGGAGGCAGCGTGGGCACAGCACCCAGCGCACGCCGACGTCGAGATCACGCGACCGATCTTCGTCACGGGCCTGCCGCGCACCGGCACCACCGCGCTGCATCGCCTCCTCACCGCCGATCCCACCCATCAGGGACTCGAGATGTGGCTGACGGAAATGCCGCAACCGCGCCCGCCCCGCGAGGAATGGGCCGGCAATCCGGTCTTCGCCGGAATCGAGGCAGCGTTCTCCCAGCATCACATCGAGCACCCGGAGTTCATGGGGGTGCATTACATGTCGGCCGCGGAGGTCGAGGAATGCTGGCAACTGCTGCGTCAATCGTTCCGGTCGATCTCGTACGAATGCCTCGCCCACCTGCCCACCTATTCGCAGTGGTTGTCCGGTCAGGACTGGACGCAGGCGTATGCGCGTCATCGACGCAATCTTCGGCTGATCGGCCTGCCCGACGCAGGCAAGCGGTGGGTGCTGAAGAATCCCAGCCACCTCTTCGCGCTCGACGAGTTGCTCGCCGTCTACCCGGACGCCCTCGTCGTGGTCACCCACCGCGACCCGCGCACCGTCATTCCGTCCGTCTGCAGCCTTGCCGCGAAGGCGACCGAGGGATGGTCCGAGACGTTCGTCGGCGAGACCATCGGCCGTAGCCAGCTCGACCTGTGGGCCCGGGGGTACGAAACCTTCACCGAGGCACGATCCCGACACGACCGCGCGCAGTTCGTCGACGTCGACTACCGGGACTTCGTCGACGATCCCCTGTCGACGGTCGGGGGTATCTACGATCGGCTCGGCACCGATCTCAGCGCCGATGCGGAACGTGCGATGGCCTCGATGCACTCGGAGAGCCGTAACGGGGCACGCACACCTTCGCATCGATACACCCTCGAGGAATTCGGGTTGCGCGCAGGGGACGTCGACGAGCGATTTCCTGACTACGCCCACCGTTGACCGTTCCACCCGGGATCGAAGACAAGGGGACGATCCGCACCGACTACGGCGATGCCTCGGCAACTTCGAGGAGCAGTTCGCCTGACGGGCCTTCCGGCGTGGGATGATCGGGGCATGCCCGCACCACTTCCGCTCGACCCCATCGCCGAAGCCCACCGCCAGTGGACCATCCACGGCTGGGGCGAGGTCGCCGACGGTATGGCCGCCGTGACCTCGGTGATGCGGGCACAGCAGATCATGATCGCCCGCGTCGAAGAGGTCCTCAAGCCGTTCGGCCTGACCTTCGCCCGCTACGAACTGCTGACACTGCTGCACTTCACGAAGTCGGGAGCGCTCCCGATGGCCAAGGCCAGTGCGCGTCTGCAGGTGCACCCGACCAGCGTCACCAACGCCGTCGACCGACTGGAGGCTGCCGGCCTCGTCCGGCGCACTCCGCACCCGAGCGACCGTCGCGCCACGTTGATCGAGTTGACCGACGAGGGTCGCACGCTCGCCATCGAAGCGACCGAGAAGCTCAATGCCGAGGTGTTCGCACGCCCGGGCATACCCGATACAGATCTCGACCCGCTGCTCCGAATCCTTTCTGTAATGCGCCACGACTCAGGTGATTTCGATACAGGTGGCGCACCGACGAAGTGGTGAACGGCAAGTGAGGGCCATCCCCGCACCCGGATCATCGGTTGCGGGGACGAATTCGGGCCACAGCGCGCGGCGCAGGCCGTCAGTGCGGCTGCGCACCCTGTCCGACGATCGACACTGCCGGAGCCGGTGTGAGCGACTCCGGCAGCAGCCGGTCACACCCGTGCGATGGGTTCCTGGAGTTCGGTCACCCATGTGCGGGTATCCACATCCCAGACCAGGGTGACATCCCGGCTCGGTCCTGCTGTGCGGTATCCGTTGTCCTCGAGCCATTGCGCCAAATCCTGGTGCGGCTCGAGCTCCCCATCCATATCGCCGCGGTAGATCTGCATCGCCGCCAGCGGCATCTCCGGAAGATCGACGACGGTGAAACCGTCCGAGTCGCCGGTCTCGATGCGCACCGTCATACCCGCGTGCGCCCGCACTGATCCGTCCGGCCGTTGGTCGTAATAGCAGACCGCAGGCATGGTGCACTCGATCCGTTCCTGCTCCAGCGCGGCGCCCAGTTCCGCGAACAACTGTTCTACGGCAGGCCCGATAGTCTCCGGCGCGAAGTCGGCCACCACGGTGCTGCGTTCGGCGATCCGCATCGCCGGAACAGGTTTCACTACGATCTCATCGGTAGGCATGGTGCCCTCCCTTTCGATAACCCGGAGTCTCGCCTCGACCCGGGCGAGCCGGTCTCGGTCGGCGGATATCTGCTGTTCGAGCTCGGCGCGGCGCAAGGTCAGCATGCCGCGCATGTCGGTGCTGGTGACCGCGTCGTTCAGGAGCCGGCCAACCTGGTCCAGCGTCAACCCGAGCTCTTTCAGCGCGACGATCCGATTCAGTCGCGCCAGTTGACCGACCTCGTAGAAGCGGTATCCGCTGACGGGGTCGACCCGCTCGGGCACCAGTAGCCCGAGCAGGTCGTAGTGGCGCAGCATCCGAACCGATACCCGTCCGTGCCTGGCGAAATCTCCGATACTCAACATGGCACCACCTGTTCTATGGGCTCACACTGTGTCAGGGTCAAGACCCTCGTTCGCTGACTCAGCCAAGACTTCACGACACAACCGACGATGTCGCGTTCCCTTCTACAGCCCGACGGATCTCGAGCATGTCGCGCACGAACTCAACAGTCGTCCACGCACAAACGCTCGGCTGGGATATCCCAGCCGAGCGTTTGTGCGTGATCTGACCACCGCCAACTGACAGCGGTGTTGCGTCGGCCCCCGGAATCCGCGTTCGGGACGGCCCCGTCTCGTCGTCTGTGCCGACGATCAGGCGTGCTTGAATTCCGGCGCGCGCTTCTCGACGAACGCGGCCATACCTTCCTTCTGGTCGGCGGTGGCGAACGTCGAATGGAATACGCGGCGTTCGAATTTCACGCCCTCGGCGAGCGTGGTCTCGAACGCACGGTTCACTGCTTCCTTGGCCATGATTGCGACGGGCAGCGACATCGACGCGATGGTCGTCGCTGTCTCGAGGGCAACGTCGAACAGCTCGGCCGTCGGCACGATCCGCGACACGAGTCCCGCGCGTTCCGCTTCCTCGGCGTCCATGTTGCGGCCGGTCAGGATCATGTCCATGGCCTTGGCCTTGCCCACAGCGCGAGTCAGGCGCTGCGAGCCGCCGATGCCGGGGATGACGCCCAGCTTGATCTCGGGTTGCCCGAACTTCGCGGTGTCGGAGGCGATGATGAAATCGCACAGCATCGCGAGCTCGCAGCCGCCACCGAGCGCGTATCCGGAGACGGCGGCGACGATCGGGGTGCGTGCCGCAGACAGGCGGTCCCACTCGGAGAAGAAGTCCTCCCCGTAGACCTCGCTGAACGTCTTGGGCGCCATCTCCTTGATATCGGCGCCTGCGGCGAAGGCCTTCTCGGAACCGGTGAGCAGGATGGCCCCGATCTCGGCGTCGGCGTCGAGTTCCTCGACCGCCGCCACGACCTCGTGCATCAACTGACTGTTGAGGGCATTGAGCGCCTTGGGCCGGTTGAGCGTGATGATGCCGACGCGGCCTTTACGGTCGACCAGGATGGTCTCGAACTCGCTCACTTGCTGTCCTCTTCTGTCGAACGGGTACGGATGTCGTTGATGATCGCAGAGAAGTCGAGACCACCACCGCCGCCCTCGTTGAATCGGCGGTAGAGCTCCGCCGCGCGCAACCCGAGTTCGGCGTCGACACCGTTGGTACGCACCGCGTTCGAGGCCAGACCGAGGTCCTTGTCCATGAGTGCGACAGCGAATCCGGGCTGGTAGTCGTTGTTGGCCGGGGTCGTCGGCACGGGACCGGGCACGGGGCAGTTGCTCGTGAGCGCCCAGCACTGGCCCGACGCGTTGGACGCGACGTCGAACAGGGCCTGGTTGGTCAGGCCCAGCTTCTCGCCGAGCACGAACGCCTCGCTGATCGCGATCATCGACACACCGAGGATCATGTTGTTGCAGATCTTCGCGGCCTGGCCGTTACCCGACCCGCCGCAATGGACAACCTTGCGACCCATGACCTCGAGCAACGGCTGCGCCGACCCGAAGTCCGCCTCGGATCCACCGACCATGAACGCGAGGGTGCCCGCGGTCGCGCCTGCGACACCGCCGGACACGGGTGCGTCGATGGCGCGGTGTCCGGCCGCCTGCGCACGGGACGCGGCCTCGCGTGCGTCGGCGACGTCGATGGTGGAGCTGTCGACGAACAGGGTGTTCGTCTTCGCCGCGGGGAGAATCTCGTCGTAGAGGTCCTGCACCAGCTTGCCGTTGGGCAGCATGGTGACGACGATGTCCGCGCTGCCCACCGCCTCCACCGCCGACGACACGACCGTGATGCCGTCTTCGGTGGCCTGTTGTGCAGCGGCGGGAACCGGGTCGAACCCGGTCACCGAGTAGCCGGCCTTCACCAGATTCGCGGCCATCGGGCCGCCCATGTGCCCGAGGCCGAGGAAGGCAACGCTGGGGAGAGTGCTCATCTATCGATCTCCTTCGTCGGCGGCGAGCCCGAGTTCGAGATCGCCGAGCGGCTGGAAGTAGGCGTCGACATCGGCGACGGTGACGTCGGCGAGGGTCGCCGGGGACCACGCGGGGTTACGGTCCTTGTCGATGACCTGCGCGCGAATACCTTCGACGAGGTCGTGGGTCTTCAACGACGCGAGCGACACTCGGTACTCCTCGTTGAGGACTTCTTCGAGGGTGTGGAGATCGCGGGCGTGCCGGAGCGAGCGCAGGGTCGCCTCGAGCGCGGCGGGCGACTTGCCCAAGATTGTCTCGGCGGCGGCCTCCGCCTCCGGAACGTCGGAGGCACGGAGCCGTTCGACGATCTCCTCGACGTTGTCGGCGGAGTAGGCCGCGTCGATCCAGCTCTGCTGTGCGAGCACGTCCGATTCCGGTGCGGGCTGCGAGTATTCGGCCAGGGCCTCGTCGACCGATCCGGATTCGAGTGCGGCGACGAACTTGTCGAGTGCCTCGGACGGGACGAAGTGGTCGGCGAAGCCGAGTGCGATCGCATCGCCGGCCTTCATTCGTCCGGTGGTCAGGGCGATGTGTGTGCCGAGCTCACCCGGGGCTCGCGAGAGCAGGTAGGTGCCGCCGACGTCGGGGATGAATCCGATTCCGACCTCCGGCATTGCGAGAGAGGAACGTTCGGTGACGATCCGCACGTTGCCGTGCGCCGAGATTCCGATACCGCCGCCCATGACGATGCCGTCCATGATCACTACGTACGGCTTCGGGTAGCGGCCGATCGCAGCGTTGAGGACGTACTCGTCGCGCCAGAAGTCCTGTGTGCCGGTACCGCCGTCCTTCGCATCGTGGTAGATCGCGACGATGTCGCCGCCTGCGCAGAGGCCGCGTTCGCCGGCGCCGGTGATCACGACGGCACGGATGGTGTCGTCGGTGGACCACTCCAGCAGCGCTTCGGCCATCGCTTGAACCATGGTGTGGTTGAGTGCGTTGATCGCCTTGGGCCGGTTCAGAGTGATCCGGCCGAGTCCGTTCTTCGCCTCGATGAGGATTTCGGGTTCGTTCCCCGTCATGCCGCTCCTGTCTGCGCCGCCGCCACCACGCTGCGCGCGATGACCAGCCGCATGATCTCGTTGGTTCCTTCCAGGATCTGGTGAACGCGCAGATCTCGCACGATCTTCTCGATCCCGTACTCGGCAAGGTAACCGTATCCGCCGTGCAGCTGCAGGGCTTCGTTCGCGGCGCTGAACCCCGCGTCGGTCGCGAACCGCTTCGCCATCGCGCACAGTTCCACGACGTCGGCGGCCTCGGTGTCGAGGGCATCGGCGGCGCGCCACAGCAGTGTGCGCGCAGCTTCCAGTTCGGTGCGCATGTCGGCGAGCCGGAACTGCAGCGCGGGAGACTCGAGCAGCCGCTCACCGAACGCCTTACGCTCTGCGAGGTACGCGACCGTCCGGTCGAGGGCGGTCTGGCCGCCACCGACCGAGCAGGCGGCGATGTTGAGCCGTCCCCCGTTGAGCCCGTGCATCGCGATCCGGAAACCGCCGCCCTCGTCACCGAGAAGATTCTCGGCGGGGATTCGGGCATCTTCGAAGATCACCTGACGGGTGGGTTGCGCGTTCCAGCCCATCTTCTTCTCGTTTGCGCCGAACGACAGTCCGGGGGTGTCCTTCGGGATGATGAACGCGGAGATTCCGCGCGCACCGGTGTCGCCGGTGCGGGCCATCACCACGTACACGTCGGATGTACCGGCGCCCGAGATGAATTGCTTGACTCCGTTGAGCACGTACTCGTCGCCGTCGCGCACGGCTTTGGTGCTCAAGGCCGCAGCGTCGGAGCCTGCGCCAGGTTCGGTGAGGCAGTAGCTGCCGAGGTGTTCCATCGAACACAGGCTCGGCAGCCAGCGGCGACGCTGTTCGTCGTCGCCGTACTTGTCGATCATCCACGCCACCATGTTGTGGATGGAGATGTAGGCGGCGATCGAGGGGCAGCCCTTGGCGAGTTCCTCGAAGATGCGGACGGAGTCGAGGCGTCGCAGCCCGGATCCGCCGACATCCTCGCGGACGTAGATTCCACCCATGCCCAGTGCCGCGGCCTTGCGCAACACGTCGACCGGGAAGTACTTCTCCTGGTCCCATTCCACCGCGTTCGGGGCCAGGTACTCGCTGGCGAAGTCGCGGGCCGTGTCGCGGATCGCCCGGTCGTCGTCGGTGAGTGCGAACATTGTCGGTGCCGCCTAGTCCATGGTCGGGATGACGAAGTGGTCGGTGTCGGCCACGTGGGCGCCCTCGAGGTCGCCTTCCTTGACGCCGGAAGGCCAGCGCTGGGTGACCGTCTTGGTCTTGGTGTAGAAGCGGAACGCGTCGGGCCCGTGCTGGTTGAGATCGCCGAAGCCCGAGGCCTTCCAGCCGCCGAAGGTGTAGTACGCGATCGGCACCGGGATGGGGACGTTGACGCCGACCATGCCGACCTCGACGCGATTGGTGAAGTCGCGGGCGGTATCTCCGTCGCGAGTGAAGATCGCGACGCCGTTGCCGTATTCGTGCTCGGTGGGCAGACGCAGCGCTTCCTCGTAGTCGCGTGCACGAACGACTGTCAGCACCGGTCCGAAGATCTCTTCCTTGTAGATCGTCATGTCGGTGGTGACCTTGTCGAACAGTGTTGCGCCCGAGAAGAAGCCATTCTCGTGACCTTCGAGGACGAATCCGCGGCCGTCCACGACGAGTTCGGCGCCTTCGTCGACACCCTTACCGATGTATTCGTGGACGCGGTCGCGGGCCGCGGCGGTCACGAGGGGGCCGAAGTCCGCCTTCTCGTCGAAGCTGGTGCCGATGCGCAGTTCGGCGATGCGCTCGGTGAGCTTGGCGACGAGCCGATCGGCGGTGTCCTCACCGACGGGGACGGCCACCGACAACGCCATGCAGCGTTCACCGGCCGAACCGTAGGCGGCACCGATCAGCGCATCGGCCACCTGATCGAGGTCGGCGTCGGGCATGATGATCGCGTGGTTCTTCGCCCCACCGAAGCACTGTGCACGCTTGCCGTTCTTCGCGGCGGTCTCGTAGATGTACTGCGCGATCGGTGTCGATCCCACGAAGCCGACGGCCTTGACACGCTTGTCGTTCAGCAGAACGTCGACGGCCGTCTTGTCGCCGTTGACGACATTGAAGACGCCCGCGGGCAGGCCGGCCTCGAGGAAGAGCTCGGCCAGGCGCAGCGGCACGGACGGGTCGCGCTCGGACGGCTTGAGGACGAATGCGTTACCGGAGGCGAGGGCCGGACCTGCCTTCCACAGCGGGATCATGGCCGGGAAGTTGAACGGGGTGATGCCTGCGACGACTCCCAGGGGCTGACGCATCGAGTAGACGTCGATGCCGGTGCCTGCCGTTTCGGTGTACTCGCCCTTGAGCATGTGGGGAGCACCGAGGCACACCTCGACGACCTCGAGGCCGCGCTGGACGTCGCCCTTGGCGTCGGCGAGGGTCTTACCGTGCTCGCTCGACAGCAGGTGCGCCAGCTCGTCCATGTTGTCCTGCACGAGCTGCACGAACTTCATCAGGACGCGGACGCGCTTCTGCGGGTTCCAGGATGCCCATACCTTCTGCGCTTCGGCAGCGTTGGCGATGACCGCTTCGACCTCGGTGGTGTCGGCGAGCGGCACTCGCGCCTGAACGGCTCCGGTGTTGGGATCGAAGACGTCGGCGTAGCGACCGGAGGCACCGGGAATGTGCTCGCCGCCGACGAAGTGGGTGAGTTCTCGAACGCTCATGTCGAACCGTCCTCAGAGATAGTCGTGTCGATGACCGGGAAGTCCGAGACCGCCCGAAGTCTTCGCCCATCCTATAGTCGGAAGTCCACGTATGTCTACCGTCACATGCCGGGCCACTGCAATCCGAGCGGGCGGATCAGCGCAGACGGCGGTAGAGATCCTCGAGATCGGACATCCCCCGGATCACGACGGCCTCATCGGTTCCGCCCGCCCGCAATGCCCGGCGCAGCAACATCGGATCCAAGTCGTCGAGGGCAGGCCGGAAGCGCTCGACCGGAAGTTCCGGCAGTTCGGTCTCCTCGCCGTAGAAGTCGCCGTCGTCGGGCGCCTCCTCCTCGACCCCACCGATGAGCATCGACAGGTCGACACCACGCAGCGTCAGGACGGACAACGGGTTCTCGTCGACATGCTCAGCCAACAGGAACGCCACCGCCGCAGCGTGTTTGCACGGCCAGCCGTCGTCGGGGCACGTACAGTCGAAGTCCAGCTCCCCCGCTCTGCGGGGCAGCAACAGCGGCCCGAGTTCTTCGGGGAGAACTCCCCCGGCCACGCGCGCGAGCAGCCCGGGCGACGAACGCACCTGCTCGATCAGTTCGCCGACGGCCTCCTCGGACAGCGTGCGCACCGTGACGGTGGACGTGAACGGGCGCAGCTGACTGCCCTGCACGTCGCCGATCGCCGCGCCGGGTTCGAGTCGCATCGACACCACCTGACCCGAACGTGCATACGCGCGTCCTCGAGTCAGCCGTCCCTTGTCTGCCGCCTGCTCCATGGCCGCGATCAGTTCTTTCGACCACCAACTGCGGCCGATCGCGCCGCGTTTGGTGCGCGCCTCCACGCCGTGCGCCACCGGCCGAGACCCGTCGTACTTCCTGGAACTGCTCCTCTGAAATGCCCCGTCGCTTCGCTCGCCCCGGCCCGCCATCAGTCACCCACCGCGTCGTCTCCGAGAGTCAGCAGCGAGTGCAACTGATCCGTGGACAGTTCGGTGATCCAGTTCTCCCCCACACCGACCGCAAGGTCGGCGAGTTCCTGTTTACCGGTGAGCATTTCGTCGATCCGTTCTTCGACCGTCCCCACACACACCAGCTTGCGCACCTGCACGTCGCGGCGTTGCCCGATGCGGAAGGCACGGTCGGTGGCCTGGTTCTCGACCGCCGGGTTCCACCATCGGTCCAGGTGCACCACGTGGTTGGCGGCCGTCAGGTTCAGGCCCGTGCCGCCCGCCTTGAGCGACAGCAGCATGATCGGAGGCCCCGCACCTTCCTGTTGGAACCGAGTAACCATGTCGTCGCGTTTCCCCTTCGGTACACCGCCGTGCAGAAACGGCACCTCGGCCGCGAACCGCTGCTCGAGATAGGGAGCGATGAGGGTGCCGAACTCCCGGAACTGCGTGAACAGCAGCACCTTCTCGCCGTCGGCGAGCACCGATTCGACGATGTCCTCGATCAATCCGAGTTTGCCCGACCGGTGCCGGCCACGGCGTAGCACCGGCGACCCGTCGCCCAGATAGTGAGCGGGATGGTTGCACACCTGTTTGAGGCGGGTCAGCGCCGCCAGCACCGCCCCCTTCCTGGCCATTCCCTCTTTGTCGCGGATCTTGCGCATCATGTCGTCGACGACCGCGCGGTACAGCGCGGCCTGTTCGGCGGTGAGGTTGGCGCGGACGGTCTGCTCGAACTTCTCGGGCAGATCGGAAATCACGTCCGGGTCGGTCTTGACGCGCCGCAACACGAACGGCGCCGTCAGTGCGCGCAGTCGCGCGGCGGCCGCCGAATCGTGGTCGCGTTCGATGGGCACCGCGAATTTCGCCCGGAATCCTGCGGCGCTACCGAGCAACCTCGGATTCGCGAAATCCAGGATCGACCGAAGTTCCTCGAGGCGGTTCTCGACCGGGGTACCGGTGAGCGCGATGCGGTGCGCCGCGGGAATTGCGCGGGTGGCCCGTGACTGTCCTGTGCTCGCGTTCTTCACGTGCTGCGCCTCGTCGAGCACGACCCGCCGCCACGACAACTCCACCAACTGCGCGATATCGCGCGCGACGATCGCGTACGTGGTGATCACCAGATCGTGATCGGCGACAGCTGCAGCGAGGGCCTTCCCCCGCAGACGCTGAGGACCGTGGTGTACGTGCACGCGCAGGCCGGGAACGAACCGCTCGGCCTCCCGGTGCCAGTTGCCGACGACAGACATCGGGCACACCAGCAGCGTCGGCGCGGGGTGCGAGACCGGTGCGGAATACAGGGCCGCGGAACCGTCCGCCCGTTCCACCTCGCGTTCGTGGGCGAGCAGTGCGAGCACCTGCACCGTCTTACCCAGGCCCATGTCGTCGGCGAGCACCGCGCCGAGACCGAGCCGGGTCATGAACGCGAGCCAGTCGAGTCCTCGCTGCTGGTACGGCCGCAGCTCGGTGCGCAGATCCTTCGGCACCGACACCGGCTCGGGATGCACCTGGCCGTCGAGCAGCGTCTCGATCCACCCGGACGCGGTGATGTCGGTGACCTCTACCGGCGGTGGCTCATCACCGGTGAACTGCGCGAACAGTGAACCGAGCGACCCGTCCTGCGCGGAATGTGCATTGACGTACTCGGCGGCGCGTGCGAGCGCCTCGTTGTCGGCGCGGACCCATTTACCGCGCAGCTTCACCAGGTCACTGTTCGCGGCGACGAGGTCTTCCATCTCGGAATGAGTGAGCAGCATGTCGCCGACGGCGAGCTGCCACTCGTAGGAGATGATCGCGTTCATTCCCACCGCGCTCTCGTCGGCGGTCACGGGTGCGACGGACGAGTTCACTTTCAGACGCAGCGACGGGTCGACCGTGGCCCACGCCCTCGGCAACAGCAACGACACTCCGGCCGACTGCAGAGCGCGCGCGCCGTGCTCGACCAGATCGATCACGACCGGGGTCGGCAGCAGGAGGTCGAGTGTGTCGGGATCGCGCGGGACATCCTGCAGTCGCGGGTACGCGTTGAGGGCGGCGCCGAGCTTGCGGACACCGATCTGGAGCAGGTGCGCGTCGGTCGACTCCACGGGCAGCGGAACCGGCGACTGTCCTTCCGTCCGCAGGCACACCTCGAGACGCCAGAACGCGTCGGCGCCGCTGTCTCTTGCGCCACTGTCTGTGGCGTCGCTGTCGTCGGGTTCCACAAGTCGGAGCACGAGATCGGGTTCGAATCCCGCGAGGCTGGCCCGCCACTCTTCGAGGGCATCGGCCATGCGCTGGCTGCCGCGCGGATGTGGGTTACCGTCGGCGAGCGCAGCAACGAGGGGGTGCAGCGACGTCGACGGCCGGTGCAACCCGCGAACGATCGGGTCGGTCAGCTCGGCGCACATGTCGTCGAGCAGAGCAGCGGGACGGCCGAGCTGCCGCTGGACCGGCGGCATCGCCGCGGCGAGCTCTGCGAGCCACGCACGCGTCTTCTCCCCGCCGAGGAGCCGCCACCGTGCCCACCACTGCTTCTCGGCGCGCGCCAGCTCCGGCGCCACGCGTCCGGCCTGCGCCCATCGTTCGATGCCGCGCGCCACGTGCACGAGGAATCGCAGATCTCCCGCAATGCCCTGGGCGCGGCGTGGGACGTCGAGCAGGAGTTCGGCCGCGTCCGCCGGTGCGATGGCCACGGCGGGAAGGGTGCGCGGTTCCGTGTCGCCAGGCAGAGTCAGTTCGACCCGGTGCCTGAACGGCCGGTCCGTCCACCTGCGCAGCGCCGACGGCAGCTCTGCATCATCTGCAGACACCACGAGGCCCGCCGATTCGGATGCGTCGGATGCGACGGCGGCCGTTTCGTCCGGTTCCCGCCACAGCACTAGGCCCGATCCAGGTGACCAGAGCCCGTGCAAGAACATCCCTATATGGTGCCAGCCCTCGCCGACGACGGAGGTGGCAGGCTGTGAAGATGGCGATTGCGTATGGATTCTCGGAGTACGGCGGCCCCGGTACCCAGCAGGTCTTCGACCTGGAAGTACCGAGGCCGGGCCCGGGTCAGCTCCTCGTCGCGGTGCACGCTGCCGGGGTGAATCCGGCCGACTGGAAGGTGCGGGCAGGCACGCGCAAGGACACGGTCCCGGTGACGCTGCCCGCAGTGCTGGGACGCGAAGTGTCGGGTGTGGTCATCGAGGTGGGTGAGAACGGCCGGGATTTCGCGGTCGGTGACGCCGTCTTCGGGTCGACGGCCACCGGCTTCGGAGGTTACGCCGAATACACGGTGCTCAACGCCGACAGCACCGCGCACAAACCCCAGGGACTGGGCTTTGCCGCTGCCGCGACCATTCCCGTCGCTGCGGGCACCGCGCTGGACATCGTCGAACAGCTCGAGATCGTCGACGCCGACACCGTGCTGGTGCTCGGCGCCGGAGGTGGTGTCGGTTCCGCTGTCACCCAGCTGGCCCACGCGCAGGGGGCGGCGGTGCTCGGTGTCGCGAGTGCAGGCAAAACAGATCTCATCGAAGCGAACGGCGGCATCTGGATCGAGTCCGGCGCCGGCAGTGAGGACCGGATCGTGGCGGCGGGGAAGTACGCCGGGAAGGTGACGGTGATCGTCGATCTGGTGGGCGGGGACGTCCTCGCACGCGCCGCTGCGGCGTGCGGACTCGATGTGCGGATCGTCAGTGTCGCCGATCCGGGTCTCGCCTCCGACCTCGGTGGTTCGGGCGTCCACCGTCGTCGCACCACCGATGTCTTCGCGCGTGTCGCGGCGCTCATCGTCAGTGGTGTGCTCGATCCGAGGATCGAGCACACGTTCCCACTCCACGAGGCCGGTCGCGCACTGGCGCTCGTCGAAGACGGTCACGCACGCGGCAAGGTGGTCGTGACGGTCAGGTGAGAATTCCGGACGCTGACAGTTCTGAGCCGGACTCTCTGGATCGGGGCGCACGAGCGGAGGAAGATGGGCCTATGCCCGTCCTGATCCAGGTTCTCGAGCAGACCCACAGTACGCATACTCCGTGGGAGCAGGTGAAGTACGCGTTCGTCGACTGGGACCACGTCACCACGTTGCGTCTGGACGGCCAGTGCGGGGTGTGGCTCGACGGCACCAAGCACGGTGAGTCACATCGCCTCGCCGCGACCCCCAGTCCTGAGGAAGCGATCTTCTTCCTGCTCAGGGTCTACGACCGGATCGCAGAATGCCGCCAGTCGGGTGGCTCATGGATCGTCGGACACGACGGCTGCACCGTCGCATCCATTCGCGCGACACGTTTCCCGTTGACCACCGACGGCTGATCCGATCGCCGAGTGGGCACGTGCACGCGACATGACCCGCGCGGGAGTCCTCGGGGCGCGTGAACACGACATCCCGACGCCGACCTGCCACGATCTCCCGATGCCCGGTGGGAACGCGAAGTGGTGGGTGGCGGCGGTCGTGATCACGATGATCGTGTCGTGGTGGTACGACTTCTCGACTCGGGCGACGGATCCCGTCCCCGGTAGTCCGTCGCGCAGCGTGATCGACGAATTACTCACTGCGGTGACGGTGGTACCCGAGCGCCCGCACCCCGGTGGCTACGACCGCGACTGTGGAAGCGGTGCCGGCTGCGTCTTCGGGCACGCGTGGACGGACGAGCACCCCGGGCCCGGCGGACACGACGGCTGCGACACCCGCAACAACGTGCTTGCGCGGGACCTGCGCGACGTGGTCCTCCGGCCGGGCAGCGGCGACTGCATCGTTACCGCTGGGACCCTCGACGATCCGTACACCGGTGCGCGGGTGGACTTCCAGCGCGCGCAAGCGAATGCGGTGCACATCGACCACATTTATCCGTTGGCGGCGGCCTGGGATCACGGCGCCTCGACGTGGGCGGTGGAACTGCGCAGGCAGTTCGCAAACGACGTGCTGTACAACCTGATTGCCGTCGACGGCAACGCGAACATGGCCAAACGCGACCACACCCCCTCCGGGTGGCTACCACCCGCCGCCGGGTATCGATGCTGGTTTGCGGGTAAGTACCTCACGGTCGCACTGCGGTACGGGTTGCCGATCACCGTGGAGGATCACGGCGCCCTCGCCGACGCGGCCGAGACGTGCCCGGAGAGGTGACCGTCAGGCGGTCGGCAGATTCTGTGGAATCCACTCCGGGTCGCGCTTCTCCATGAACGCCCTCATCCCTTCGCGGGGTTCCTGTGATGTCTCGAGAGCACCGAACATGGTCTGGTAGTCGATCAATCCGTACCGGTCGTTGAGCATGCGTTTGACCTGGGCTCGCGCGATCGGCGCGGTCTGCAGCACCTCGCGCGCTGCAGTCAGCGCAGCTTCGCGTAGTTGGTCGTGCGGAACGACGCGGGAGATCACGCCGAGACGCAGGGCTTCGGCCGCATCGAACTTGCGGGCCGAGAGGATCAGATCGCGGGCCGCGGCCAGGCCGATGTGCGCGGGCAGTGTCGCGGCGTAGGTCGCGTCGGGGATTCCACGCAGGAGTTCGGGCACGCGGAAGGTCGCGCGGTCGCTGGCCACTGCGATGTCGGACATCATGGCCACGAGCAACCCACCCGCCTGGCAGATTCCGTTGACCGCGGAGATGACGGGCGCGCGACTGTCGCGAATGGCCAGAAACGGGACGACCTCTTCTCCGGAGAGCCCTTCCGGCAGGTTGTCGCCCGGTTCCGCACGGCCACCCAGGTCGCCGCCCGGCGCGAAGACGTCGTCGACTCCGGTGATGATCAGCGCCCGCAGATCGGGGTCGTTGTTGACCAGCCGGACGGCGCGTTTGAGGCCGTAGTACATGGCGGGGGTGAATGCGTTGCGTGCGGCGGGGCGGTCGATGGTGCACCATCCGATCGCACCTTCACGCTCGAATCGCAGTCCGCCGGCTCCCAGATCGTCTCCCATAGCGAGAACATACCTCATTCTCATTTGGGAGAACAGAATTCCAAGCGGTGGCCGGACTACCGTATGGGAATGGCCTCGCGCATCTCCAAGGACACGCAGTTGTGCATCTCCCTCTCGGGCAGACCCAGCAACATCGGAACCCGATTCCACAACTACCTCTACGAGGAACTCGATCTCGACTTCGTGTACAAGGCATTCCGCCCCACCGGCATCGGCGACGCGGTGGCCGGGATCCGCGGGCTGGGCATCCGCGGTGCGGGTGTGTCGATGCCGTTCAAGGAAGCCGTGCTGTCGCTGGTGGATGTTCTTCACGACTCGGCACGAGCGATCGAGTCGGTCAACACGATCGTCAACGACGACGGGGCCCTCCACGCCTACAACACCGACTACCAGGCCGTGGTCGACCTGCTCGCCGCACACGCGGTCGACCCCGCCCTGCCCGTCACGATCGCCGGCAGCGGAGGCATGGCCAAGGCCGTCGCCGCAGCCCTGCGCCACAGCGGTTTCACCGAAGGCACCGTCGTCGCACGCAACGAGGTCAGCGGCAGGGCGCTGGCCCAGAAATACGGCTACGCGTGGCGCACCGACACGACCGATACGGCGCCGGGACTCCTCGTCAATGCCACGCCCATCGGAATGGCGGGAGGCGGGGCGGAATCCGAGGCTCTACCCTTCCCCAACGACGTCATCGCCGCAGCGTCGATGGTGTTCGACGTGGTGGCAATGCCACCCGACACCCCGCTCGTGCGCGCTGCACGCGAACGCGGGGTGCCGACGATCACCGGCGACGAGGTGATCGCTCTCCAGGCGGCACTGCAGTTCGAGCTGTACACCGGCGTCAGGCCCACCGGCGAACAGATCCGGCGCGCATCCGAGTACTCACGCCGCTAGCGCACCGAAATGCTCATACGGTCCCGATCGCCTCGAGTCCGTCGAGGACGACGCTCGCGGCGTCGACCGCGAGATTCATCTCGGCGCGGGTGAGGTCGTGGGTCGCGGGGTTCTGCAACCCGAAGTTGTTGACCCAGGCCACCGATCGCGCAGACTGGAACATGAACGTGGTGGTCGCGGTGTCACCGACGAGATCTCCGACGAACCACCCGGTGAAGAACGGGCCCATATCCGTTCCGTATGCGCGTTCGAATTCGTCGGCGATCACGGGCGCCGCGGCCACGAGCGCCTCACCGAAGGTGTAGAAGTCACGGGTGCGTTCCGGCGTCGATCCGATCGTCACGAGCGCCTCGGGAAAGTCGATCACCAGGTGCGCCACGATCGCACCGGTGAGCACCCGGCCCGGGCTCCGGTCACACTGCTCGGTGAGCGCGAGCGCCGAGGCCCAGTGCGGGGCCGGAGTGCCTCCGGTGACGTATTCGTGCAGGTTGGACATGTACAACCGCACCACCTCCACCGCCAGGTTCTCCGCCCACACCGGATCGTCGTAGACACCCGAAGTCAGGGTCGGCTCGGTCAAGGCGAGGATCTCGTCGAACGCGAGGACGAACGTGCCGCGATAGTCGTCGCTTCGGCTGAGCACGTCGCGCAGTGCACCGATGCGGGCACGCGCGTCGGCGAAGGTCTCGATTCCCGCCGGGTCGGTCAGCGCGCCGAGATCGGCCGCGGAGTCGATGGGAACGGCATCGGCGGGAACGCACTCGGATACGGCGGGCGCTCCCGGATCGACCGGCTCCGCAGCGGCGATGGGCGTGAAGATCATCGCACCGGCAACGGCCGTGGCCAGGAGAGGGAAGGTCACGCGCATCATGGTTGTACAGGTCACCAGAGGTAACGTACACAGCGGTTCACATTCCGGCTATGTCCGATTCATGTCGCCATCTCCGTCAACCCGTTGCGACGACCCGACGAGTATCGCCGGACCACTGCGACCACGATCCCGGAAACAGGGATGCCTCGATCCCCGCGATGGCCAGCGCTGCGATCTCGTGCGCCGCGCTCACCCCCGACCCGCAGTACACGGCCACGTCCCCCGTCACACCCAGTTCCGCGAACCGGGCGGCGAGCTGATCGACCGGCCGGAATGTGCCGTCCTCACGGAGATTTCCGGCGGTCGGCGCATTGATCGCGCCCGGGATGTGCCCGGCGCGCGAGTCCACCGGTTCCTCGCTCCCGAGATAGCGCTCCGCGGTGCGCGCATCGAGCAGCACCCCGTGCGACGGAAATTCTGCAGCTTCGTCGATGCCGACCGTCGGCATGTGCCCTACGGTGAGCGTGATCGTGCCCCGACGGTGTTCCGCACCCGGACCGGCCGCGACCGCGTGACCTCCTGCGATCCACGCGGGCAGTCCGCCGTCGAGCAGGCGGACGTCCGGCACCCCCGCCCACTTCAGCAGCCACCACGCGCGCGCCGCCGCCATCGAGCCGGTCGCGTCGTAGGCCACCACCGTGGAGTCCTCGGAGATTCCCCATCCGCGGGCTTCCTCCTGTAGGCGTTCGATGTCGGGCAACGGGTGCCGTCCCAGTTCGAGTGACGGAGGATCGGCGAGTTCGGCGTCGAGATCGACGAACACCGCACCCGGAATGTGACCTTCGCGGTAGTTCTCCCGGCCGTGCCGGTCGCCGAGTGCCCAGCGCACATCGAGCAGGATCGGCGGTCTTCCGCCGTCGACACGTTCGGCGAGTTCGGTGGAGGAGATGAGGACATTATGGTCGGCCATACCGAATGATGGCACGCAGAGCCGGGCCGATGTGCCGCCAAAGGGCCCCGATTCGCCCTTTTTCGGTGTCGGTTCTGCAATGTGGGCACTGTTGATCAGAATTGCTGTCCGTATAGCACTATCGTCGAGATGTGACCAACCGCCAGCCGACGAGACCCTCAGCGCCTCCCGACCCGGGGCAGTTCCCGGTGCTGTGGCCGGTGCAGACCCGCTGGGCCGACAACGATCACTACGGCCACGTCGACAACGTGACCTACTACTCGTACTTCGACTCGGCGATCAACGGTTGGCTGATGACCACGACCGGTGTGGATATCCGCGAACTCGACGTCGTCGGCGTGGTCGCCGAAACCTCGTGCCGCTATCTGGCGGAACTGTCGTTCCCCGATCGCCTTCAGGTGGGACTCGCCGTCGAGAGCCTCGGCCGCCGGTCGGTAACCTACTCGCTGGCCCTGTTCCGTGAGGAGGCCGACGGCACGCTCGTTCCGGCTGCCACCGGGCGTTTCGCCCACGTGTACGTCGATATGAACACGCGACACCCCGTCCCGATCCCCGAGCAGATCCGCAAGGCCGTCACGAAGCTCGTCACCCGCTCGACCTGAGCCCGGCCGGCGGTTCTGCCACTATCCGTCGCCGAGGATTTTCCCGAGCAGCGGCACCGCGCGCTGCCGGACCAGTTCGCGCATCACCAGCGACATGTTGGTGCGTTCCACTCCGGGAATCTCGAGAATCTGTCCGGCGAGCCGGTACAGGTCGTCCGTGTCGCGGGCGACGATCTTGACGGACAGATCGATGGCGCCCGCGAGCCCGTAGACCTCGACGACCTCCGGGATCCGCTCCAGCGCCGCTACGACGTCGGAGAGACGATGCTGGTCCACCGTCGTCGCCACATACGCGGCGAGCGGATAGCCGAGCACAACCGGATCGACCCGCCGCTCGAACGATGCCAGCAGCCCTTCCGCATCCCATCGCGCAAGACGCGCCTGCACGGTGTTGCGGGACAACCCCAGACGCTGCGCCAGCTCGACACCTGTGGCCCGCGGTGTGCGCGCCAGCTCGACCAGCAGACGGGCGTCGGTCGCGTCCACATTGGTCATCTTTCACAGTGTGCCACCCGAAACCGGCGAGTACCCGTGCTTCCTGCTCAATCCGACCTCGGTCGATTGCGCACTCTCCCCGAACGTGGATCATGTGAGGTACGGCACACTACGAGTCCGGTCCGTCCCACAAGGGCATCCGGTCCTGCACCGACGAGGTGATCGACGATGGTGGTATCCCCGACCTATCCTGTTCAGCTCATCCAGCCTGACGGCAGGCGCGTCCACAACCCCGAATACGCCGCGCTGGTTGCCGACATCGATCCCGAGTGTCTGCGCACGATGTACCGCGATCTGGTCGTCGTCCGCCGGCTCGACGCCGAAGCCACCGCTCTCCAGCGGCAGGGCGAACTCGGCCTCTGGGCGCCCCTCACCGGTCAGGAGGCCGCGCAGGTCGGATCTGCCCACGCGCTCGAACGCGACGACTACATCTTCACCAGTTACCGCGAGCACGGAGTCGCCTGGTGCCGTGGTGTCGATCCCGCCGACATGACCCGGATGTGGCGCGGATGTGCGCACTCCGGTTGGGATCCCGCGACCGTGAACATGACGAACCCCGCGATCGTCGTGGGTTCGCAGGGGTTGCACGCCACCGGATACGCGATGGGCGCCAAGCTCGACGGCGCCGATATCGCGACCGTCGCCTATTTCGGCGACGGCGCCACCAGCCAGGGCGATGTGTCCGAGGCGCTCGGCTTCGCGGTGAGCTGGGGCGTCGGCGTCGTGTTCTTCTGCCAGAACAATCACTGGGCCATCAGCGCCCCCACTCACCTCCAGACGCCGGTCCCGATCGCGCAACGTGCCGCCGGGTTCGGTATGCCCGCCGTGCAGGTCGACGGCAACGACGTACTCGCGGTCCTCGCTGTCACCCGCCGCGCAGCCCGGCATGCGCGCGACGGCGCGGGGCCGTTCTTCGTCGAGGCCCTGACCTACCGGATGGGTCCGCACACCACCTCCGACGACCCCACCCGCTACCGCACCGACGCCGACCTCGACGAATGGCGGGCACGCGACCCGATCGAGCGGGTGCGCAAGCTACTGGACCGCGAGAACCTTGCGGATGACACATTCTTCGCCGAGGTGAAGGATGCGGCCGATGCAGCCGCGGCGCGCTTGCGCGGCGGCACCCTCGACCTACCCGATCCCGAGCCGCTGAGCATGTTCGACCACGTGTACACCACCGCGCATCCACTGCTCGAACGAGAACGCGCCGACTACGCGAACTACCTCGCGAGTTTCGTGTCCACCGAGGAGGCCGGAAGATGACCACCACGACGACGACCACCACGACGATGACACTCGGCGCAGCCCTCAATGCAGGTCTGCGTCGCGCACTCGAACACGATCGCAAGGTCGTGATCATGGGCGAGGACGTGGGCCGGCTGGGCGGGGTCTTCCGCATCACCGACACGCTGCAGAAGGATTTCGGTGACGGCCGGGTCATCGACACACCACTGGCCGAATCCGGGATCATCGGCGCCGCGTTCGGGATGGCACTGCGCGGCTACCGGCCGGTGTGCGAGATCCAGTTCGACGGGTTCGTGTATCCCGCGTTCGACCAGATCGTCTCGCAGGTCGCGAAGATCCACTACCGCACCGCGGGCGCCGTCCGGGCACCGCTGACCATCCGTATCCCGTACGGCGGCGGAATCGGCGCGGTAGAGCACCATTCGGAATCGCCCGAGGTGTACTTCACCCACACCGCGGGCCTACGGGTGGTCTCCCCCAGCAACCCCGCAGACGCGTTCGCGATGATCCAGCAGTCCGTCACGCTCGACGATCCGGTGATCTTCCTCGAACCGAAACACCGCTACTGGGAACGCGGACCGGTCGACATCGACGCGGCACCGGAACTACCTCTCGACCGAGCCCGCATCGCCCGCGCCGGGACCGACGCCACACTCGTGACTTTCGGTGCGCTCATGACCACGGCATTGCAGGCCGCGAATATTGCCGAGAGCGAAGGACATTCGATCGAGGTGATCGACCTGCGATCCCTCTCGCCCATCGATTTCGACACCATCGAGGAATCGGTGCGCCGCACGGGCCGGCTCGTCGTCGTGCAGGAGGCGCCGGTCTTCTGCGGGATCGGAGCCGAGATCGCGGCGCGTATCAGCGAAAGGTGCTTCTATCAACTCGAAGCCCCGGTGCTCCGGGTCGGCGGATTCGACATTCCCTACCCCCCGGCGAAACTCGAATCCCATCACCGCCCCGACCCGGACCGGATTCTCGATGCCGTCGACCGCAGCTTCGCGGCGTGAGCAACGGAGAACCGAGAGTGGACACTGCCAAGGAATTCCGGTTGCCCGACCTGGGTGAGGGTCTGGCCGACGCGGATCTGATCGTGTGGACGGTCCAGGTGGGCGATCACGTCGAACTCAATCAGGTGATCGCCGAGGTGGAAACGGCGAAGGCGACGGTCGAGTTGCCGTCGCCGTACGCCGGGACCGTCGCCGAGTTGCTGGCCTCCCCCGGCGACACCGTGCCGGTGGGTGCTCCGTTGCTGCGGATCACCGTGCCGGACGGCAGTGGCGCCGAGACCGATTCCACGTCCACCGGACCCGAAGAACAGGCGACCGAGCAGCGACCGCAGGTTCTCGTCGGCTACGGTCCCGGCGAGGCGCCGGTGAGCAGACGCGGCTCCCGAAAGCCCGAGCCCGACGCAGAGCCGAGCAGCAGCGGTGCTCTCGTACGCCGGCCCGACGCGAAACCCGGGGCGAGGCGCGAGGCGAAGGAACTCGGCGTCGACCTCGCCACCGTCGAGGGCACCGGCCCGGGTGGCGTGATCACTCGCGCCGATGTCCGGCGCAACGCCGACGGGGCACCGACACAGACATCAATATCCGAGGACGAGACACGTGTCCCCATCCGCGGAATCCGCAAGCGCAGTGCCGCGGCCGTCACACGCAGTGCATTCTCGGCGCCACACGCAACGCTGTTTCTCACGTGCGACGTGACGAACACCGTCGAGTTGGTGACGCGGCTGCGCTCGTCGCCGCCGTTCGACGGCACGCACTTGACGTCGCTGGCGATCGTCGCGACCGCACTGGTGCGGGCCATAGCCGACGAACCGTCGTTGAACTCGTCATGGGACGAGGAAGCCCAGGAGATCGTGACCCACCACCGTGTACACCTGGGCATTGCAACGGCCACCGACGAGGGTCTGAAGGTGCCCGTGGTGCGCGACGCGCACGAGATGCGGCTTCCCGAACTGTCAGGCGCGATCGCCGCGGCTGCCGGCAGCGCGAGGTCCGGAGAGGCGTCCCCGTCGAACTTGACGGGGTCGACTATCTCGATCACCAACGTGGGAGTGTTCGGTATCGATGCCGGTACCCCGATCCTCAATCCAGGGGAAGCGGCGATTCTGGCGGTCGGGGCGATCTCGGACCGGCCGTGGGTGGTCGACGGAGCGCTCGCGGTGCGGAAGGTCGCGACATTGTCGCTGGCGTTCGATCATCGGCTCGTCGACGGCGAACAGGCCGGGTGCGCCCTGGCAGCGATCGGTGCGGTCCTGAAGGATCCGGTGCCGACACTCGTCTCGGCGCCCTGACGGCCCACCGAGCAGAACTCCGCAGGAACGCTAGCGTGGAGTTCCGTGATCGATACTGTCCTCACCCGCGCACGCGCCGCCGTGTTCACCGTCTTCGGTGTCAACGGCTTCCTCCTCGCGATGTGGGTCGTCCACATCCCGGTGGTCCAGCAACGGGTGGGTATCGGTAACGGCGCGCTGGGGACGCTGCTGCTCGCCCTCGCGGTCGGTGCCATCGGAGGAATGCAGGCGACGGGGTACCTCGCCGACCGCTTCGGCAGCGACCGCACCACGCTGGTGTTCGGCGCGATACTCGCGTTCGCGGTGGTCGGCCCCGGACTCGCGACCACACCGTGGCAGCTCGCCGTCGCCCTGGTCCTGTTCGGTTTCGCGAACGGCGCGCTCGATGTGTCGATGAATTCTCAAGCCGTGGTTGTCGAACGGCGTTATCACCGCCCGATCATGGCTGCGTTCCACGGATTGTTCTCGATGGGTGGAATCGCCGGGTCGCTCGTCGGTGCCGCGACACTCGCCGCGGGCATCGACCCACCCGTGACGTTGGCAGCGGCCGGCGCCGTCGGTCTCGTCGCGATCCTGTGGGCGGGGCGTCATCTCGTACGAAGCGAGCCGATGCCGCACACACCTGCCGAGCGCGGCAGAGGTGGTTACTCGGCGCGGGTGATCCTGCTCGGCGGCGTCGCGTTCGGGCTGATGCTCAGCGAGGGCGTCGCCAACGACTGGAGTGCCCTCCAGGTGAAGGAGCATCTGAACGCGGCAGATTCCGTGGCGGCGCTGGCGTTCGGTGCGTTCTCCGCGACGATGACGCTGGGCCGGTTCGTCGCCGATCGGGTCAGCGCGCGAATCGGCGGTGTCGCCGTGGTCCGGTACGGCACTCTCGTGGCCGCAGCGGGGATGGCTCTGGTGATGGTGTCGCCGTGGTTGCCACTGACACTTACGGGATGGGCGTTGTTCGGTCTGGGCCTCTCGGGAGCGGTCCCACAGATCTTCACCGCTGCAGGAAATATCGCGACCGGCACGCCGGGTAAGAACATGTCACGGGTCGTCGGACTGGGCTATATCGGGTTCCTGGCCGGACCGGCGACGATCGGCTGGATCTCCGAGGTGTCGTCTCTGACGGTGGCGATGGTAGTGCCGTTGGTGTGTGTCCTCGTCGCTGCGGCGCTCGCCCCGGCCCTCAAATGAGAAAAGTGTGGATCCGAGCCCGGCAAACGGCGGGGGTGAACAAATAAGGGTTTAAGCGCACAAAGCCCAAAAATCAGCAGTAAAACAAGAGAACCAGAAAAAAT